>NZ_JBFTJJ010000012.1:0-171221 GCF_056395365.1 Variovorax sp. 10L421
ATCGAGGCGATCAGGCCCCAGAACAGCTCGGGGTTGCTGGTCATCACCTGCGGGCCGGGCTGGATGTTGTGGATCGTCATCGCACCCACCATCAGCGCCATCACCGCGTTGGGCGGAATGCCCAGCGTCAGCAGCGGGATGAAGGAGGTCTGCGCGCCGGCGTTGTTGGCCGACTCGGGCGAAGCCACGCCGCGGATGTTGCCCTTGCCGAAGGGCACTTCGCCGGGGCGCATCTTGATCTTCTTTTCCAGCGCATAGGCCGCGAAGGCTGCCAGCAGCGCGCCGCCGCCGGGCAGGATGCCCAACGCCGAACCCAGTGCCGTGCCGCGCAGCACCGCGGGCGTCATGCGCTTGAAGTCTTCCTTGGTGGGCCACAGGCCCTTCACCTTGTGCGTGAACACCTCGCGCTCGTCGTCGGGCTGCGAGAGGTTGCCGATGATTTCGCCGTAGCCGAACACGCCCATGGCGATCACCACGAAGCCGATGCCGTCGGTGAGCTCCGGAATGTCGAAGCTGTAGCGCGCCACGCCCGAATTCACGTCGGTGCCGACGATGCCCAGCAGCAGGCCCAGCACGATCATCGCCACCGCCTTCAGCAGCGAGCCCGAGGCCAGCACCACCGCGCCGATCAGGCCCAGCACCATCAGCGAGAAATACTCCGCCGGGCCGAACTTGAAGGCCAGCTCGGTCAGCGGCGGTGCGAAGGCGGCCAGGATCAGCGTGCCCACGCAACCCGCGAAGAACGAACCCAGGCCCGCCGCGGCGAGCGCCGGGCCTGCGCGGCCCTGCCTTGCCATCTGGTAGCCGTCGATACAGGTGACCACCGAGGACGACTCCCCGGGCAGGTTCACCAGGATGGCCGTGGTCGAGCCGCCGTACTGCGCGCCGTAGTAGATGCCGGCCAGCATGATCAGCGCCGACACAGGCGGCAGCGCGTACGTGGCGGGCAGCAGCATCGCGATGGTCGCGACCGGGCCGATGCCCGGGAGCACGCCGATCAGCGTGCCCAGGATGCAGCCGATCAGGCAGTACAGCAGGTTGGTGAAGGTGAACGCGACGCCGAAGCCGGTCGCGAGGTTGTGGAACAGTTCCATGGCGGTGCGCTCCTCAACCCGAAATGAAAGTAGGCCAGACCTGGATCTGGAGCTTCAGCGCCCAGATGAAGGCCACGTAGCTGCCGGCCGCCAGGATGGTGGAGAGGATCAGCACGTCGCGCAGCTTGAAGTGCTCGCCCGCCATGCTCGAGATGATCGTGAGCGCGTAGATCGCGATGATCATCCCCATCGCCGGCAGCCCGATGCTGGGCAGGCCGCCCAGCAGCACGCCGAAGGCGAGGTTGGCGCCGAGCACGAAGGCCAGCGGCTTCCAGGCCCATTTGCCGATCGGGTCGCCGGTGGGGGTTTCGACCACCAGCGCCTGGAACATGATGATGGCGCCGAGGACGGCCAGCAGGATGCCGAGCATCAGCGGGAAGTAACCCGGTCCCATGCGGGCACCGTTGCCGACGGTGTAGGTGGTGGCGCCTATCGCAAAGGCCCCTCCCACGGCAGTGAACATGACTCCTGAAAAGAAGTCCGCCTGACTCTTGATGCGCATGTCTCGCCCCTCTTATATGAAGGGTCGAGGGTCGTTCTGCGCGGCTGACTGTTGGCTGACCGCGGAGGTACGGACTATTGCTTACCGGGTTTTCATTAGGCCGAGCTGACCAAGGCGCTCGAGCCTGGCGCAGAAACGAAAAAAGCTCCCGAAGGAGCTTTTCATTCAGAAGCCCGAAGGCTCTGGAGGGAAGGGCTTAGTAGCCGCCGCGACCACCGCCGCCGCCGCCGTAGCCGCCGCCACCACCGCTGCGGCCACCGCCGCCGTAGCCGCCGCCACCACCGCCGTAGCCGCCACCGCCGCCACCACCACCACCGTAGCCACCGCCACCACCGGTACGGGGGGGACGAGCTTCCATCGGACGGGCTTCATTCACCGTCAGGGCGCGGCCCTGCAGCGAGTGGCCGTTCATGGCTTCGATGGCTGCCAGTGCTTCGGCATCCGAACCCATTTCGACAAAGCCGAAGCCCTTCGAACGGCCGGTGTCACGTTCCATCATGACCTTGGCGCTGACGATGGCGCCGAACTCGCCGAAGGCTTGTTCCAGATCGTTGTCACGCACGGAGTAGGCGAGGTTGCCTACGTAGAGTTTCTTGCCCATTGAGGGACTCCTAATTCAAACCAACAAGACAAAGCGATGGAGTCCCAGAATCACAACAAACAAAATGCGCTGTGGCGCGAAACTGACCGATCACCGAATTACGTGCACGGGAGACAAAGCTCACAGACACGTAGGCCGGATTATCCGGCCCGATTTACAAAAAGCGTGGGGAAATCGTGTGTTATTGAGAAACATCTCGGCCCGATGGGCGGTTTCGCAACGGTTTCAGCAGGCCGGAGAGCCCGTTGTGGTCTATTTCATGCATCAGCGCGAGCAGCCGGCCAATTTCTCCTGAGGGAAAACCCTCGCGTGCAAACCAGGTCAGGTAATTTCCGGGCAGATCGGCAATCAGCGTGCCCTTGTGCTTGCCGAAAGGCATTTGGAGCGTCACCAGGCGCTGCAGGTCTTCGGGTTGCATCGGTGCTCAGCCTCCCGCCCGCTTGACCGTGTGGCCCTGCTTCACCAGCGCCGCGACCACCAGTTCTCGGTGGTCGCCCTGGATCTCGATCACGCCGTCCTTCACCGTGCCGCCCGAGCCGCAGGCCGTTTTCAGCTGCTTGCCGAGCGCCGCCAGCGCCGCCGCATCGAGCGCCACGCCCTTGACGACGGTCACGCCCTTGCCCTTGCGTCCCTTGGTTTCGTGCGATACGCGGACAATGCCGTCCGTGGCCGGCAGGCGCGCCTTGAGCTCCTTGCAGCGGCACCGGGCCATGGGCTCGCCGCAGCCGGGGCACATGCGGCCGCCCGCTTCCGTGGAGTACACCAGGGCGCTGCCGGCCTGATTGCGCTGCTGTTTCATCGTCGACATCCGATCCGTCTTTCTTCTCTTCTGTGTCTGCTTACATGCCATTCGACTCACTGGGCCTGGCCCCCGCGCTCGTGCAGGCCGCCGCCGAAAGCGGCTATGCCGCGCCGACCGCCATCCAGGCCGCGGCCATCCCCGCGATTCTGCAAGGCCGCGACCTGCGGGGCTCGGCGCAGACCGGCTCCGGCAAGACCGCCGCATTTTCCCTGCCCCTGCTGCAGCGCCTGAGCGCCGAGCGCGCACAGGGCTCGCGCCGCGTGCGCGCGCTGGTGCTCGTGCCCACGCGCGAGCTCGCGGCCCAGGTGGGCGAGACCATGCGCAGCCTGGCGCAGCACCTGCCCGAGCGCCTGAAGATCGTCGTCGCCTTCGGCGGCGTGTCGATCAACCCGCAGATGATGAGCCTGCGCGGCGGCGCCGACATCGTCGTCGCCACGCCGGGCCGGCTGCTCGACCTCGTCGACCACAACGCGCTCAAGCTCGATGCCGTGTCGACGCTGGTGCTCGACGAGGCCGACCGCCTGTTCGACCTCGGCTTTGCCGAAGAGCTCGGCCGCATCCTCGCGCTCTTGCCGAAGCAGCGCCAGAACCTGCTGTTCTCCGCCACCTTCCCGAGCGCCATCCAGGCGCTGGCCGACGGCATGCTGCGCGATCCGGCCGTCGTCGACGTGCAGGGCGAGCCCGGCACCGAGCCGAACATCGTGCAGCGCGTGATCGAGGTCGACGCCATCCGCCGCACGCAGTTGCTGCGCCATCTGTTGAAGCAGCACGAAGGCGAATGGGATCGCGTGCTGGTCTTCGTCGCCACGCAGCATGCGGCGCAGACCGTGGCCGAGAAGCTCTACAAGAACGGCATCTACGCCGTGCCCTTTCACGGCGACATCGCGCAGGGCACGCGCACCGACATCCTTTCGCAGTTCAAGCAGAGCCGCTGGGACGTGGTGATCGCCACCGACCTCGCAGCGCGCGGCATCGACATCGCGCAGCTGCCCGTGGTCATCAACTACGACCTGCCGCGCTCGCCGACCGACTACATCCACCGCATCGGCCGCACCGGCCGCGCGGGCGAGAGCGGACTGGCGATCAGTTTCGTGAGCGCGGCCACCGAGGCGCACTTCCGGCTGATCGAGAAGCGACAGGGGCTGAGCCTGCCGCGCGAACGCGTCGAAGGCTTCGAGCCGACGGAGGTGGCAGTGCCCGTGGTCGATGCGTCGGGTACCGGCGGCGTCAAGGGCAAGCGGCCGAGCAAGAAGGACAAGCTGCGCGCGGCGGCCGCGCTTGCGGCTGCACGGGGCGAAACGCCCGAGAAGAACGACTGACCCAGTGCCGCGCAGGCTAGGAACGCTTGCCCAGGAAGCTCGTCAGCAGGTCCACCGGCAGCGGAAACACGATGGTCGTGTTCTTGTCCGCGCCGATCACCGTCAGCGTCTCCAGGTAGCGCAGCTGGATGGCCTGCGGCTCCTGCGCCAGCACGCGCGCGGCCTGGAACAGCTTTTCCGAGGCCTGCAACTCGCCCTCGGCGTGGATCACCTTGGCCCGCCGCTCGCGTTCGGCCTCCGCCTGCCGCGCGATGGCGCGCACCATCGATTCGGTGAGGTCGATCTGCTTGATCTCCACGTTCGACACCTTGATGCCCCATGACGCCGTCTGCACGTCCAGCGACTCGCGCACGTCGAGGTTGAGCTTCTCGCGCTCGGCCAGCATGTCGTCGAGCTGGTGCTTGCCGAGCACCGAGCGCAGCGTGGTCTGGGCCAGCTGGCTGGTGGCGTTGAAGAAATCCTTGACCTGGATGATGGCCTTCTCTGCGTCGACGATGCGGAAGTAGACGACCGCGCTGACCTTGACCGACACGTTGTCGCGCGAGATCACGTCCTGCGTCGGCACTTCGAGCACCACGGTGCGCAGGTCGACGCGCACCACCTGCTGGATGGCCGGTATCACGATCACCAGCCCGGGGCCCGCGACCCGCGTGAAACGCCCCAGCGTAAACACGATGCCTCGCTCGTATTCGCGGAAGATCCAGATGGCGGAAAAGGCCAGCATCACCAGCAACACGAGGACGACGGCGCCGATGCCGTAAGTGAAAGAGAACATGGTGATCTCCTGCGACCCGGCAAGGGCCGCTGGATTGTTGGACACGCGCATGGCGCAAGCGTTCCAGACAGGCGCCGAACAGGGATCGGTCCGGCGCCTTTTGTAGGCGTGCGCCTACCAGCCCATCTGCCTGGCCGCCAGTTCCTTCATGATCTCCTCGGTCCCGCCGCCGATCATCATCACCTTCACCTCGCGGTAGATGCGCTCGCTCACCGTGCCGCGCATGAAGCCCATGCCGCCGAGGATCTGCACCGCCTGGTCGGCGCAGAACTGCATGGTCTGCGTCGCATGGTTCTTCAGCATGCAGACCTGCGCGACCCATTCGGGTGCGTTGAAGCGCCCGGCCGCTTCGTGCGCGTCGCCTTCGGCCGAAACCGCCTCGATCCACGCCTCGGTGGAGGCGATGCGCATCTGCATGTCGACCAGCTTGTGGCGCACCGCCTGGTGCTCGATGAGCGCGGCACCGAATGTCCTGCGATCGCGCGCCCAGGCCAGCGCCTCGTCGAGGCAGGCTTGCGAGAAGCCGAGTGCGCCCGCCGCGAGCCCGATGCGCTCGCCGTTGAAGTTGCCCATGACCATGCGGAAGCCCGCGCCTTCGTTGCCGAGCAGGTAGCGCGCCGGCACGCGCACGTTGTCGAAGTGCAGCGTCGCGGTGTCGGAGCACAGCCAGCCCATCTTCGCGAGGCGCGTGCGCGAAAGGCCGGGCGCATCGCCGGGCACGAGGAGCATCGAGATGCCGCTCGCGCCGCGCCCTTCGCCGGTGCGCACGGCCACCGTGATCCAGTCGGCGCGCATGCCCGAGGTGATGAAGGTCTTCTCGCCGTTCACCACGTAGTGATCGCCCTCGCGCCTTGCGGTGGTGCGCAGCGCGGCCACGTCGGAGCCGCCGCCGGGCTCGGTGATGGCGAGCGCGGCGATCTTCTCGCCGCGCAGCACCGGCGGCACGACCTCGCGGCGCACCGCATCGCCCGCATGCAGCACCACGGGCGGCAATCCAATGTTGTGCGAGAACAGGCTTGCGAGCACACCGCCGCTCTTGCCGTGGCGCGCGAGTGCGACCCATGCGGGCAGCTTGAGCGAATACGAAGCGGGCGTACCGCCCAGGTCTTCGGGGTAACCCAGTCCGAGCAATCCCAGTTCGGCGGCGCGTGCGTAGAGCGCGCGCGGAAACTCGCCCGCTTCGTCCCAGGCCTGCACGTTCGGCGCGATCTCGCTTTCGGCAAGGCGCCGCACCGTGTCGGCGAGCGCCGCGCGGTCGGCTTGCAGTTCGGCGTCCATGGGCGCCTCAGCCGCGCGGCGGCCGCTTCGCGATGCCCATCGTCTTTGCGAGGATGCCGAGCATGACCTCGTCCGCGCCACCGCCGATGGAGCCGAGCCGACCGTCGCGGTACAGGCGCGAGACGCGGTTCTCGAGCGTGAAGCCCATGCCGCCCCAGAACTGCAGGCAGGTGTCGGCCACCTGCCGCGTGAGGCGGCCGGTTTTGAGCTTGGCCATCGACGCGAGCTCGAGCACGTCCTCGCCCTGCACATGCAGGTCGCAGGCACGGTAGGTCAGCGCGCGCAGCGCTTCCACCTCGGTCTTGAGTTCGGCCAGCTTGAACTGCACCCACTGCTGGTCGGCCAGCGTGGCGCCGAACATGTGGCGCTGCTGCGCCCACTCGATGGTCTGCGCGATGCAGTCTTCCATCGGCTCCAGCGAACTCGCGGCAGCCCACAGGCGCTCTTCCTGGAACTGCTGCATCTGGTAGACGAAGCCCTGGCCTTCCTCGCCGATGCGAAAGCGTTGCGGCACACGCACGTTGTCGAAGTAGATGAGTCCGGTGTCGCTCGAGTTCATGCCGATCTTGCGGATCTTCTTCGCCTTCTCGATGCCGGGGCTGTCCATCGGCACCATCACGAGCGACTTGTTGCGGTGAACCGGTCCGTCGCTGGTGTTGACCAGCATGCACATCCAGTCGGCCTGCAGGCTGTTGGTGATCCACATCTTCTGGCCGCTGATGAGGTAGTCGTCGCCGTCCTTGCGCGCGTGGCTCTTGAGGCCCGCCACATCGCTGCCCGCGCCGGGCTCGCTCACGCCGATGCAGCCGACCGTGTCGCCGGCAATGGCGGGCACGAGGAATTCGCGGCGCAGTTCGTCGCTGCCGAAGCGCGCGAGCGCGGGCGTGCACATGTCGGTCTGCACGCCGATGGCCATCGGCACGCCGCCGCAACTCACGTGGCCGAGCGCCTCGGCCATCGCCATCGCATACGAGTAGTCGAGCCCCGCGCCGCCGAAGGCCTCGGGCTTGTTCAGCCCCAGCATGCCCAGGTTGCCGAGCTTCTTGAAGACCTCGTGCGCGGGGAAGATCTCTGCCTCTTCCCATTCGTCCACGTGCGGGTTGATCTCTTCGTCGATGAAGCGGCGCAGGGTCTTCTGGATCTCGAGGTGTTCGTGGGTGTACTGCATGTCGCTTGTCTCCAATCAGTCGTTGGGCTCGTCATTCCGGAACACGCGCGGCGTCTGTGCGAGGTGAAAGCCGTCGAAAGGCCTCACCGCCGCGCGCTGCTGTGTCTGCGCATCGGGAATCTCCATTGGCCAGCCCATGCGCACCTGCGGCCGCGCGCCGTCCACGCGCAGCACGCTGCCGCTGATGAAGCTGGCAGCGGGGCTCAGCAGGAAGGCGATGGCGGCGGAGGTCTCGGCCTCGTTGCCGAAACGGCCCGCTGGCACGGTGTTGCGCATGGCGCGCAACATGCCGCCGGCCTCGGGCGGGTAATGGTCCATGCCGCTGGACGCGATGTAGCCCGGCGCCACCGCGTTCACGCGCACGCCGCTCGCGGCCCATTCGAGCACGGCGGTCTCGGTGAAGCTCACCATGCCGGCGCGCGCCGCGCCGCTGTGGCCCATGTTGGGCATCGAGCCCCAGATATCGGCCACGATGTTGACGATGGCGCCGCCGTTCTCGGCCTTCACCTGCTCGAGCTTCTCGGGCTTGCGGCCGACCAGCACCACCTGCGCGCCGAGCGCGGCAAGCTCGTGCGCGGTGCAGCGGCCGATGCCGGAGCCGCCGCCGGTGACAACGATGACCTGTCCGTCGAACAGGCCGGGCGCGAAGACGGAGCGGTAGCGGGAGGAGGGGGCATTCATGCGAATGACCTTCGGACATTGGTAGGAGCCGTCGCCGTCATGCGTCCGCGACCTGCGCACCCACCACGACATGCAGGGCGACGCGGCCGGCGCGCGGCGCGCAATGGACGTGCTCCATCTTCATCGCTTCGGGCGTGACCAGCGGCTGGCCCGCGGCGACCGCATCGCCTTCGGCCACGAGCAGCGCGATCACCCGGCCGTTCATGGAGGCGCGCAGCAGGCCGTCGCTGCCGGTGCCGTCGGTGCGCGCCACCGCGACGTGCGTCAGGTTCTCCAATCGGAACGACTGGCCGCGAAAGTGGAAATCCACGCGTTCGGCTTGCCTCGCGACGAACGCCTGCTCGGCCAGCCTGCCGCACGAGAAGCGCACGCCCGACACCTGACCGATGCCGGAGATCAGGCCGCCGCCCGGCACGCTCCTGGCCAGATCGGGGCCGTCATGCCCCAGCCCCGCGAGCGAGGCCAGCGGCAGGAAGGGCGCGCCCGTGTCGAGCAGCAGCGCGAGCATGCCGGTGCGGTTGGCCTGGAAGGTGTCGCTGGCCGTTTGCAGCCGGGATTCGATGACTGGCATGTGGAGTCCGTGCAGATCGCTTGTTTTCGCTCTGCACCGACTCTAGGGGGCGGGCGCCGCCCCCGCTTGCGCTTACTGGCTGGCCGCAGGGAGGTCAGCTTGCGCGGGCGCGCCGCACGGCCACCGGGGCGTCGAGGCTGCTGCCGGTGACCACCCAGTAGATGAAGATCAGCACCGCGCCGGCCGTGCCGAACACCGTGAGGCCCATGTAGCTGCCGCCGATGGCCAGCGCGTCAGTGGGCGCCGCGGCGATGCACACCATGCTGGCCGCACTCATGCCCACGTAGTGCATGGTGCAGACCGCCACGCCCATCACCACGGCCGCCGCAACCTTGTGCGTGAACTTGCGCAGGTTGAACGCCAGCCACAGGGCCGCGCCGGCGGCGGTGACGGCGATCAGCACCGACAGCCCGACCCTCGTCAGGTCGAAGTCCATCGAGGCGCGCATGTTCATCGCGAACATGCCCATGTAGTGCATTACGCAGACACCGATGCCGGCCAGCAGGCTGCCGCCGAGCCACCCCGATTTGCTGAACTTGCGCCGTCCGCCGGCCATGTAGAGGGCAATGCCGGAGATCAGGATGGCCGCCACCAGCGACACCACCGTGAGCGGCATGTTGTACGAGATGGCCACCGGCAGGCGGTACGCCAGCATGCCGATGAAGTGCATCGACCAGATGCCGATGCCGCCCAGTGCCACTGCTGCGCAGGCCACGACGGCGAGGTTGGGTTTGCCGTCCGCCCCGACCATGCGGCCGGCGCAGATGAGGGCCACCAGCGAGCCCGCGAAAGAAATGACGAACGAAAGCGCGACCATGCCCAGTGCGTACTCGGGCGACAGAAGTTGGCCTGTGACGAGCGGTGTCATGCGATGTCCCTTTCAAGAAAAAGAGCGCCTCGCGGACTCCCCATCACCGGATGCGATCGGGACGCTGCAAGACGTCCCGCGCAGTCTGTAATATTTGTTTTTAAAAGTAAATCGAAATCTAAACTTTTCGTTACGCTACCTTACGGGCCGAATTCGATATATCGCATTGTTGCGATCGGCAGCCATGTAGATCGTGCCGTCGCGGCTCACTGCAACGCCTGTCACCACATAGGGCGGGGGCAGTCCCGGCCCGGGCGCGAGGCCGATCGGCAGGTTCTCGGCGACCGTCCGGCGCGTGCCGTTCACGGGGTCGATTTCCACCAGCCGGCGCGCCGCGCTCTCTGCCACGATGAAGCTGCCCCACGGCGTTTGCGCCAGCCCCTCGGGCAGCGCCAGCCCGTCGGCCACGGTGCGCAGCGGCGCACTGGCGTCCAGCGGAATGCGCAAGAGCTTGCCGGCGGCCTCGGTCACGTAGAGCGCGCCGTCTCGGCCGACGACCATCTGCACCGGGCCGTTCAAGCCGCTAGCAAGCACTGACTTTTCGGAGAACTTCGGTCCACTGGCGCGGGTGATGCTGCCGGTGGCGATCTCGGCGTAGATCACGCTGCCGTCGGGCATGGGGATGGCGTCGAACGGCGCTTTCAGGCCGTGAATGGTTTCGACGGTCTTCAGCGTCTGGCGGTCGACCAGCTGCACCGTGCCCGTGAACCACGAGCTCAGCGCGAAGAGCCTGGCCGAAAGCCCGACCGCGAACGGATAGTCGAGGTCGGGGTCGCGCTGCATGCGGAACACGTCGCGCACCTCGCCGGTGCGCACGTCGACCTGGCGAAAGCCGAAGACGTCGGCCACCCAGAGGTCGTTGCCGTCGATCTTCATGCCGGCCGGCACGGCCAACTTGCCGCTGGTGAGCGTGCGCAGGTCACCGGTGGCGGGGTTGAAGGCCTGCACCTCGTTGTTCGCCATGTTGGAGACGTAGATGGTTCCGTCCGGCGCGATGGCGAGGTTGTCGAGCGAGGGCCGCAGCTGTTTCGCGACGGTCTTGCGGCCGGTGGCGAGGTCCACCCGCACCAGCTCGCCGCTGCGCGCATCGACCACCCAGAGGTTGCCCTTGCCGTCGAGGTTGGCGGCGGCCGGGATCTTGAAGCCATCGGCGATCACGGTCATGGCGCCGTTCGCCGGGTCGATCTTCACGACCTGGCCCTTGAACCAGAGCGGCCCGTAGAGCATGCCGTCAGACCCCACCTCGAAGCCGTTGAAGCCGCCCATGTCCTTCTTGATGAGCCGCGGCGGCTTCTGGCCTTCGCGGTCGATCTCCCACAGCGCGTCGCCCAGGAACACCTGCGAGGCGTAGAGCCTGCCGTTGCGGCGGTCGAAGTCGAGCGAGTTGAGGCCGGGCAGGTCCTTGGCGAGCACGCGCATGGGCGCGGCGTCGCTCTCGCGGTAGCGCAGCATGCCCATGAGGTAGTTGGTCCAGGCCAGCTCGCCCTTCGGGCCGACGGCGATGTCGTCGGCCTGGCCCTCGGGCGCGTCGATCAGCACCTTGGCTGCGCCGGTGCTGCGGTCGACCTCCCACAGCGTGTTGCCGAGCACCGAGCCGGCGAGCAGCCGGCCCTTGGCGTCGATGGCCAGCCCATGCACCCCCGCGAAGGACGACGGGGCGACCAGCGCCTCGGGCGGGCCCCAGGAAGCGGGCCGCGTGGCCGATGGCGGCGCGAGGCTGCCGCAGGCGCCCAGCAGGGCGAGGGTGGCGGTCAGCGCGAGGGCGCCGAGGCTGCTTCGACGGGGCATGGTGCGTGTCTCCTCTGGTTGATCGATGCGCGAAACAGTCTAGGAGGCGGGAGGGGCCGCGGGGTCTCTCCGGAGACAGGATGCGGACTTTCGTCCGCTGTGGATTACCCGGGGCCGCTCAGCCGCGCAGCAGCTGCGTGACCGTGTGGATCAGCAGTCCCACGAGCCCGCCCACCAGCGTGCCGTTGATGCGGATGAACTGCAGGTCGCGCCCGATGTGGCGCTCCAGCTCGAGCGTCATTTCCTGAGCGTTCCACTCGCCCACGCGTTCCTCGATGTAGCGGCGGATGTCTTCTCGGTAGCGCTCGATGGCCAGCGGCGCGGCCGCCTCGATCTGCTCGTTGATCCAGCGGCGGATGGCCTCGTCGCCCTGCAGCCGCGTGCCCAGCGCGCCGGCCATCGAGGCGATGCGCCGGCGGATGGTCGAGTCGCCGCGGCCCAGGTCGTCGTGCAGCCACGCCAGCAGCTCGCCCCACAGGCCATGCAGGTAGTCGCCCAGGGCCGGGTGCGCGACGAGCTCGGCGCGGATCTGCTCGCCGCGCTGCTGGAACTCGGGGTCGAGCTTCAGGCGCACCACGAAGTCGTCGACGAAGTGATCGAAGCGCCTGCGCATCGGATGGTCGGGCTCGGCCGCCAGCTCGCCGATGGTGCGCGCCACGGCTGCGACGATCTTGCGCGTGGCCAGCTTGGCGGCCACCTGGTCGAGGCCGACGTAGCGCAGCGTCTTGATCTCGCGCGCGATGGCCTCGGTGATGTGCGCCTGCACCTCGTCGCCTTCGAGCAGGCCGGCCACCTGCTGCAGCACGTCGTCGAGCAGGGCCTGGTGGCGTCCGCCGGCGGTGAGCGCGTCGAGCGCCTGGCCGGTGAGGCGCGAGAGATCGATCTTCTCGAGGCCCGCCGCGGCGGCGCGCCCCAGGAAGTCGCGCACCCGCTCGTCGTCGAAGGCCGAGAGCCCGTAGCGCGCGGCGGCCACGCCCCATTCGCCGAGCTTCTCGCCGCTCGCGGGCCGGGCCAGCCAGTCGGCGATGCGCCTGGCCGCATCGAATTCCCGCAGCTTCCCGAGCACCTGCCCGGTGCTCAGGAAGTTGTCGCAGATGAAGCCCGCGAGCTTGGCGCCGATGCGGTCCTTGTTGCTCGGGATGATGGCGGTGTGCGGAATCGGCAGGCCCAACGGATGGCGAAACAGCGCCACCACCGCGAACCAGTCGGCAATGGCGCCGACCATCGCGGCTTCGGAGAAGGCGGCGACGTAGCCCCACGCCGGGTGCTGCGCATGCAGTGCACTGGCCACTGCGTAGAGCACGGCGGCGCCGCACAGCAGGCCGAGGGCGACGCGCTTCATGCGCTGCAGTGGGGTGCTGCTTTCGGTCAATTCAAGCCCGTCAGTCTTCCATCGCACAGCCGCGATGCTCCGGGGTGCGTGCACAGGGCACCCGGTACTCCCCTTCGCGAATGTCCCCCGTCGGCGTGAGCGCGCCCCGAACGACGCCCCGGAAAGCAACGTCCCATCTCAGCCGATGGCAGAAGAAGAAGCCAGCCGCTCCATGAACAGCTCGCAGCGTGCCAGCTGCTCGAGGCTCACGTACTCGTCGGGCTGGTGCGCCTGCTCGATGCTGCCCGGACCGCACACCACCGTGGGGATGCCGGCGTTCTTGAACAGGCCCGCTTCGGTGCCGAAGGCCACCAGCGTGGTGCGATCCTCGCTTGCCAGGCGCTGCGCCAGCAGCGTGACGGGGTCGTTGGCAGAGCCCAGGAAGCTCGGGATCTCGCAGATGGTCTCGAAGCTGAAGCCCGCATCGGGCGCCACCTTCTTCATCGCGGGCTCGATGCTGCCCGCGTAGGCCACCACGTCGGCCTGCATGCGCTTCGCATCGGCGGTCGGCAGGTCGCGGAACTCGTAGCGGAACTCGGCGTCGCGCGGCACCACGTTGTCGGCGATGCCGCCGTGGAACTGGCCCACGCTCGCGGTACTGAATGGCACGTCGAAGCCCTCGTAGCGCGGCTCGCTGCGCTCGAAGCCTTCCGCCATGTCGCGCACCTTGCCGATCACGCGCGCCGCCATCTCGATGGCATTGACCGACTTCGGCGTGAGCGACGAATGCGCCTCCTTGCCGCGCACGCAGCACTTGTAGCGGTAGACGCCCTTGTGCGCGATGGCGGGCACCATGCTGGTGGGTTCGCCCACGATGCAGGCCAGCGGCTTGATGTTGGCTTCGCGCATGTCGGCGATGAGTTCCTTCACGCCGAAGCAGCCGATCTCTTCCTCGTAGCTGAATGCGAAGTGCACCGCGAAGGGCGAGTCGCTTTCCAAAAAGCGCTTCGCGTTCGACAGCGCGATGGCGATGAAGCTCTTCATGTCGGCCGAGCCGCGGCCGTACAGCCGCTCGTCGCGCACCACGGCGGAGAGCGGGTCGACGCTCCAGTCCTGCCCGTCCCACGGCACCGTGTCGGTGTGGCCCGAGACGATCACGCCGGCCGGCTTGCCTTCGCCCAGCGTGGCGAACAGGTTCGCCTTGGTGCGCTCGGCGTTGTAGGTGATGCGACTCTTGACGCCCAGGGCCGCGAGGTGGCTCTGCGCGAAGTCGATCAGTTGGAGGTTGCTGTTGGCACTGACGGTGTTCATGCGCACCAGGGTCTGGGCCAGCAGCAGGCTTTGGGGGGAAAGCGTATGGAGCATGCAACACATTCTCCAGGAAGTCGGCGCCGCGCGAGCGTGGGTGCCGAAGCTGTCACGCGAAGCGGTTACCCTGCGCCTCTTCATTCGGACGGAGAAACCACGACCATGCGCACCCTTCAGATCGCCCTGACCGCCACAGCCGCCCTTTGCGTGGCAGCCTGCAGCAGCACCGGACCCTCCAGCAACAAGCTGCTGACGCTCGACGGCAACCCGCCGCTGGTCATCGCCCACCGCGGCGCATCGGGCTATCTGCCGGAAGAAACGCTCGAAGCCTATGCGCGCGCCATCGAACTCGGCGCCGACGTGATCGAGATGGACCTGGTCTCCACCAAGGACGGCGTGCTCATCGCCCGCCACGACCCCAACCTCGCCATCAGCACCGACGTGGCCAAGCACCCCCGCTTCGCTTCGCGCAAGAAGACCATCAAGGTCGACGGCGAGACCCAGACCGGCTGGTTCAGCAACGACTTCACGCTGGCCGAGATCAAGACCCTGGGCGGCATCTCCACCGATGCCGAGCGCCCGCAGGAGTTCAACGGCAAGTACAAGATCCCGACCTTCCAGGAGATCATCGATTTCGCCAAGGCGAAGTCGAAGGAAACCGGCCGCACCATCGCCATCTACCCCGAGACGAAGAACCCGACCTACTTCCGCGACCTGGGCCTGCCGCTGGAAGACAAGGTCATCGCGGCCATCAACGCCGCCGGCTGGAACAGCAAGACCGCGCCCATCTACGTGCAGTCGTTCGAGCCGGGCAGCCTGAAATACATGAAGAGCAAGGGCCTGAACACGAAGATCGTCCAGCTGATCGACGGCGACAGCGTCGACCTGAAGACCGGCGCGGTGACCTTCGCCGTGCCCAGCGACCGCCCCTACGACTGGACCAAGGCCGGCGACAAGCGCAACTTCGACGCCATGGTCACGCCCGCGGGCCTGGCCGAGATCAAGACGTACGCCGACGGCATCGGCCCCTGGAAGCGCTACATCGTGAGCGTCAAGGGCACCATCGGCGCCGACGGCAAGCCGGTGGACGTCAACAAGGACGGCAAGATCAACGACGCCGACGCCACCTCCACGGCACCCACCTCGCTGATCGCCGACGCGCACAAGGCGGGCCTGTTCGTGCACCCCTTCACCTTCCGCAACGAGTCGCGCCGCCTGGCCTCCGACTACAACAAGGACGGCAAGAACGAATACGGCGTGTACTACAAGCTCGGCGTGGACGGTGTGTTCACCGACTTCACCGACACTGCGCTGGCCGCGCGCGCTGACTACCTGAAGAGCATCGGCCGCTGAACGCGGGGCGTCGTCCAGACATGAGCGCCGACCTGTCCCCGCGCGACCTCGAACTGCTTCGCATGGCCATCCGGCTGTCGGACGAATCGAAGGCGCGTGGGCGCCATCCCTTTGCCGCGCTGGTGGCGAACGAGCACGGCGAAGTCGTGGCCACCGCGGGCAACAACTCGATGCCGCCCGAGGGCGACCCCACGCAGCATGCCGAGCTGGCGGCAGCGGCGCAGGCCGCGCGCCTGCTTACGCCCGGGCAACTGGAGCGCTGCACGCTGTACACCAGCGCCGAGCCCTGCTGCATGTGCGCGGGCGCCATCTACTGGACGAACATCGGGCGGGTGGTCTACGCGCTGTCCGAGCACGCGCTGCTCGGCCTGACCGGCGACCATCCCGAGAACCCGACCTTCTCGCTGCCCTGCCGCGAGGTCTTTGCGCGCGGGCAGCGGCGCGTCGAGGTGGTGGGGCCGCTGCTGGAGGAAGAAGCCTCCGCGCCGCACATCGGCTTCTGGACCGCCGGGCACTGAATACCGGATAACGAGGCTTTGCGGGTGCCTCGAAACGCCGGAGTGGATAGACTGGCGTTTTGAGACGACCACGCCATGAAACTCATCGACTCGCTCGTCACGCAGGCGGCTGGCATCGCCGCC
The DNA here is from genome assembly GCF_056395365.1 of Variovorax sp. 10L421. Classification (NCBI taxonomy): domain Bacteria; kingdom Pseudomonadati; phylum Pseudomonadota; class Betaproteobacteria; order Burkholderiales; family Comamonadaceae; genus Variovorax; species Variovorax sp. 10L421. Next base: position 16,062 of record NZ_JBFTJJ010000012.1, read on the forward strand.
GTCCGACGTGACCTTCACGCCCACCCCGAACTCTGTTTCCAGGAAGTCCGCACCGCCGACGTGGTGGCAGGCAAGCTCACCGAATGGGGCATTCCCATTCACCGCGGCCTGGGCACCACAGGCGTGGTGGGCATCGTCAAGAATGGCTCCAGCAGCCGCGCAGTCGGCCTTCGCGCCGACATGGACGCGCTACCCGTCACCGAGCTCAACACCTTCGCCCACGCCAGCAAGCACCACGGCAAGATGCACGCCTGCGGCCACGACGGCCACACGGCCATGCTGCTGGCGGCCGCCCAGCACCTGGCGAAGAACCGCAACTTCGACGGCACCGTGTACCTGATCTTCCAGCCGGCCGAAGAGGGCGGCGGCGGTGCCCGCGAAATGATCAAGGAGGGGCTGTTCGAGCAGTTCCCCATGGACGCCGTCTTCGGCATGCACAACTGGCCCGGCATGAAGGCCGGCCAGTTCGCCGTGAGCCCCGGTCCGGTGATGGCCTCGGGCAACAAGTTCTTCGTCAACGTGATCGGCAAGGGCGGCCACGCCGCGCTGCCGCAGACCGGCATCGACCCGGTGCCGATCGCCTGCGAGATCGTGCAGGCCTTCCAGACCATCCTCACGCGCAAGATGAAGCCGACCGATTCGGCCGTCATCTCCGTCACTACCATCCACGCCGGCGAAGCCAACAACGTGATTCCCGACAACTGCGAGCTGTCGGGCACGGTGCGCACCTTCTCGATCGAGGTGCTCGACATGATCGAGGCGCGCATGAAGCAGATCTGCGACCACATCTGCGCGGCGCACGACGCCACCTGCGACTTCCGTTTCGAGCGCTACTACCCGCCCACCGTCAACACCGAGGCCGAGGCCGACTTCGCGCGCCGCGTGATGGGCGGCATCGTCGGCCCCGAGAACGTGCTGAAGCAGGAGGCCGCCATGACCTCGGAAGACTTCGCCTTCATGCTCCAGGCCAAGCCGGGCGCGTACGCCTTCATCGGCAACGGCGACGGCACGCACCGCGACGTGCACCACGGCGAAGGCCCGTGCACCCTGCACAACGCGAGCTACGACTTCAACGACGATCTCATCCCGCTGGGTGCCACCTGCTGGGTGCAGATCGCCGAGCAGTTCCTCAAGCCCGGCGGCGCAAGCGCCTGATCGCCACATGATCGGAATCGCCGAAGCCTTCTCGCCGCGCTATGCCCAGGCGCGCCAGAAGTTCCTGCAGGGTTGCGTGAGTGCCGGCCTCTCGGTCGAGCCGCATGCGCATCCGCTCAAGGGGCGCGACGGCGAAGACCTGTCGATGGACGTCGCGCTCGACGGCGATGCGAACGCGCAGAACCTGCTGATCGTCACCAGCGCCTGCCACGGCGTCGAGGGCCATTGCGGCAGCGGTGTGCAGGTGTTCGCGCTGCACGATGCCGAATGGCGCGAGAAGGCGAAGGCGCAGGGTGTGGCGGTGCTGTATGTGCACGCGCTCAATCCGCACGGCTTTTCGCACGGCCGTCGCGTGACGCACGAGAACGTCGACCTGAACCGCAATTTCATCGATTTCTCGAAGCCGGTGCCGGTCAACGAGCCCTACGCCAAGCTGCACGAGCTGCTGCTGCCCGCCACCTGGCCGCCCACCCCCGAGAACCAGGCGGCGGTCGCCAAGTGGATCGAGAAGCACGGCGCCACTGCCTTCCAGGCGGCAGTGACCAGCGGGCAGTACCAGTTCGACGACGGCCTGTTCTTCGGCGGCAGGGCGCCGACCTGGAGCAACAAGACGATTCGCAGCGTGCTGAAGCGCCATGCGGGCAATGCTCGGCGCATCGCCTGGATCGACCTGCACACGGGGCTCGGCCCCAACGGGCTGGGCGAACGCATCTTCGCCGGCCGCGACGACAAGGCCGCCTATGCTCGCGCCAATGCATGGTGGGGCACGCCGGCCGCGCCCGTCACCTCGATCTACGACGGTTCTTCGACATCGGCGCTGCTGCGCGGGATGATGTGGGATTCGGCGTACGAGGAATGCCCGCAGGCCGAGTACACCGGCATCGCGCTCGAATACGGCACGCTGCCGATGCTCGAAGTGACCGGCGCCCTGCGCGCCGACCACTGGCTGTACAAGCATCCCGAGGCGCCGGCCGATCTGGCCGACGGCATCCGCGCGCGGATGCTCGAGGCGTTCTATACCGACACCGATGCCTGGCGCGGGCAGATCGTCAGCCAGGCTCGGCAGGCGATGTTCCAGGCTGTGGATGGCCTGACGGCCTGACCCACCCCCCGGGGCTTCGCGCACTTCGTGTCGCTACGCCAACCCCCTCAAGGGGGCAATACCTGCGGCCCGGCAAAGCCGGTTCCGCGGTATTCCACGAAAGAAGTTCAGGTCCTGACGCGGCCGTCGCCCGTCAGCATCGACAGCTCGACGAACTTCGAGCCCACGTGGTTCCTGGCCGAGAACGACACCTCGAAGCCGCCGAACTGCTGGCGGTCGATGCTTTCGAGCCCTGCAATCAGGCTCTCGCGCGTGGGCTTGCCCGGCGCCTTGCGCAGGCCCTCGGTCAGCACCTTCGCGGCCAGGTAGCCTTCCATGCTCGAAAAATTGGCGCTCGCGCCGCCGCCGGCCTTGCGCACCGCGTCGGTGAACTCGCGCGCCAGCGCATTGGCCGCGTTGTAGGGCGAGGGCACCACCTGCGTCACCATCACGCCGGCCGCATCCTTGCCCAACTCGTCCGCCAGCGCCTGCGTGCCAACGAAAGACATGTTGAAGAAAGTGCCGCCGTAGCCCGCCTTGCGCGCCTCGCGGATGAAGGCCGCGCAAGCCTTGTACGCGCCAACCTGCACCACCGCGTCGGGCCGGGCCGCCACCAGGGTCTTCACTGCCTGCGCCACGTCGGCCGAGTTGCGCTCCACCGTGGCCAGCGCCACCGGCTTGAGCTGCTGTTCGCCGAGCGCGAGCGTCACGCCGTCGAGCCCGGCCTTGCCGTAGGCGTCGTTCTGGTAGAAGACCGCGATCTTCTTCAGGCCCAGGTGCGTGAGCTGCTTCACCATCAGCGCGGTCTCGTCGTTGTACGAGGCGCGCAGGTGGAACACGTTCTTCTGGAAAGGCTCGCGCAGCGACATCGCACCGGTGAGCGGTGCGATGAACGGCACCTTGTCCTTCACCGCCAGCGGCAGCGCGGCCAGGCTGGTCGGCGTGCCGACGTAGCCGAAGAGGGCGAACACGTCCTCTTCGATCAGCTTCTGCGTGTTGGCGGCGCAGCGCTCGGGCTCGTAGCCGTCGTCGAGGTTCTTGATCACCACGTTGCGGCGGCCCGGCTGGGCGTTGTAGGCGTCCAGGAACAGCTTGGCGCCCTGGTGGAACTGGATGCCCAACTGCGCCGCCGGCCCGGTGAACGGCGCCGACTGGCCCAGCACCAGCGGCGTGTCGCCCTGCGCCCGCGCAATGCCGAAGCCACCCAGCGTGGCGGCCGCGCCAGCGGCCAGGGAAAAACGTCGTCGATTCATCATGTCCAAAACCCACTCCTGCGCTCTGTCTCGCGCACACAAATTAGACTCGCCCGATGGCCCACGCATCGGATACCTTGCTCGAAGAAGCACCTTCCCAACCCGCATCGACCGCCGTGCTGGGCGCCTGCCCTCACGATTGCCCGGACACATGCGCACTCGTCACCACCGTCAGGGACGGCGTGGCCGTGAAACTGCAGGGCAACCCCGCCCATTCGCACACGGGCGGGGTGCTGTGCACCAAGGTGTCGCGCTACATCGAGCGCAACGACCATGCGGAACGGCTGATACAGCCCCTGAAGCGTGTCGGTCCCAAGGGAAGCGGCCAGTTCGAGCCGGTGAGCTGGGACGCCGCCCTGGACGACATCGCCGCGCATCTTCGAGTATTACAGGGAAAACCCGAAGCTATTGTCCCCTATAGCTATGCGGGCACCATGGGGCTGGTGCAGGGCGAGTCGATGGACCGGCGCTTCTTCCACAAGCTGGGCGCCACCCTGCTGGACCGCACCATCTGCTCGATGGCCGGCGGCGAGGCCATGGTCCACACCCTGGGGGCCAAGGTCGGCATGCGCATCGAGTTCTTCGCCGAGGCGAAGCTGATCCTGATCTGGGGCAGCAACTCCATTGCCAGCAACCTGCATTTCTGGCGCCACGCCCAGGCCGCCAAGCGCGCCGGCGCGCGGCTGGTGTGCATCGACCCGCGCAGGACCGAAACCGCCGACAAGTGCGACGAGCACATCGCGCTGCTGCCCGGCACCGACGCCGCGCTGGCGCTGGCCCTGATGCACGAGCTGATCGTGCACGACTGGCTCGACCACGACTACATCGCCAACCACACGCTGGGTTGGGAGCAGCTGCGCGAGCGCGCGCTGCAATGGCCGCCGTCGCGCGCGGCCCAGGTCTGCGGCATTCCCGAAGAACAGATCGTATCGCTGGCCAGGGCCTACGGCACCACCAAGCCGGCCGCCATCCGCCTGAACTACGGCATGCAGCGCGTGCGCGGCGGCGGCAACGCGGCGCGCGCCGTCGCGTGCCTGCCGGCGCTGGTGGGGGCCTGGCGCGACCGCGCCGGCGGCCTGCTGCTGAGCAGCTCGGGCCACTACCCGGTCGACCGCGCCGCGCTGCAGCGCCCCGACCTGCTGGCCGGGCGCAAGCCGCGCACCATCAACATGAGCACCATCGGCGACGCGCTGCTGGACACCGCCAATCCGGTGAAGGCCATCGTGGTCTACAACAGCAACCCGGTGGCGGTGGCGCCCGAGTCGGCCAAGGTGGCGGCGGGCTTCGCGCGCGAAGACCTGTTCACCGTGGTGCTGGAGCAGTTCCGCACCGACACTGCCGACTATGCCGACTACCTGCTGCCCGCCACCACGCAGCTGGAGCACTGGGACATCCACTGCAGCTACGGCCACACCGACGTGCTGCTGAACCGGCCGGCCGTGGCGCCGCGCGGCGAGGCCCGCAGCAACGCCTGGGTGTTCCGCGAGCTGGCGCGCCGCATGGGTTTCGACGAGCCCTGCTTCTCCGACGACGACGAGACGCTGTGCCGCACCGCCTTCGCCGGGAACACCATCGACTTTCCCGAGCTGCTGGCGCAGGGCTTCACCAGCCTGAAGCTGCCCGAGGCGCCGTTTGCCGATGGCAAATTCCCCACGCCCTCGGGCCGCTGCGAATTCTTCAGCGCGCGACTCGAGGCCATGGGCATCGACGGCCTGCCCGATCACGTCCCCAACTGGGAGCCGGCCGGCAGCTCGACCGAATTCCCGCTGGCCATGATCTCGCCGCCGGCGCGCAACTTCCTCAATTCGACCTTCGTCAACGTGACGAGCCTGCGTGCCATCGAGGTCGAGCCGCTGCTCGAGATCCACGAGGCCGATGCCGCCGCGCGCGGCATCGAGGACGGCGCGATGGTGCGTGTGTTCAACAAGCGCGGCGAACACCGCTGCCGCGCAGAAGTCTCGCGCCGCGCGCGGCAGGGCGTGGTGCATGGCATGGGCATCTGGTGGCGCAAGTTCGGCGTGGACGGCACCAACGTCAACGAACTGACGAGCCAGCGCCTGACCGACATCGGCCGGGGGCCCACCTTCTACGACTGCCTCGTCGAGGTCGAGAAGGCGTGAGGCCCCTGCGCGCTCTCGCGCTGGCCGGCTCGCTGTTCCTGGCCGGCTGTGCCGACCTCGGCTACTACTGGCAGTCCGCCAGCGGCCACATCGGCATCATGCGGGCCGCCAGGCCCGTGCCCGAATGGCTGGCCGATCCGGCCGTGTCCGCGCCGCTGAAGGCCAAGCTCGAACTCGCCCAGCGCATCCGCCGCTTCGCTTCCAGCGAACTCGGCCTGCCCGACAACGCCAGCTACAAGTCGTACGCCGACCTGCACCGCCGCGCCGCCGTGTGGAACGTGGTGGCCGCGCCGCCGTACTCGCTCACGCTCAAGAGCTGGTGCTTCCCGGTCGCGGGCTGCGTGGGTTATCGCGGCTACTACAGCGAGGATGCGGCCAATGCCGAAGCCGAGGCGCAGAAGAAGCAGGAGCTGGAAACGGCCGTGTACCCCGTGCCCGCGTACTCCACGCTGGGCTGGATGAACTGGGCCGGCGGCGATCCGCTGCTGTCCACCTTCATCGGCTACCCCGAGGGCGAGCTTGCGCGCATCGTGTTCCACGAGCTGGCGCACCAGGTGCTCTACGTGTCCGGCGACACGGTGTTCAACGAGTCGTACGCCACCGCGGTCGAGCGCATCGGCGGGGCGCTGTGGCTGCAGCACGAGGCCGGCGAGCCGGCGCGGCGCGAGTACGCGCAGTTCGACGCGCAGCGCCAGGAATTCCGCGCGCTGGCGCTCGACACGCGCCGCGCGCTGAACCGCATCTACGAATCGCCCGAAGCCAAAGCCGGGGACCGGACCAGGGTCGACGCCATGAAGCGGGCCGCCATGGCCGATTTCCACGAACGCTATGCGAAGCTGAAGGCGGGCTGGACCGGTCCGCGCCAGAACGCCTACGACGCCTGGGTGGCGCGCGCCAACAACGCAGCTTTCGGTGCGCAGGCCGCCTACGACGACCTCGTGCCCGGCTTCGAGAAACTCTTCGAGCGCGAAGGCCGCGACTGGCCGCGCTTCTACACTGCGGTCCGGCGCATTGCCGCGCTGCCGACCGACGCGGAACGCCGCAGTGCGCTTCAGTCGGCGACCGGCATCCTGCAGACCCATTCCAGCCCGGAACACAAAAACGGAGACCACGGTGCCTGACATCCATATCGAACGCAACCACACGCTGGGCATTGCCGGGGCGCGCGCCGTCGCGCACAAATGGATCGCGCAGGTCGAGCAGGAGTTCGGCCTCGAATGCGTCTACACCCAGGGCGACGGCCGCGACGTGGCGACCTTCACCCGCGCGGGCATCGACGGCACGGTCGAAGTCACGGAGAGCACCTTCACGCTCGACGCGACGCTGGGCTTCCTGTTCAGCAGCTTCAGCGAAATGATCGAGCAGAAAATCACGCGCAGCCTCGACGCAATGCTCCAGTCTCACCGGGGCCGCAGCCGCCTCGCCTGACCGTCTCCGGGATCCGGACGGCGGTGGCACGGCACACTCTGGCGCCATGACGACCATAACCTCTTCCCCTCCGGCCGCGGGCCCGCTGGCCGGCCTCAAGGTCATCGAGCTCGGGCAGCTGATCGCCGGGCCTTTCGCGGCGCGCACGCTGGGCGACTTCGGTGCCGAGGTCATCAAGATCGAGCCGCCCGGCGCGGGCGATCCGCTGCGCACCTGGCGGCTGCTGAAGGACGGCACCTCCGTCTGGTGGCAGGTGCAGTCGCGCAACAAGCGCTCGCTGGCGCTGGACCTGCGCGAGCCCGAGGCGCAGGCCATCGTGCGGCAGCTCGCGGCCGAAGCCGACGTGCTGATCGAGAACTTCCGCCCCGGCGCGATGGAAGGCTGGGGCCTCGGCCCCGACGATCTGCTGGCCGCCAACCCCGCGCTCGTCATGCTGCGCATCAGCGGCTACGGCCAGACCGGGCCTTACCGCGACCGCCCCGGCTTCGGCGTGGTGGCCGAGGCCATGGGCGGGCTGCGCCATCTCACGGGCGAGCCGGGCCGCGTGCCGGTGCGCGTGGGCGTGTCGATAGGCGACACGCTGGCCTCGCTGCACGGCGTGATCGGCGTGCTGCTGGCCATGCAGCACCGGCATGCCACGGTGAGCGCCGACTATCCGAAGGGCCGCGGACAGGTGATCGACGTGGCGCTCTACGAGGCGGTCTTCAACTGCATGGAAAGCCTGCTGCCCGAGTACGGCGCGTTCGGCGCGGTGCGCGAGGCGGCCGGCAGCGCCTTGCCCGGCATCGCGCCGACCAATGCGTACCGCTGTTCGGACGGCGGCTATGCCATCGTCGCGGGCAACGGCGACAGCATCTTCCGCCGCCTGATGGAATGCATCGGCCGTCCCGACCTGGTGGCCGATCCGGCGCTGGCCGGCAACACGGGCCGCGTGGCGCAGGTCGAAATGCTGGACGCCGCCATCGGCGACTGGACCGCACAGCGCACCGTGGACGAGGTGCTGGCCGCGCTCGACGCGGCGCATGTGCCGGGCGGGCGCATCTACACCATCGCCGACATCGCGGCCGACCCGCACTATGCGGCGCGCGGCATGCTGCAGCAGGTGCGCATGCCCGACGGCAGCGCGCTCGCGGTGCCCGGCTTCGTGCCCAAGCTGTCGCTCACGCCGGCGAGCCACCGGCACAACGCGCCGGCGCTGGGCGCGGACACCGATGCGGTGCTGAAGGAAATCGGCCTGAGCGCCGAGCAGATCGCCGCGCTGCACGCGCGGGGGATCATCGGCTGAGGGTCGCGGTCAGCCTCGCAGCGATTCGATGAGGTCGATGTATTTCTGCTTGGCTTCATCGGCGCTCGCGCCTTTCTGGGCCGTCCAGGCGTCCCACTTGGCGCGCGCGACGATGTCGCTGAAGCTGGGCTTCTTGGCGGTGTTGTCGCCCTCGGTGGCTTGCTTGAAAAGGCCGTAGATCTTCAGCAGCGTCGGATTGTCGGGACGCTCGGCGAGCAGCTTGGAGTTGGCCTGGGCGGCTTCGAATTGGGCGTTGAGGTCGGACATGGGGCTCGAATTGAAAAGCGGAAACCGCGCATCTTAAATTGAGCGGTACCGTTGGGTACCAGGTTCAGTCTTTCAGTCCTGCCCGGGCCAGCTCCACGTCCAGCCGTTCGCGCGCATCGGCCGGCTTCAGCGCCGCTGCCTTTTCATAGAGCCGCGTCGCCTCACCCATGCGCGACTCGCCGTGCAGCATCAGTTGTGCGCGGGCGTATTCCATCATTCCGGCGGCCGAATGCGGGTGCAGCTCCAGGCCCCGCTCGAACAGCGCGAGCGAGGTTTCCGAGCGCACGCCGTAGGTCATGCGGCCGACCAGCGCGCCGACCTTGTCGATCACCTCGGCATGGAACGAGGCCAGCGCGAGGTGGGCGTCCGCGTGCCGCGGCTGCAGTTCGATCACCCGTTCCAGCGCGCCCTTGAGCTTGCTGCCCAGGCCTTGGGCCAGTGCGCGCGCCACGCTGATGCCCTGGCTGTAGCGGCCCAGCGCATAGGCCTGCCAGTAGAGCGCCTGGCAGTTCTCGGGCTCGGCGGCGGCCTGCGCGCTGGCGCGCTCGATGACCTGGCGCAGCATCGCGAGCCGCACGGCCTCGCGCGGCTCCAGGTAGTTGGCGTAGATCGCGGTCGCCTGGTTGGCCAGCGCCATTCCCTCGCCGCCCAATTGCAGGCCGACGGCGGCGGCGCGTTCGAATTCGCCGCTGTGGTACAGCGCCCAGCCTTCGGCGAGCGGCGAGCCTTCGGCCGGCAGCGGCAGCTCGTGGCCGGCATGCAGGCGCAGCCAGTGGGCCAGCACGCTGCGCACGTCGAAGCGGGGCAGGTCGGCCCATGGCAGGGGCGTCCAGGGGCCCGGGCTGGCGGCGGCAACCGGGCTGGCGGACATCAGCGAGAGCGGTTTGAAATCGGGGTGGGGCATGGTTGTCTAGGCCGCCATATCGACAGGAGATGCCGCGGCGCCGGCGCCCAGACTGCCGCTGCTGGCGGCATCTTCACCGTTGTAGGCGTTGCTCAGTGTCAGCAAATGCCGCCGCTGCTCGCGCTCAAGGTAGGGTGCGAGCAGGTGCAGGGTGTGATGGCCGCCACGCATCAGCGCGCCCTGTGCGTGCGCGGGTTCCAGCGCCTCCCGCGGATTGCGCACGTACTCGTAGCTGAGCCAGTAGGTCAGCACGACGACCATGCTCTGCGCCAGCGTGTCGACTTCGTGCACGTCGATCTCGAGATGGCCGGCGCGGCTCAGGCCGGCGATCAGCTGGCGGATGGCGCGGGCCTTGTTCTTCAGCACCAGCTGGAACCGGGTTTCCAGCAGCCGGTTCTTGCTGAGCAGGTCGTTCAGGTCGCGGTAGAGAAAGCGGTAGCGCCAGATCAGCTCGAACAGGCTGTGCATGAAGAACCACGCGTCCTCCACGTCGTGCACGCCCTCGCTCGCGTGCAGCAGCTCGTTGAGCTCGGTTTCGTAGGCTTCGTAGAGCTTGTTGATCAGCTCTTCCTTGGCCGGGTAGTGGTAGTACAGGTTGCCCGGACTGATGTTGAGTTCGCCCGCCACCAGCGTCGTCGAGACGTTCGGCTCCCCGAAGCGGTTGAACAGATCCAGTGCGGCTTCGAGGATGCGTTGCGCCGTGCGGCGTGGCGCCTTCTTTGCCATGTCGGTGCCCCCGTGTGCTCGTGTTCTTGGGGACACTCTAGCCTATGTGCACCCCACCATGGACGGTGCGGGACATGTTTTGCAGCGCCGGGTTCTTGTGCGGTGCCGCAATACCGGCCGGCCGCTCGGGGCCGGCGCGGTGTCAGCCCGCCTTGCTGCGGCGCAAGGTGGTTTTCTTGGCGGCGGGGGCGGCCGTCTTGCGCGCCGTGGGTTTGCGGGGGGCCGCACCCGCTTGCTTCTTCAGCTGGGCTTCGAGCGCCTCGACGCGCGCCTGCAGCGCGGCCATGTCGGCTGCGGTGGGTGCGCCCAGTTTTTCGAGGGCGCGCGCCACGCGGTCTTCGAAGATGTTCTCCAGCTTGCCCCACTGGCCTGCGGCCTTGGTGCCGAACTCGCTGGCGAAGCCGGCCATGCGCTGCTGGGCCTGGGCCAGGGTTTCCTCGGCGGCCTGCTGGGTCTTCTTCTGCATGCCGGCGCCGTCCTTCACCAGCGCCTCGAAGGCCTTGCTGCCTTCCTGCTGCATCTTGGCGAAGGCGCCGAGCCCTGCGAGCCAGATCTGCTGGGCGGAATCCTTGATGCGGTCGGCGGCCTTGCCGTTGCTGTCGTCGTCCTGGGTAGCCATGCGAATGTTCCTTTTTGCAAACGATCGCCTGACTCTAGCCGCTCGGCGTGCTCCCCATTAGAGCTTCACGTCTACATGCGAAGCCGGGAGGGTCTACGGTGTCGCGCCGGCTGCGCGGCTCGCATCGAGGTGCGTCTTGGCGCGCTCGGCCAGTGCCATTTCGCCGGGGGTGCCGGGCACGAAGCTTTCCACCGGAAGTGGCCGGCCGTGCGAGTCGACCGAGACGAACACGATCAGGCATTCGGTGGTCTTTTCCATCGCGCCGCCCTTCATGTCGCCGCTGCGCACCTCGACCGAGATGTTCATGCTGGTGTTGCCCGTGTAGGCCAGGCGGGCCTCCACCTCGACGAGGTCGCCGATCATGATCGGGCGGTGGAAGCGGATGCTGCCGATGAAGGCGGTGACGCAGTAGCGCTTGGACCAGCTGGTCGCACAGGCGTAGCCGGCCTCGTCGATCCACTTCATGACCGTGCCGCCGTGGACCTTGCCGCCGAAGTTGACGGTGCTGGGTTCGGCGAGAAAGCGCAGGGTGATCGAAGACATGGGGCCGCCTTTTGTGGATATGGCTGTGGGAGGAGCCGCGATTATGCGAGCGGGGCCACGCCTGCGGACGCCGCCCGTCGCTCGGGCATGCACGCCCGGTCAGCTGCCGCTGAACAGCTGGGCCAGCGTGCGCCGCAGCCAGGCATTGCCCGGGTCGGCGTGGAAGCGCTCGTGCCAGTGCTGCTTCACCGCGTAGTCGGGCAGCACGAAAGGCGGCTCCAGCAGCTTCACCGGCTCCTGCGTGGCCAGCACGTTGCCGAGGATGCGCGGCACCACCACGATCAGTTCGGTGTGCGCCACGATGCGCGCCACGCTCAGGAAGCTCGACAGCCGCACCACCACGTTGCGCTTCAGGCCCAGCCGCGCGAGGGTCGTGTCGACGATGGCATGCCCGGTGCCCGAGGTGGACACCACCGCATGCGCCTCCGCCTCGAAGCGCTTGCGCGTGAGCTTCGCGCCGATGCGCGGGTGGTTCTGTGCTGCCAGGCAGACGAAGTTCTGCATGAACAGCGTCTGCTGGTAGAAGCCCGCGTCCAGCTGCGGCATGAAGCCCACGGCGAGGTCGACCTCGCCGTCCTGCAGGCGGCGGCCGCTGAGGGTGGAGATGATCTCGGTCTCGATGTGCACGCCCGGCGCCGCGCGCCGCAGGTGGTCGAGCAGGCCGGGCAGCAGCACCACCTCGCTGATGTCGGTCATGCAGATGCGAAAGCGCCGCTGCGCCTGCGCGGGCTCGAAACTGCTGCGGTTGCCCTGGGCCTGCGCCAGCTGGGCCAGCGCCTCGCGCAGGTTCGGGTAGATGCGCTCGGCGTGCGGCGTGGGCTGCATGCCCTGCGCGGTGCGGGTGAACAGGCGGTCGTCGAAGTGCGCGCGCAGCTTGTTCAGCGCGGTGCTGGCCGCCGCCTGCGCCATGCCCAGCCGCTCCGCGGCCTTCGAGACGTTGCCGGTCTTGTAGACCTCGTCGAACACGGCGAGCCATTCGAGATCGAGCTTGGACATGGGCGATTGACGCTGCGGTGAAAGTCACCATTATCGAAATTTCGAATTCCGTGTATTGGCAGGCGGTCTTGAGGAAATAGTGGTGCGGACCAACAATGCCGCCACGGAGACACCCAAGCCCAATGAAACCCGCGCCTTCCAATGCGGCCGAACGCCGCGACTACTACGCCCGCATCAGCCCCCTGCACCTCACGCCGCTGTGGGAATCGCTGCACGCGCTGGTGCCGCGCGAACCGCAGACGCCCTGCGTGCCCGCGCTGTGGCGCTACGACGAGATCCGCCCGCTGCTGATGGAGTCGGCCGACCTCATCACCGCCGAGGAGGCCGTGCGCCGCGTGCTGGTGCTGGAGAACCCGGCGCTGCCCGGCAATTCGTCGATCACGCAGTCGCTCTATGCCGGCCTGCAGCTCATCATGCCGGGCGAGGTGGCGCCTTCGCACCGCCACGTGCAGTCGGCGCTGCGCTTCATCGTCGACGGCAAGGGCGCCTACACCACGGTCGGCGGCGAGCGCACCACCATGCATCCGGGCGATTTCATCATCACGCCTTCCTGGGCCTGGCACGACCATGGCAACGAAGGCATCGGCGGATCGGTCGAGCCGGTGGTGTGGCTCGACGGCCTCGACATCCCGATGCTGCGCTTCTTCGACGCCGGCTTCGCCGAGAACGACGATGCCAAGGTGCAGCACGTGGCGCGCCCCGAGGGCCACAGCCTCGCTCGCTTCGGCCACAACATGGTGCCGGTGCGCCACGACCACGCCTCGGCCACCTCGCCGATCTTCAACTACCCCTATGCCCGCAGCCGCGAGGCGCTGGCCCAGCTGCAGAAGCAGGAGGCGCCGGACGCTTGGCTGGGCCACAAGCTGCGCTACATCAATCCGCTGACGGGCGGCTCGCCGATGCCGACCATCTCGACCAACCTGCAGCTGCTGCCCAAGGGCTTCGCGGGCAGGACGCATCGGGCGACCGACGGCGCGGTGTACAGCGTGGTCGAAGGCCACGGCACGGCCGAGATTGGCGGCCAGCGCTTCGCGTTCGGTCCGCGCGACACCTTCGTGGTGCCTTCGTGGGCGCCGCTGCGCCTGTCTTCGCCCGACGAAGACACGGTGCTGTTCAGCTTCTCCGACCGTCCCGTGCAGCAGGCCATGGGCATCCTGCGCGAAGCCTTCCTCGAAGACGCCTGAACCGGGCGCCCGGCTTTTCTTCTTGTTTGTTCGACCCAGCGCCGCCCCATGCGGCAGGAGTTTTCATGTCCTTCGTCTTCACGCCTCCTTCCATCGTCGGCCTGCCCATCGTGGGCTCCGACCAGCAGTTCCCCGTGCGCCGCGTCTACTGCGTGGGCCGCAACTACGCGGCCCATGCGCGCGAGATGGGCTTCGACCCCGACCGTGAACCGCCGTTCTTCTTCTGCAAGCCGAACGACGACGCCTCCGTCGTGCCCGTGGCGGACGGCAAGGGCGCCTCGATTCCCTATCCGCCGCTCACCAGCAACTACCACTACGAAGCCGAGCTGGTGGTCGCCATCGGCAAGGGCGGCAAGGACATTCCGGCCGAGCAGGCCGCCAGCCACATCCACGGCTACGCCGTCGGCCTGGACATGACCCGCCGCGACCTGCAGATGAAGATGCGCGAGCAGGGCCGTCCGTGGGAAATCGGCAAGGCCTTCGACTTCTCCGCGCCCATCGCGCCGCTGCGCACGCTGGCCGACGTGGGCGAACTCAACGCCGGCACCATCACGCTCGAAGTCGACGGCGAGGTGCGCCAGAACAGCGACATCACGCACCTGATCTGGTCGGTGAACGAAGTCATCGCCAACCTGTCGACGCTCTTCACGCTGCAGCCCGGCGACCTGATCTTCACGGGCACGCCCGAAGGCGTGGGTGCGGTGAAGCCGGGCCAGACGATCAAGGTGAGCATCGAGCGCCTGCCTTCGCTCACCGTGCACATCGACTGACTCCCTCCACCGCGCAGGCCTGCCATGACTCCCTCGAAGAATCCTCCCTCGGTGCTGCTGGTCGGCGGGGGCATCGGCGGCATGGCTGCCGCACTGGCACTGGCGCGCCTGGGCGTTTCCATCGACCTGCTGGAGCAGAGCGCTGCCATCGGCGAGATCGGCGCCGGACTGCAGCTCGGCCCCAATGCCTTTGCCGCGCTCGATGCGCTGGGCGTGGGCGAGGCGGTGCGCCGCGGTTCGGTCTTCACCGATCGGCTCGTGATGATGGACGCCGTCGATTGCGGCGAAGTGGCCTCGGTGCCGGTCGGCGAAGCCTTTCGCGCACGTTTCAGGAACCCGTACGCGGTGAGCCATCGCGCCGACCTGCACGGCGCGATCCATGAAGCCGTGAGGCAGCACCCGCTGATCCGCTTCCACACCTCGGCGCAGGTCGAGGCCATCGACACCGGTGCGCACGGTGTCACGGCTGTCACGCGCGATGGCCGCCGCTTCCAGGCCGATGCCATCGTCGGTTGCGATGGCGTGAAGTCGGTGGTGCGCAGCAAGCTCATCGGCGACGCGCCGCGCGTGTCGGGGCACGTGGTGTACCGCGCCGTCGTGCCCGCGGCCGACATGCCCGCCGACCTGCGCTGGAACGCGCCCGTGGTCTGGGCCGGCCCCGACTGCCACCTGGTGCACTACCCGCTGCGCCATGGCGGGCAATACAACCTCGTCGTCACCTTCCACAGCCGCGGGCAGGAGGAGTGGGGCGTGACCGATGGCAGCAAGGCCGAAGTGCTTTCGTACTTCGAGGGCGTGCATGCGCGCCCGCGCCAGCTGCTCGACCGCCCGACCTCGTGGCGCCGCTGGAGCACCGCCGACCGCGACCCGGTCGAACGATGGAGCGAGGGCCCTGCCACGCTGCTGGGCGATGCGGCCCATCCGATGATGCAGTACCTCGCGCAGGGCGCCTGCATGGCGCTCGAGGATGCCGTGACGCTCGGCGCCGCTGTGCAGGCCTGCGGTTTCGACATGCCCGCCGCGTTCAAGCTGTACGAAGCGGCGCGCATTGCCCGCACGGCGCGCGTGGTGCTGTCGGTGCGCGAGATGGGGCGCCTCTATCACGCCAGGGGCGTGGAGCGCCTGGTGCGCAACAGCCTGTGGGCAGGGCGCTCGCCCGAGCGCTTCTACGATGCGGTCGAGTGGCTCTACGCCTGGCGGCCGGAGCATTGCCTGGACGACGCGCCCGAGGCGCTGCGGCCCGGGGCGCTCGCCGTGCTTTCGCCGCATTGAAGCCTGCTTCTTCCATCACCCATAACCATCGAGGCCACAGGCCCAGGAGACAAGACACCATGAACTTTTCGCGCGCACTGCTGACCGCGGGGCTTGCCCTGACCGTCGCTACAGGGGCGTTGGCGCAAGCCGGCGACTTTCCCAACAAGCCCGTGACCCTGGTCACGCCCTTCGCGGCCGGCAGCGGCCCCGACGCGGTGCTGCGCCTCGTCTCCGACAAGCTCTCGCGCCTGTGGGGCCAGCGCGTGCTGATCGACAACAAGCCCGGCGGCGGTGGCTTCATCGCCATCGACCAGGCCCGGCGCGCGGCGCCCGACGGCTACACGCTGCTGCAGCTCGACAGCGAGCACATCGCCGCGTTGCCGCACCTGTACAAGTCGCGCAACTTCGTGACGCTGCAGCATTTCGATCCGGTGGCCTCGCTGTTTCGCACGCCCTTCTTCGTGGCCGTGGCCACCGATTCGAAATGGAAGAACATGAGCGACCTGATCGGCGCGGCCAGGGCCAACCCCGATGGCATCGTCTACGGCTCGTGGGGCGTCGGCAGTCCTGGCCACCTGGGTGCGCAGCAGCTCGAGGCGCTCACCGGCATCCACATGCGCCACGCGCCCTACCGCGAGGTGTCGCAGCTGTTTTCCAACGTGGGCGCCGGCGAGGTGCCGTGGAGCTTCGCGAGCATTCCGTCGAGCCAGGGCATCTACAAGGCCGGCAAGCTGCGCTACCTGGCCATCGCGGCGCCCAGGCGCATTCCGCAGATGCCCGACGTGCCCACCATGGCCGAGGCCGGCGGCCCGGCCTCGCTGGAGGTCAACTCGTTCGTGTCGCTGCTCGCGCCCAAGGGCGTGCCGGCGGCCGTCAAGGCGAAGATCAATGCCGACGTGGCCAAGGTCATCGCCGACCCCGAGATCCGCGCGCGCTTCGACACCTTCGCCTTCGAGCCGCTGGCCTGGTCGCCCGAGGAAATCGAGCGCAATGCCGAGGCCAAGTCGAAGGTGTACGGCGAGCTGGTGCGCAGGGGCAACATCAGCCTCGAATAGCGAGGACGCGCCTTGCCCGGCGCTTCGCTCGGCAGTTAAGCTGGCCTGCTCTGGTTTTTGACAACTTTCTCACACTTTTTTCCATGCAAGCCACCAAGAGAGCTTTCCTGATTGCCTGCGGCCTGGCTGCCGCCGCCGCACTGCCGCTGGCCGCCAGCGCACAGAACGCCGCCTGGCCGACCAAGCCGATCCGCCTGCTCGTGGGGTTCCCGGGCGGCTCCACGCCCGACATCGCGGCGCGCACCATCGCCGAGCCGCTGGGCAAGGCGCTGGGCCAGCCGATCGTGGTCGACAACAAGGCTGGCGCCTCGGGCAACATCGCGGCCGACCAGGTGGCCAAGGCCACCGACGACCACACGCTGGGCCTCGTCATCAACGGCAATCTCACGTCGTCGAAGATGCTGTACCCCAAGCTGCCCTATGACCCGGCCAAGGACTTCACCTATCTCTCGCTGATTGCCACGGCGCCGCTGGTGCTGGTGGCGCAGAACAACCTGCCCTCGGGCACCGCCTTCTTCGACGCGGGCCGCAAGGCCGGCGACAAGTGGAACTACGGCTCGGTGGGCATCGGCTCGGTCGGCCACCTGGGCATGGAACTGCTCAAGACCCGAGTGAGCGGCTTCAAGCCCGAGCACGTGCCCTACCAGGGCAATCCGCAGGTCGTCACGGCGATGCTGGGCGACCAGGTGCAGATGGGCCTGATCCCGCCGGGCGTGGCCATGCCGCAGATCCGCGCCGGCAAGCTCAAGGCCATCGGCCTCACGGGCGGGCGCAGCGCGCTGGTGCCCGAGATCCCGCCGCTGGCCGAGGCCGGCGTGAAGGACTTCAACCTCGAGGTGTGGGTGGCGCTGCTCGGTCCGGCCAACCTGTCGAAGGCCGCGCAGGCCCGCATCAGCCGCGAACTCGAAGTGGTCATGAAGAACCCCGACGTGCGCCGCAAGCTCTTCGAGCAGGGCTGGCAGGCCGTGGGCACTTCGCCGGACGGCATGCGCACGCGCGTCAATGAAGAGGCCGCGATCATGACCAAGATCATCTCGGCCCGCGGCATCAAGTTGCAGTGATGACAGCGCAGACATTGAACGAGCCGGCGCGCGCGCTGCCGGTGTTCGGCGAATACGACGTGGTGGTGGTCGGCGGCGGCCCTGCCGGCATCGCGGCCGCCGTGAGCGCCGCGCGCCACGGTGCGAGCACACTGCTGGTGGAGCGCTACGGTTTTCTCGGCGGCATGGGCACGGCCGGCGGCGTCACCAACTTCGCGGGCCTGTACGGCAAGCGCAAGGGCGAGATGACGCAACTGGTGCGCGGCGTGGTCGACGAGCTGATCGACCGCATCGCCGGGTTCAACGGCATGAACGCGCCGCAGAACGGCATGGGCGGGCGCATCTGCGTGCGTTCGTACGACACCTCGGCCTACAAGCTGGCCGCCGACCAGCTGCTCGGCGCTGCCGGCGTGAAGCTGCTGTTCCACGCGCTGGCCGCGTCCGTCGTTCGCGACGGCAGCCGCATCGCCGCGCTGGTGGTCGAGACCAAGTCGGGCCGCCAGGCCATTCGCGCCAACGCCTTCATCGACGCCAGCGGCGACGCCGACGTGGCGGCCTTTGCCGGCGTGCCCTTCGAGGTGGGCGACGGCCACGGCAGCGGGCTGTTTCCGACCACGATGTTCCGCATCGGCCAGGTCGACGCGCCGGCCGCGTTGGCGGCTGTGGGCGAGTTCTCGGCCATCAACGACTACATGGCGCGCGCCGAGCAGCAGCATCCGGGCAAGTACAGGTTTCCGCGCGAAGGCGCCATCCTGCGGCCCAACAGGGACCCGCGCGAATGGCGCGCCAACGTCACGCAGATCCGCAATGCCCAGGGCCGCGCGATGAACGGCGTCGACGCGCGCGAGCTCAGCGAGGGCGAGCTCGAAGGCCGCCGCCAGATCGCCGAGTACTTCAAGTTCTTGAAGGCCGAGGTGCCCGGCTTCGCGCAGTCGGCCATCGTGGAGATCGCGCCGCAGGTCGGCATCCGCGAGACGCGGCGCATCCAGGGTCTGTATGCGCTCGGGCGCGAGGACATCCTGGGTTCGGCGAAGTTCGACGACAACATCGGCCTGAACGCCTGGCCGATGGAAATGCACGCCGACGGCCGCATCGAGTGGGCCTTTCCGCACGACGAAGCCAACGCCTACAACCACCTGCCCTGGCGCATGCTGGTGCCGCAGGCGGTCGACAACCTGCTGGTGGCCGGGCGCTGTGCATCGATGACGCACGAAGGCCAGTCGGCCGCGCGTGCAAGCGGCGGCTGCTTCGTCATGGGGCAGGCCGCGGGCACGGCGGCGGCGTCGCTGGGCAGCACCGCGTTCGCCGGTGTGGACGTGGCCGCGCTGCAGAAGAAGTTGGCCGCGGACGGCGCCGATCTCGACCGCCAGAGGCTAGAGTCCGGGGCTTGATGAACTCGAACCCTGGACGAAAAGTGCACCTCCCTTCGTTGCCGACCTCCGCACGTCGCATCTTCCTGGCGCTGTCCTGCGCCGCCCTCGGCCTGCTGCAGGCCGGCTGCGCCAGCACGCCCGAAGGCGACCCGGTCCACGGCAAGGACCGGGTCGTGAGCTTCGTGGCGGCGAAGGACGGCCGCAAGGTCGCCATTGCCGGCGAGAACTACCACTACGTGTTCGACGGTGATCCGTCCGTGGCGGCGCTGCTGCGCTGGGATGGCCGCACCAAAGTCACGCCCGCGCTGATCGGCGAACTCAAGGTGGCGCGCAACCAGAGCTTCGAGGGCCAGTACGTGCTGATGGCCTTCGACGCCGACCTGACGCCCGAAGACCGCACCTTCCTCGTCCAGACCGGCTTCGCGAAGGCCGACGTGAAGTACGGCGACCGCACCGGGCCGGCACTGCGCTACTTCGGCACGGTGTACGGCAAGCGCTACGAGGCCGCGCCGCTGAAGTCGGCCGACAAGGTCGACTTTTCGCGGCGCCAGTACCTCAAGTACGTCGAGCAGGAAACGCTCAGCGGCACCTTCGCCAGGGCCGCGCCTTCGCCGCTGGTGTATGCCGACGACGGTTCGATGCTGCTGGGCGGCGTGCCGGTGCGCGTGGTTCAGGGCGGCACGGATTCCGGTTGCAGCGCCCGCTTCATGGGTGTCTGCTTCTACAAATAGGCCCATCGGGGGCGCCGGCTGACCGGCCCGCGACAGTTTTCGGGCGCGGCCTTTGCTATGGTCGAGGGTTGCTTTTCCGCTTGCCCTGAATGCCTCCGATGACCACCGATCACGCCACCGCCTCCCGCCTCGTCAACGAACTCGTCGCGCTCATGCAGCTCGAGCCACTGGGCGGCGACCGCTTCCTGGCGCAGAGCGAAGACATCGGCACGCCCGCCGTGTTCGGCGGCCAGGTGCTGGGCCAATCGCTGATGGCCGCCAGCCTCACCGTGGGCGCCGAGCGCCCCGTGCATTCGATGCACGCCTACTTCCTGCTGCCCGGCGAGCACGCGCCCATCGAGTACAGCGTCGACCGCGTGCGCGATGGCCGCAGCTTTACCACCCGCCACGTGGTGGCGCGCCAGCAGGAGCGGATCATCTTCGAGATGTCGGCCTCGTTCCAGACCGTGGACGACGGCGTCGAGCACCAGTTCGACATGCCCGAGGTGGCCGGCCCCGAAGGCCTGATCAGCGAGCTCGACCAGCGCATCGCCCTCGGCGATCGCCTGCCCGAGCCCTGGCGCGCCAAGGCGGTCCAGCCGCACGGCATCGAGTACCGCCGCGTCGACCCCGAAGACCTGATCGCCCCGCAGGTGCGCCCGGCCTCGGCGCAAAGCGCCATCTGGATGCGCGCCATCGCGCCGCTGCCCGACGACCCGATGGTGCACCGCGCGCTGCTGGCCTACGCCTCCGACCACGGCCTGCTGCGCGCCGCGATGCTGCCGCACGGCCTGAGCTTCATGAGCGGCCAGGTGCGCCCCGCCAGCCTCGACCACGCGATGTGGTTCCACCGCGATTTCCGCATGGACGACTGGCTGCTGTACGTGCTCGACTCGCCCAGCGCGGGCGGCGCGCGCGGCCTGTGCCGCGGCAGCCTCTATGCGCGCGACGGCCGGCTGGTGGCCTCGGCAGCGCAGGAAGGCATGCTGCGCATCCGGCGCAAGTAAAAAAAAACAGGGCCTCAGCCGAAGGGGTTGGCGGTCGCGAACCAGAGGGCGATGCCCGTCGCGATGATGAATGCGCCGTCCGTCACGCCCGCGATCAGGAAGAACTTGGTCTGCAGCGTGTCGACCAACTCGGGCTGGCGCGCGGTGCTTTCCAGGAACTTCTGGCCGACCAGTCCGATGCCGAGGCACGAGCCGAGCGCGGCGATGCCGATCAGCAGGGCGACTGCGAGGGGAAGGATGTTGAAGCCGGTCATGGTGTTTTCTCCTGGTGGTTGATTGATGGATCGATGGAGGTACTTTCCCAGAGCGGGTGCGCACGGTCCATGACGTGGGAGGTCATGGGCGGCATGAAAAAAGCCGGCCGCATGAAGCGGCCGGCCTTTCGTGGAACGCTGCTGGCGCTACGGAAGCTGTGTCCAGTTCTGGTTGTTCCCGCCGTTGCAGGTCCATGTGATCAGCGCCGTGTCCTGCGCCGTCGAGCTGTTCGGCACGTCCAGGCACGAACCCGAGGCGCGGTTGCGGATGCTCCCGCCGACCATGCTCCACTGCGCCGCGTTGCCCGCCGTGCACGCCAGCTGCACCACCGGCGCATTCGTCGTCGCCGTGCCGTTCTGCGCCAGGCACAGCCCGCTGTGCTCGGCCACGAACTGCACGTAGCCACCGGTGAGGCTCGTCACCGTGAACTTCTCGTTGCCCGCCGTACCGCACGGCCATTGCACGGCCGTCGCGCCGCTGGTGGTCGCCGCACCCTTGATGTTCACGCACAGGGTGGGGTTGAGGTCCGAGCGGATGCGCGAGATGACGGCCGGGGCCGTGTCCTGCGAGCGCACGTACTCGCGGATCGCCACCACGTCGGCGGCCGGCAGGCTGTTGGCATTGCCATGGCCGCTGCCGAGCACGTCCTGCAGCGTGGCCGCCTGGCCGTTGTGGAAGAAGGCGGCGGTGTTCCAGGTGCCCGACAGCGTCGGCGTGTCGAAGCCGATGCCCGCGAGCGGCTGGTTCATGCCCTTGCCCGACGAGGCCTGGATCGTGCCCACGTCGTGCCGGATGCCGTCGCGGAAGGTGCCGCCCGCGTGGCAGGTCACGCACTGCGCCGAGGTGAACAGTGCCTGGCCCCGCGCCGCATCGACGCTCAGGCTGCCATCGGCATTGCGCGCCGGGCTGCGCATGTACTTGTTCAGCGAGCTCAGGTAGGCCGCGAGGTCGTCGAGCTGCGCATTCTTGCCGGCCTTGGGCGCACCGAGCGGGTCGGAGGTGGCCGCGAAGTCCGCATTCGTCAGGAAGCCGGTGCCGCCGAACTCGTTGCGGATGTCGTTCTCGAAGTCCTGCACCTCGTCGAAGTTGGCCGTCCAGTGCAGCTTGCCGTGGCCCAGCCCGCGCCGCCCCTGCAGGCTGATGGTGCGGCGCAGGCCTTCGCCGCGCTGGGTGAAGTCCCACACCATGCCGTCGTCGCCGGCGTCTGCGTGGCAGCTCGCGCAGGAGATGTAGTTGTCCTTGCTCATGCGACGGTCGGAGGCGTTGTAGAACACCTGCTTGCCGCGCAGCGCCGCGGCCGCCATCGGTTCCTGTGCCACCGTCGCCACGTTCTGCAGGAAGATCGCGGCCGCCGTCTCGGACGACAGCACCGAAGCCACGTCGTGCACGGACACCGAGCGCGCCAGGAAGTTGTTGACGAACAGGCGCTTGCGCGTCGCGTCCAGGTACAGGCCATGCGGCGCGCTGCTGGTGTTGATCTCGCCGCGCACCGCGCGGCTGTACGGATCGACGATGGCCACGCGGTTGCCTTCCATCTGCGCCACGAAGAGGTAGTCGCCCGACGGCGAGAACAGCGCCGCGCGCGCCGGTGCGCGGTCGTCGAAGTCGATCTGCTCGGCGAACACTTCCGCGGCCGTCTGCAGGTTGACCTGCGAGAGGATGGAGCGCACCGTCTTGTCGTGCTCCAGCGCAAGGCCGTCCCTGAACTTGCCGCGCACGATGTTGTCCTTCTTCGAGGGCAGCACCGCCCGCGTTCCGTCCGGCGAGATCACCACCTGGCTCAGGTAGTTGGCCACGCCGCGCGCGTGGCTCTCGGTGTCCACCGTGGCGGTGTCCACCGGCAGCGCGATGGTGGTCATGGCGCTCATGCCCTGCAGGTTGACCTTGTGCAATTGGCCGCCGGTCATCTTCGACTTGAAGCGCGTGACATAAGCCACCTGCGAGTCGGCGTTGACCGCGATGCCGCGCAGGTTGCCTTCGAGCGCGACCGCGCCGGTAGTGCTGCCGTTGCTCGGGTCGAAGCTCATCAGCACCGACTTGCTCTCCAGCGTGAGCAGACCTTTCGCACCGTCCGGCGTGAAGGCCACGCCGTAGGGGCCGCTGCCGTAGGCCAGTGGCACGGTGGTCGAGAGGCTGCCGTCGGCCGCGCTCAGCGCGACCAGCTTGTCCTCGCCCTGCACCGTGACCCAAATGCGTCCGTCGGGGCCCACGGCCAGCGTCTTCGGCTCGTCGCCCACGCGCGTTTCCCAGCGCTTGGCCAGGGTCTGCGCATCGATGGCGGCGACCGTGCCGCTGTCGGGGTTTACCGAGTACACCGAATTCGCATCGCCCGCGATGTTGGTGGTGTGCGTCGGCGCCCGCGCCGTGACCGGGGCGATCACGGTGAGGTTGTAGGTGTAGAAGGTCTCGCGGCCGTTCACGTCCTTCACCGTCAGCGTCACCGTGAAGTGGCCCGGGCGGTTGTAGGTGTAGGTGTAGTTCGGCTGGTTCGAGTACGCCGTCTGCGTGCCGTCGCCGAAGTTCCAGCGGAACTGCGCGCCGCTGCTGCCGAGCGTGCCCGGGTTGAACACCAACTGGCCGTTGACCAGCTTCGGACCGCCGCCGATGCCGGGGTCGCCGATGATGGCCTGGCCGCGCAGCGTGTTGACCTCGGTGTCGCTCAGCACGCGGCTGTAGACGCGCACCTCTGCCAGCGTGCCCTTGAAGAGCGCGGCATTGCCCTGGATCTGCCCCAGCACGCTGAACTTGTTCGTGAGGCCCTTGTTGCCCGTGGGGCCGGTGGAGGTGGTCTTCACGCCGTCCACGTACACGGCCTGGGCGCCGGAGGCCGCGTCGCGCGTCAGCACCACGTGGTGCCAGGTGCCGTCGTTCACCGCCGCGGTGGAGGTGGTGCCGGCGTCGTTGCCAGCCGACAGCTTGATGCGCCCGCCGTTGTCGAGCCAGCCCCAGAACACGTCGTCCGTGCCGCTCGCCTGGTCGCGCCCGAAGATGCCGGGCGCGGTCCACGAGTTCGCACCGCCCGCCTGCGTGGTCTTCATGTAGAAGCTCAGCGACGCGGTGCCGCCGAGCACGGTGGCCACTGAATCGTTCTTCAGCGGCACACCGGCGGTGCGGTTCGCGAAGTTCAGGCCGATGCTCTCGAACGCGTCGCCCGCGACCGGCGTGCCGTTGTTGCTGCCGATCTGGTCGGACAGGTTGCCCGCCAGCGTCCAGTAATGCATCAGGTTGATGTCGGTCGCGTTGCCGGTGTTGAAGGTCGACTTGTAGTCGGCCGCGATGGCGTTGCCCGCATAGTCCTTCACGCCGTTGGCCGGCAGGAACACTTCATAGCTGGTGCCGGGTTGCAGCGGCTGGTCGGGCGAGAAGTTGATGATGCCCAGCTGCACGCTGTAGGTGCCCGCCAGCGTGTTGCCGCCCACCGGGCGCACGATGAAGGTGTTGGAATTCACGCTCTCGGGCCGGATGTTGTCCGTCATGCCCAGGCCGATGCGCGAGGTCAGCGCCTGCTGCTTCGCGCCGTTGGCCGGCGAGACCTGCTTGACTTCAGGCTTGGTGGTGTCGGGGTCCACTGCATGCACGATGAAGCCGCTGCCCGAGCCGTGGTCGTTGCCCACGAAGACGAGGTTGCCGAACATCGCGACCTGGCCGTTGTCCGAATGCGAGAAGTTCGGGTCGTCCTCGCGCAGGATGCTGCCGCGGCCCACCTCCACGTGATTGAGCGGATTGCTCACATCGACCTTGTGGATGCGCGTTTGCGCGCCCTGGATCACGTAGTTGTCCTGCGTGGCGCAGTACAGCATTTCGTCGATGACGAGCCGGTTGTCCTCGGCCACGAAGCGCGAGCGGTCGCTCAGGTCGTAGCTGTACATCCTGGCGCCGCTGTTGCGCGCGGAGGCGTGCAGGTTCCTGCCGTCGAAACAGGTGGCGTAGTAGAACGGCGTGGTGCCCACGATGGAATCGAGCACCTTGGGGTTGAGCGGATCGGAGATGTCCAGGCTCGCGAAGCCGCCGTTGCTTTCCATCGCGGTCAGCACCATGTGGTTGCCCATCGTGAAGATCGGGCCGATGCGGAAACCGCCGAGTTCGCCGGTGGGCACCGGATTGGGCTTGCCCGCACCGCGGTTCGCGATCACGGCGTTCGCAGGGTCCCTGGCATCGACGATGAAGATGCCCCGGCCGGCCGATGCCACGTACAGGTAAGGCGCCTGCCACCAGAGCTGCCAGGCGACGTCCTCGTAGTCGCCCCCGTTGACGCCTGGCAGTGCCAGCTTCTTCACCTGCTTGATGTCGTTGATGTCGGAGAAGTCCCAGAACTCGATGCCGTTGATGCTGGGCAGGACGACATACGTCTTGCCGCCGATCTTCGCGGTGCCGAAGGAATGGGTCTCGCGGAACTCCTTGGTGCGGGCCTCGGGCTCGTAGATCTTCTTGACGAGCTGGATCTGGCGCGGGTTCGACACGTCGTACAGCAGGAAGCCGCCCGGCCCGAGGCCGCTGTCCGGCGCGAAGGAGGTGAGGAAGTAGCCGTTGATCATGATGCCCGCGTTCATGCCGTAGTCCTTGCGGCCCGGGTAGGTGGCGGGCACCTCGCGCGACTCGTAGGCGCTGCTGTGTGCCGGATCGAGCGGATGCGCCGCGCTGGTGATCATCGACACCGGCTTGAACAGTTCCGCCGAGGTGTAGGTGAGGTTGCCCAGGCCCGGACCCTGCAGCGGGAGCGGGTCGGCGACAGCTTCGGAAACCGCCGCCGCCATGTTGCCCAGGGTCGTCATCGGACTGACCCCGGTGATTGCCGCGTGCGTCAGCAGTGTGACGAACGGCACCATCAAAGCCATCAGGTAATACCGGATCTTCATCGTCGCCTCCAAGTTGTGGTGTTCACTCGCGAAAGCGCGCGCGCAGGGCGCACCCCGGCCGGCGACGAGTGCGCCGCCTGCCGTACAGCCTCTCCCTCTCTTTTTTTCCGGCGGCGCTGCGTTACTTCTTCGTGCCGCCCGATTCGTAGATGCCCCACGCCTCCTCGGCGCTTGCGCCGCGGTGGATCATGGCCATCAACGCATTCACCACCGCCGACGGGTTGGTGTGCTGGTACACGTTGCGCCCGTACACCATGCCGACCGCGCCCTGGTCCAGCAGCACGCGCGAGCGCGCGAACACCCGCTGCAGGTCTTCGCGCCCGCCGCCGCGCACGAGCACGGGGCAGCGCGCGGCCTGCACCACGCGGTGGAACTCGGCGGGATCGGTGGTGGGGTCGGCCTTGACGATGTCGGCGCCCATCTCGCGTGCAAGGCGCACCAGCGTGACGATTTTTTCGGCGTCGCCATCGACCATGTAGCCGCCCTGCTCGCTGTGCGGGCGCATCACCAGCGGCTCGATCATCAGCGGCATGCCGTAGCGGTCGCAGTCGGCGCGCACGCGCGCGATGTTCTGCACGCACTGGCGGAACAGGTCGGGCTCGTTCGGCAGCATGAACAGGTTGACGACCACGCAGGCTGCGTCGCGCTGCACTGCCGGCAGTACCGGGTCGTGCTCGTTCTGCAGCACGGCCCACATCACGCGGTGGGCGGTGGCGTTGTAGGGGTTGCCCATGTCGATGCGCTGCACCAGCGCGGGCTTGCCTCGGCCCGGGCGGTCCTGCAGCAGATCGGCCTGGCCGTAGTTGAGCTGGATGGCGTCGGGGCCGGCGGCCACGAGCTTGTCGATCACCTGCGGCATGTCTTCCAGCCCGTTGAGGAACGAGGGCTCGTTGCACACGCCGTGGTCGAGCGCGATGTCCAGGCAGCGCCCGTTGTTCAGCAGCCGGTTCAGGCGTGCGGTCTTGTCCTTCGACATACGAAAGAGTTCCTTGTATTGAAAGAAGAGAGGGTCAGGCCAGCGCGTTCAGGTGCTTGGCCGCAACGGCGTCGACGAGTTGCAGTGCGTCGTCGCGCAGGCGCACCGAACCGGCCGCTGCGTTCTCGACCGCCTGCTTGCTGACGCGCGCGCCGCACAGCGCCACAGAGACGCTGCCGCGTGCCAGCGTCCACGCGATCATCAATTGGCCGAACGAGCATTCGAGCTGCTTGCGCAGCGGCTCCAGCTCGTCGAAGAAGGCCTTGAGCTTTGCGCGGTTCTGCGCGCTGAAGCGCGGGTTGCTCGCGCGCTGGTCGTCGCCGGTGAACTTGCGCCCGGGGTCGATCGGGCCGGCCAGCAGGCCCAGCGCCAGCGACGAATAGCCCAGCACCGCCACGTCGTGCTCGCCGCACAGTGGCACGAGCGCCTGCTCGATTTCGCGGTCGATCAGGCTGTAGCGCTCCTGCGCCGCATCGACCGGGCCATGGCGCAGGTATTCGGCGAGCGTTTCGGGGCTCACGTTGCTCACGCCGATGGCGCGGATCTTTCCCTGCTTCTTGAGCTCCAGCAGCGCGTCCATCGTTTCCTCGACCGGCGTGGTGCTGTCCTGCCAGTGCGTGATGTAGAGGTCGATGTAGTCGGTCTGCAGGCGCTTGAGGCTCTCTTCGCACTCGTGGACGATCGATTCGCGCCCGAGGTAGCGATGCACCGGGTGGCCATCCTCTTCGAAGAAGTGCGTTCCCTGTTGCGTGTGCCATACCAGTCCGCACTTGGTGGCGACGACGGCCTCGTGGCGGCGTCCCTTCAGCGCGGTGCCGACGATGCTCTCGGAGCGCCCGAGCCCGTACGCCGGCGCGGTGTCGATCAGGTTCACGCCCGCGTCGAGCGAGGCCTGGATGGCCAGCACGGCGGCCGCGTTGTCCCCGCCGCCCCACATCCAGCCGCCCATCGCCCAGGTGCCCAGGCCGATGGCCGAGCATTCGATGCCCGACGGGCCGAGGGTGGTCTGCTTCATCGATGCGTTGTTGCTGCTGTTCATCGCTTGGTCTTTCTCGTGTTCAGGATGTGGTCGATGGTCACGGCCGCGAGCAGGATCAGGCCCTTGATCACGTCCTGCCAGTAGGGCGACACGTCGAGCAGGATCAGCGAGCTGGTCACCACCGACAGCAGCGCAAGCCCGAGCACCGCGCCCAGCACGGTGCCCGAGCCGCCCTTGAGGCTGGCGCCGCCGATCACCGCCGCGGCGATCACGTTGAGCTCCATGCCCATGCCGAAGGTCGGCGTGGCGGCGCCGAAGCGCGCGGTGTAGATCACGCCCGCCAGGCCCGCCGAGGCCGCGCACAGCACCGTGACCCAGAACTTCACGCGGCCCACGCGGATGCCGGAGTAGAGCGCGGCCTTCTCGTTGCTGCCGGTGTAGAACACGCGGCGCAGCAGGGTGGAGCGGCGCAGCAGGAAGTCGCTCACCACCACGATCGCCAGGAAGATCAGGATCACGGCCGGAATGCCGAACAGCGTGCCCTGGCCGATGAACTTGAACTCCGCCGGCAGCGAGAACAGCGACTGCGGCGTGCCCTGCGTGAGCGCGAGGCACAGGCCGCGCACGATGACCATGAAGGCCAGCGAGGCGATGAAGTGGTTCAGGCCGATGCGCGTGACGCAGCCGCCGATCATCGCGCCGATCATGGCGCTCGCCGCAATGGCGATGAGCCCTGCGGTCCACGGGTCGAAGCCCATGAGGAAGAGCTTGCCCGTGACCACCATGGCGAAGCACACCACCGAGCCCACCGACAGGTCGATGCCACCGACGATCAGCAGGATCGTCATGCCGACGACCACGATGCCTTCGATGGAGAACGACAGCAGCATGGCGCGCACGTTGTCCCAGGTCAGGAAGTAGGGCGACGCGAAGCTCATGCCCGCGCACAGCACGGCGATGATGAGCAGCAAGCCCATCTCGCGCATGCTGCCGAGCTTGCTGGCGGGTTTTGCGGGGGGTCTTCCTTGCTGTCTTGCTGGAAGGCCTGCGTCGAGTTGGGCCGGGTAGTTCATGTCGGATGCTCCACTGCGCGTTGTCTTGCTTGTCGGTTGTGTTCTTGATGTTTGTGTTCTTGGCGCTCTTGTTCGGGGCGCGTACACAGGCCACCGGGTGCTCCCCTCCGCGAATGTCCCCCGCCTTCGGCTCCTCCTTTATTTCGCTGCGGGGAGCACCCGGTGCCCTGTGCACAGTGGGCGCTGTCGTTGTGTCCTGCGATCAACCGCGGCGTCCATTGATCACGCTGGCGGGGTGCCTTGCGCAGCGAAATAAAGGAGGAGGCCGCAGGCCGGGGGACATTCGCGGAGCAAGGTACCCCGTCGGCGTGAGCGCGCCCCGAACCGACCAAAGCGCCGCACGAACCCTGCAGGTCTTTCATGCCGCTTCCTGTTCACAGAGTCCGGAGGCGAGCCGCAACAGGGCTTCCTCCGTCATCTCGTTAGATGGCAGTTCGCCCGCGAGCCGGCCATCGCGGATCACCAGCGCGCGGTCGCACAGTCCGATGATCTCGGGCAGCTCCGACGAGATCACGATCACGCCCACGCCCTGGCCGGCCAGCTCGCGCAGGATGTGGTGGATCTCCGACTTGGCGCCCACGTCCACGCCGCGCGTGGGCTCGTCCATCAGCAGCACCGATGGGTTGGTGGCCAGCAGCTTGGCGATGGCCACCTTCTGCTGGTTGCCGCCCGACAGGCTCGCCACCTCGATGGCCACGCCGTCGGACTTGAGCTTGAGCTTCGCACCGAGGTCGACCGCCAGCCTGTGCTCGGCCGCGCGCTGCAGCAGCCCGAAGCGCGAGCTGACGCGCGCGAGCGCCATCGAGGCGATGTTCTGCGCAATGGGCAGGTCGAGGTACACGCCGGCCGCCTTGCGGTCTTCGCTGAGGTAGGCGATGCCCTCTCGCAGCGCGTCCCCGTACTTGCGGATCGCCAGTGCCCTGCCGCGCAGGCGCACGGTGCCACTGCGCGCGGGGCGCAGGCCGCACACGGTCTCTGCGAGCTCGCTGCGACCGGCGCCCATCAAGCCCGCGATGCCGAGGATCTCTCCGCGCTTCAGCGTGAACGACACGCCGTGCACGCGCTCGCCGTCGGCGATGTCGGTCACTTCGAGCACGTGTTCCTCCGATGCAGGCGCTTGCTGCTTCGGCGGGTAGTAGTTGCCCAGGTCGCGCCCGACCATGCGGCGCACCAGCCCGTCGGCGTCCAGTTCGGCCAGCGGCCCGCAATGCACGTTGCGCCCGTCGCGCAGCACGGTGACGCGGTCGCAGTGCGCAAAGATCTCGGCCATGCGATGGCTGATGTAGATGATGCCGATGCCCTGCGCCTTCAGGTCGTGCAGCACCCTGAAGAGCGCGGCCGATTCGTTGTCGGTGAGCGCGGCGGTGGGCTCGTCGAGGATCAGCACCTTGCAGTCCAGCGTGAGCGCCTTGGCGATCTCGATCAGCTGCTGCGTGGAAATGCTCAGGTCCTTCACCAGCGCAGCCGGGTCGACGTCCTGCCCCAGCCGCTGCAGCACCTTGGCGGCGCGCTCGTCGAGGCTCGCGTAGTCCATCCATGCGTGCCTGCCGGCGTTGATCTCCGGCATGAAGATGTTCTCGGCCACGGTGGCGTCGGCGCACAGGGCGATCTCCTGGTGCACCAGGCCGATGCCCAGGCGCATGGCGTGCGCGGGGCCGTCGATGACCACCTTCCGGCCGTCGAGCGAGATCTCGCCCTCGTCCGGCTGGTGGATGCCGTCGATGATGTTCATCAGCGTGGACTTGCCCGCGCCGTTCTCGCCGCACAGGGCGTGGATCTCGCCGCGCTGAAGCGAGAAATCCACGCCGGAGAGCGCGCGCGAAGCGCCGAAGCGCTTGCCGATGCCGCGCAGTTCGAGCAGGTGGCTCACTCGCCGATTCCCTTGGTGCCGCGGCGTGCGAGGTACTTGTCCCAGTAGAAGTCGTCGGCATTGGCCTTGCTGACCACCGCCAGGCCGTTGTCCAGGAAGGGCACGGCCATCGGGTTGGTGCCGTTGCGTTTGGCATCGTTCATCGGGTCGATGAGCGTGGGGTTCCTGGCCAGGAACAGCATCATCATGCCCATGTAGCCCTGCATGCCCTGGTTCGGGTTGATGGCGCCGAACACGTCGCCCGACTTGATCATGTCGAGGATCTTGGCGTTGACGTCGCAGCACATCACCTTGATGTTCTTCTTGGTCTCCACCTTGGCCTGCGCCGCGCCGAGGGCCGAGTTGGCCTCGGGCATGAACAGCGCGCCCAGGTTCGGGTTGGCCTGCGCGAGGCTCAGCACCGCCTGGTAGGCCTTGTTCGGGTCCTGGTTGCTGGCGGCGCGGCCGACCAGCTTCATGCCCGGGTGCTTGGCCTTCATGCGGTTCACGAAGGCGGCGATGCGGCGGTCGTGGTTGTCCTGGCCCGGGTTCTCCAGCACGGCGTATTCGCCCTTGCCGTTGAGCGAGGCGGCGATGGCGTCGGCGGCCTGCGTGCCTTCGCGGTCGTTGTCGGAGGTGACGAACGATGTGCGCTTGGAGTTCGGCGAGTCGGCCGCGAAGGTGACGACCGGGATGCCCATCGCCGCGGCGCGATTGATCGGCTCGATGAACGGGTCGGGGTTCATCGGGTGCAGCAGGATGCCCGCGGGCTTGCGCGCCAGCTCCTGCTCGAAGGAGGCGAGCTGCTTGTTCACGTCGTACTCCGGCGTGCCGGTGTAGCGCGTGCGCACGCCCAGCGTGCGGCCGAGCTGCTTCATCATTTCGTAGACCGGAAACCAGTACTCCACGCCCGACACCATCACGTTCATCACGTAGACGTCGCTCGGGTTGCCGCGCAGTCCGCCGCCTGCTGCAGGGGCAGCCGCCTGCTGCTGCGCCAATGCGCTGGCGCCAGCCAGGCCGATGCCGGCTGCCGCGGCGGACTTCAGGAAATTACGCCTCATTTTTGTCTCCTCACGTTGGGGGGCACAGCTTGCGATGCTGCTTTTCAGGACAGCATCTTGATCTTCGGTGTCGCGTCACTTGTTATGACAGGTAGAATGTACGCTCTGGACGTTTGACGGGATAACTAGGGGAAACGCTACTGGCGAGGTGCTTTTATTCCGCCGAAGCTGTTATGACATGAAGCCAAACATACTGATCGGCATCGACATGGGATCGAGCAGCCTGAAGGCCCTGGCCCTCGAAGCCGGGAGCGGCCGCTCCATCGCCCTGTCACGCATGCCGCTGCCGCACGACCGGCTGCCTGGAGGGGGATGCGAAGTGGGCGCGACTGCGATCCGCACGGCCCTGACCCACGTGCTGCGCGACGTCGCTCACCAGCTCGGCGAGCGCGTGACCGAGGTTCGCGCCATCGGCTGCACGGGCCACGGCGCGGGGCTCTATGCGCTCGATGCGCGCAACGAACTCGTGGGTGGAAGGGCGGTTGCCTCGACCGACCAGCGCGCCGACGCACGGGCGCGCTCGCTGGCGCTCGGCCATGGCGAGGCGCTGTTCGCGGACGTCGGCTGCAGGCCGTGGCCGGGGCAGCCCACCGTGATCGCCGCCGCGCTGCTCGGCACCGATGCCGTGCAGCGCGGCGCGGTGCACCGGCTGYTGTTCGCGAAGGACTACCTCGGCTTCCTGCTGACCGGCGAGATCGCCACCGACGCGAGCGATGCGAGCACCGCTGGGCTGGTGTCGATCGCCACGGGCAGGTGGTCGCAGGCGGCCTTCGATGCCTCGGGCATCGCGGAGCTCGGGCCGCAGGTCTTCGGACCGCTGGTGCCGAGCGGCGAAGTGATCGGCAGGCTGCGGCCTTCCGAGGCCGCGCTGTGCGGCCTGCCTGCCGGCATTCCGGTGGCGATGGGAGCCATCGACCTGCTCGCGTCGATGACCGCGATCTGTGCGGAAGGGCGCGGACGCGCGGTGTCGGTCTTCGGCACGTGGTGCGTGAACGCGGTGATCGGCCCGGTGATCGAGCCCAGGCCCGACGTGGCGGCCGTCGTGAACTTCGGGCGCGACGACCAGCGGCTCTACATGGAGAACAGCCCTTCGTCGATGGCCAACATCGCGTGGCTGGCCGGCGTGCTGGGACTGCCCGATTCGCGCGCCGTCGTCGACCTGGCGATGTCGGTGCCGCTGGGCGCGGGCGGCCTGCGCTTCCTGCCGTTCGTCAATGGCGGTGGCGGCGTGACGGCGGGCTTCGTCGGCCTCAAGAGCCATCACACGCGGGGCGACATGGCGCGCGCGGTGGTCGATGCGGTCGCGGCACTGCATGCGCGGCACACGGCACGCCTCGCGGCATGCAGCCTGCCTGTGTCCGCATCGACCGTGCTCGGCGGCGGCGCGAGCGACACGCGCCTCGTGCGCCTGCTCGCATCCTTCCTCGGCCATCCGGTGGAACGCTGCGCCGACGACGAAACCGGCGCGCGCGGCGCCGCGATCTACGCCGCCATGTCGCAGGGCATCGGCCACGCCGGGCAGGGCAGCGCCTTGCTCGCGCCCTGCGACACGGTCGAGCCCGATGCCACCGAGGCCTGCGCCCATGCCGACTTCAACGCCGGTTTCAACGAACTGATCGACACCATGTCCCCTGTGTTTTTCCATCTGTCGGGAGGCTCGAGATGAGCGCCTGGCAGCTGCCCTTCGTGCGCCCGGCCTCGCTGGCCGATCGTCATTTCTCTACCGTGATCGTCGGCGCCGGCATCAACGGCGTGGGCGTGTTCCGCGACCTGTGCCTGCAGCGCGTGGATTGCCTCATCGTCGACAAGGGCGACTTCAGCGCGGGCGCCAGCAGCGCGCCCTCGCGCATGATCCACGGCGGCCTGCGCTACCTGGAGAACGGCAGCTTCTCGCTGGTGGCCGAGGCCACGCGCGAGCGCAACCTGCTGCTGCGCAACGCACCGCACCTGGTGCAGCCGCTGAAGACGGTGGTGCCGCTGTCCAGCTTCTTCGGCGGGCTGATGAGCAGCGCGCTCAAGTTCTTCGGCCGCACGCCGCCGCAGCGAACGCGCGGCCTGCTTGCGGTGGCTGCGGGCCTTCGCCTGTACGACCTGCTGGGCCGCCGCCAGCGCGTGATGCCCAACCACCGCATCAGCCGCGTGCCGCAGAACGACCGCCGCCTGTTCCGCGCCGCGGTGCGCTGGACCGCCACCTTCTTCGACGCGTGGATCAGCCACCCCGAATGGCTGATCCTCGAACTGATCGGCGATGCCTGCCGCGACCAGCCGCGCTCGGCCGCGGCCAACTACTGCCGCGTGACGGGCTGCGCGGGCAACATCCTCACGCTGCGCGACGAGATCACCGGCGCGCTGGTGCGCGTGACGGCCGACACCGTGGTGAATGCCAGCGGCGCGTGGCTCGATCGCAGCACGGCCGTGCTCGGCGGCGCGGGCTCGCGCGTGATGGGCACCAAGGGCTCGCACCTCGTGCTCGACCATCCCGCGCTGCGCGATGCGCTGGAAGGCCGCATGGCCTACTTCGAGGCGGTCGACGGGCGCGTGTGCATCGTCTATCCCTTTCTCGACCGCGTGCTGGTGGGCTCCACCGACATCCCGGTGGACGACCCCGACCAGATCGGCACCGAGCCGGCCGAGGTTGACTACCTGCTCGACGTGCTGGCCGAGGTGTTCCCCAACCTGCGCTTTGGCCGCGGCGACGTGGTCTATACCTACGTCGGCGTGCGGCCGCTCGCGCGCTCCGACGCCGACAAGCCGGGGCAGATCTCGCGCGACCACTCGGTGGTGCTCGACCCGCCCAACGCCACGCGCGACATTCCCATCGTCGGCCTCGTGGGCGGCAAGTGGACCACCTTCCGCGCGCTCGCGGAAGAAGCGGCCGACGAGGTGCTGAAGCAGCTGGGCCGCCCGCGCACCGCATCGACCGAGCTGCTGCCCATCGGCGGCGGCGCCGAGCTGCCGGCCGATGCGCAGGCGGTGGAGCGTTTTGTCGATCGAATGGTCGGCGCCTCGGGCATGAGCCGCACGCGCGCGCAGGTGCTTCTGAAGCGCTACGGATCGAAGGCGCTGCCGCTGGCGCAGCGCCTCGCCGCATCGGGCGACATGCCGCTGCGCCATGCGCCCGGCTACTCCGTGGCCGAGCTTTCGTACCTTTGCCTCGAAACCGGCGTGGTGCATCTCGACGACCTCGTGATCCGCCGCACGCTGCTGGCCATCCGCGGGTTCGTCACCGATGCCGCGCTGGCCGAGATGGCGGGCATCGCGGCCGAGGCGCTGGGCTGGGATGCGGCGCAGCAGCACGCAGAGCTGCATGCCTGCGCCACCGCCCTGCGCGAGCGCCACGGCGTGCGGCTTTCGCCGGTGGCAGCGGATGCGCCTGCATCTTTCGATGCATCATTGATGACTCCTCAGGCCCTGGGCCAACCCTCGACGTGAACTCTCCGACCGAAATCTCGACCGTGCTCGACCGCGACTCCGAGTCGCCCCTGTGGGCCCAGTTCCGCGACGCGCTTCGCATGCAGATCCTGCAGGGCGTGCTGCCCATCGGCGCCAAGCTGCCGTCCGAGGCCGAGCTCGGCGAGCAATTCGGCATCTCGCGCATCGTGGTGCGCGAGGCGCTGGCAGACCTCGTGCGCAACAACCTCATCTACAAGATCAAGGGCCGCGGTGCCTTCGTGTCGGCCCGCGAGCGCGACGAGGATTTCGTTTCCACCGTGCTCGGCTTCTCCGACGAAATGGAGCGCAAGGGCCGCTCGGTGCGCACGCAGATCCTCACGCAGGAACTGCGCGCGCCCACCGAGCAGGAAGCCGCTTCGCTGGGGCTCACCGACGACACCCAGGTGGTCGCGCTCAAGCGCCTGCGCAGCGTCGACGGCGAACTGCGCCTGCTGGTGGAGACCGTGGTGCCCGCCGACCTCGCGCCGGGTTTGCACCGCACGCGTCTGGACGATCGCTCGCTGTACGACGTGCTGCGCCGCCAGTACGGGCTGCGCCTGGTGCGCGCCGAGCGCTGGATCGATGCGGTGCTGCCCGATGCCGAGACCTGCCGGCTGCTCAACCTGCCGCAGCCCGAGCCGCTGCTGCGCATCGAGTCGATCGCCTACGGTGCCAATGGCAGGCCGTTGGAGCACTACCGCGCGCTGCACCGCTGCAAGAGCAGCCGGCTGCACGTACAGACGACGACCTGAAAAAAGAAAAAGGCGCGCTCAGGCCTTCGCTGCGTTGCGCGAGGGCCACAGCACGGAGGCGATGGCGACCATCATCAGCGCCACTGCCACCCAGTCCTGCCAGTGCACGGCTTCGCCCAGCCACACCGCGCCGCTGAAGACGCCGAGCACCGGGATGAACATCACGCTGAGCGTCGAGGCGATGGGCGGCAGGCCGCGCGCCAGGTAGAACCAGGCGGCATGCGCGAAGCCGAAGATCAGCACGGCGTTGTAGCCGATCGAAGCCCAAGTCACGCGGCCCGGCCAGTACATCTGGCCGCGCTCGAACAGCAGCGAGAGCACCGTCATCACCACCGCGGTCAGCGCCGTCATCCAGAACGACAGCGTGAGCGTCGGCAGCCCGATGCGCGTGTGCCGCAGCAACTGAGTGCCCAGTGCCCATGTGGCGGCCGCCACCAGTGCCAGCGCCACGTAGCCGGGCCGCCCCGCGAAGTCGGTGAGTTCATGCCACAGCAGCAGCCCCACGCCGATCGCGCAGGCGCCCACGCCCAGCCACGCGCGCCGCGTGAGCACCGCGGAGAACAGCAGCGCGCCGATGACGGCCGAGAACACCGGCATCGTGTAGCCCAGGATCGCCGCGCGCCCGCCTGAGAGCGCCTTCACCGCGAGGATGATGCAGGCGTGCCAGACGAACATGTTGGTCGCGCCCAGCCACAGCAGCTCGGGCCACGCGCTGCGCGGCACGCGGAACGGCACCTTCATCCATACCAGCGCGAGGGCCAGCACCGGCACGCCGAGCCAGATCGAGATCGCGCGAAAGGCGAGAGGTGGATAGTCGGCGACGCCCAGTTTCATCACGGGCCAGTTGAACCCCCATGCAAGGGTCAGGAGAACGAGCAGTACCAGCTGGCGCGGGGTGAAGGAAGGCATGGGCCGCGCCGGCTACAGCAGCCGCTTCAGATACCGCCCCGTGTGGCTCGCCTCGTTCGCCGCGATGTCTTCAGGCGTGCCTTCGCCCACCACCGTGCCGCCGCCCGCGCCGCCCTCGGGGCCCATGTCGATCAGCCAGTCGGCCGTCTTGATGACGTCCAGGTTGTGCTCGATCACGACGATGGTGTTGCCCGCGTCGCGCAGCTGGTGCAGCACCTTCAGCAGCAGCTCGATGTCGGCGAAGTGCAGGCCGGTGGTCGGCTCGTCGAGGATGTAGAGCGTGCGGCCGGTGTCGCGCTTGCTGAGCTCCAGCGCGAGCTTCACGCGCTGCGCCTCGCCGCCCGACAGCGTGGTGGCCGACTGGCCCAGCTTGATGTAGCTCAGGCCCACGTCGAGCAGCGTGCGCAGCTTGCGCTCGATGGTGGGCACGGCCTTCAGGAATTCGTGCGCCACCTCCACCGTCATCTCGAGGATCTGCGCGATGTTCCTGCCCTTGTAGAGCACCTCGAGCGTCTCGCGGTTGTAGCGCTGGCCGTGGCACACCTCGCAGGGCACGTACACGTCGGGCAGGAAGTGCATCTCGACCTTCACCACGCCATCGCCCTGGCAGGCCTCGCAGCGCCCGCCCGCCACGTTGAAGCTGAAGCGGCCGGGGCCGTAGCCGCGCTCGCGCGCGGTGTTGGTCTCGGCCATCAGTTCGCGGATCGGCGTGAACAGGCCCGTGTAGGTGGCCGGGTTGCTGCGCGGCGTGCGGCCGATGGGGCTCTGGTCGACGTTGATGACCTTGTCGAAATACTCAATGCCCTCCACCGATTCGTGCGCGGCCGGCTCTTCGTGCGCGCGGTACAGCGTGCGTGCAACGGCGGTGTAGAGCGTGTCGTTCACCAGTGTCGACTTGCCGGAGCCCGACACGCCGGTCACGCAGGTCAGCAGGCCGACCGGGAAGGCCACGCTCACGTTCTTCAGGTTGTTGCCTGTGGCGCCGACCACGCGAATTTCCTGCAGGTCGGTCTGCGTGGCGAGGTGGGCCGCCTCGCGCGCGGCACGGCGTTCGGCCGCGGGGCTCTGCGGAAAGCGCGAGGGCTTCCTGCCTTCGTTGAAGGCCGGCTTCTTCACGACCGGCAGCCAYGCGGTGCGGTGCCTGGGCACTTCGATCTTCTTGGTGCCCGAGAGGTACTGGCCCGTGAGCGAATCGGGGTTGGACGACACCTCGGTATACGTGCCCTGCGCCATCACGCGCCCGCCATGCACGCCGGCGCCGGGGCCCATGTCGATCACGTGGTCGGCGGCGTGGATCATGTCCTCGTCATGCTCCACCACGATCACGCTGTTGCCGATGTCGCGCAGATGCTTCAGCGTGCCGATCAGGCGGTCGTTGTCGCGCTGGTGCAGGCCGATGCTGGGCTCGTCGAGCACGTACATCACGCCCGTGAGGCCCGAGCCGATCTGCGAGGCCAGGCGGATGCGCTGCGCCTCGCCGCCCGAGAGCGTTTCGGCGCTGCGGTCCAGGCTCAGGTAGTTGAGGCCCACGTCGTTCAGGAACTTCAGCCGCAGGCCGATCTCGCGCACCACCTTGTCGGCGATGTCGGCCTTGGCGCCGCGCAGCTTGAGCGTCTGGAACCACGCGAGCGAGTCGCGCAGCGTGAGATGGCTCAGTTCGAAGATCGCCATGCGCGGCGGCTCGCTGCCATCGGCCGGGCGGGCCGATTCGTCCACCAGGAACACGTTGCGCGCTTCGGGCCGCAGCCGCGAGCCGCCGCAGTCGGGGCAGGGCTGCAGGTTGCGAAAGCGCGCGAGGTCTTCACGCACCATCACCGAATCGGTCTCGCGGTAGCGCCGCGCCATGTTCGGGATGATCCCCTCGAAGGGGTGCTTCTTCGTGAGCTTCTTGCCCGCGAAGTTGCCCGACTCCATGGTGTAGTTGAACTTGATCTCCTCGGCCGCCGAGCCGTTCAGCAGCACCTGCTGCACCGAGGCTGGCAGCGACTCGAAGGGCGCATCGACGTCGAACTTGTAGTGCTTCGCGACGCTCTCGATCATGCTGAAGTAGTAGCCGTTGCGGCGGTCCCAGCCCTTGATGGCGCCGCTCGCGAGCGAGAGCGAGGGAAAGGCCACCACGCGCGCCGGGTCGAACACCTCGCGGTGCCCGAGGCCGTCGCAGCTCGGGCAGGCGCCCACGGGCGAGTTGAACGAGAACAGGCGCGGCTCCAGTTCCGACAGCGAGTAGTGGCAGATCGGGCAGGCGAACTTGGCGTTGAACAGGTGTTCCTTGTCGGGCGCACCCTCGGCGCCGAGTTCGAGCGCTATCGCGCGGCCCTCGGCCAGGCGCAGCGCGGCCTCGAAGCTCTCGGCCAGGCGCTGCTGCATGTCGGGGCGCGCGCGCAGGCGGTCGATCACCACGTCGATGTCGTGCTTCTCGGTCTTCTTGAGCTTGGGCAGGTCGTTGTATTCGTAGGTCTGCCCGTCGACGCGAAAGCGCACGTAGCCGGCCGCCTGCATCTCGGCGAAGAGCTCGAGGAACTCGCCCTTCTTCTCGCGCGCCACGGGTGCCAGGATCATGAGGCGCGGTTCGTCGGGAATCGCGAGCGTCGCATCGACCATCTGCGAGACCGTCTGCGCCTGCAGCGGCAGGTGGTGGTCAGGGCAGTAGGGCGTGCCGGCGCGGGCGTACAGCAGGCGCAGGTAGTCGTGGATCTCCGTCACCGTGCCCACGGTGGAACGCGGGTTGTGGCTGGTGGCCTTCTGCTCGATGCTGATCGCGGGCGAGAGGCCCTCGATCACGTCGACGTCGGGCTTGTCCATCAGCTGCAGGAACTGCCGTGCATAGGCCGACAGGCTCTCGACGTAGCGCCGCTGCCCTTCGGCATACAGCGTGTCGAAGGCCAGGCTCGACTTGCCCGAGCCCGACAGGCCGGTGATGACCACCAGCTTGTTGCGCGGAATGTCGAGATCGACGTTCTTCAGGTTGTGCGTGCGCGCACCGCGGATGCTGATGCGCTGCTGCGCCAGCACGGCGCCGAGGTAGGTGTTTCGCTCGAGTTCCGCGTCGCGTGCGCTTTCCTCGTCGGCGGCGGCGTATTCAGTGGCTTTTGAATTCAAAGGGGGCGATCGTCCGAGGGCAACCGGACATGATAGACCGCCGCGCATTTCATGGCGAGGTGCCGGGTTGCGGCGGAGACGGATGCACCGGCTCCGAGCTCCGACAGCCTTGGGGCACAATCGAGGGTTCCTCTCAACCTCCTCCTTCATCTACTTATCAGGGGCAGTGCATATGGCATCGGTCAATAAAGTCATCGTCGTCGGCAACCTGGGGCGCGACCCCGAAATGCGGACCTTCCCGAGCGGCGATCAGGTCGCGAACGTCACCGTGGCCACCACCGATCGCTGGAAAGACAAGCAAAGCGGCGAAATGCGCGAAGCCACCGAATGGCACCGCATCGTCTTCAACGGCCGCCTGGCCGAAATCGCCGGCCAGTACCTGCGCAAGGGCTCGCAGGTGTACGTCGAAGGCAGCCTGCGCACGCGCAAGTGGACCGACAAGGACGGCATCGAAAAGTACACCACCGAAATCCGTGCCGACCAGATGCAGATGCTCGGCAGCCGCCAGGGCCAGGGCGGCCCGTCGGGTGGCCCCGGTGATGACGACGGCGGCTACTCGCAAGGTGGTGGCGGCGGTGGTTATTCGCAGGGCGGTGGCGGTGGCGGCGGGTACGCCGCGCGTGCGCCCGCGGCGGCACCGCGCGCTCCGGCGCCGGCTCCACGCCAGGCGCCGGCCAAGTCGTCGTCGGGCTTCGACGACATGGATGACGACATTCCGTTCTGAACGGGCCTTTTTACTTTTTGAACAAGAGCCAGGCGTCGCGAGACGCCTGGCTCTTTGCAATTGGGGAGATGACTGGGCAGAGCTAATACTTTGATTTTCAAAATTAGGCAAAAATCATTTGTAACGCCCTTACATCCCCCGTATATTGTTCCAAAATGCAACCGTTGCGTTCTCTACCGTGCCACACTGTTGTCCACGGAGCTACCCGGCTCGTACAAGCGACAGGATCAAACCCATGTCTTTGTCCGTCTGGGCCAGGATTCGCCTGCCGCTGGTAATTTTCATCCTCGGCGCGGCGCTATCGATCGCCCTCAGCATTTCGGCGCGCCAGGAGATCGGGCGCAGCGCCCAGGTGCGCTTCGACGCAACCGCGTTCGATCTGGCACGCAAGGTCGAGGCTCGCTTCGACGACTACATTGCCGTCCTCATCGGCCTGCGTGCGCGATTCAACACCTCCGAGGCCGTGACGCGAAGCGATTTCAGGGACTACGTCGCGGGGCTGAACCTTGCGACCGCGTACCCCGGTTTCCAGGCCGTCACCTATGCGCCCCGCGTTGCGGCGGGCGACAAGCAGTTCTTCGAGGCACGGGTCCGTGGCGATGCCAGTCTCGACGCCAGCGTTGCCTCCCGCTTCGCCATCAAGCCGCCCGGCGAGCGTGACACCTACTACCCGCTGATCTACATCGAACCGCAGGCCGGCAACGAGAAGCTGCTCGGCAACGACCTGGGCGCGATGCCCGACAGGGGGGACGCGCTCGAGCAGGGGCGTGACACCGGCGGGCTCGTCTCCTCCGGGCGCAAGGTGCGCATCCCGGGTCGCGAGTCCGACATCGGATTGGCGATGCGGCTGCCGGTCTATCGCACGGGGCAGCCGCTCGATACGCTCGAGCAGCGGCGCAGCGCCTATATGGGTTCGGTCGGCGCGGGCTTCAGCATCGCAGGCATGCTGCGCGACATGGTGGGCGACGATGCCGCGAGGACGCTCCGGCTGCGCCTGATCGATGCCGGCCCGGGCCAGGGGGCGGTCGGCACGCGCGTCGAGACCAGGTTCGTGAAGCCGACCCCCTTCGGCGAGCGGCAACTGCTGTTCGACAGCGCGGCCTTGGCGAAGTCGGCCGTCGCACCGGCGCGCAGCCTCGAGCGTGTGCTCGGCTTCGAGTTGGGCGGCCACTCCTGGCTGGTCGAGGTCGGCCAGGACGAGCGCCAGGTCTTCGGTCCGCTCGACAAGGCCATCCCCTGGTTCATCGTCCTCGGCGGCCTGGCCACCAGCATGCTGATTGCCGGCATCGTCTTTTCGCTGACCACTTCACGCAGCCGGGCCCAGGTCCTGGCGACCGAGATGACCAGCCACCTGCGCACCAGCGAACGACAGTTGGAGGATGCCCAGCACCTGGCGAGCCTGGGCAGCTGGATCCTCGATCCCGAAACCGGAGCCCTGCAATGCTCCGAGGAAGCCCGGCGCATCCTCGGTTTCGAGACCGACCTCTTGCTGCCAGACCTGCCGGCGCTGCTCTCGCGAGTTCCGGACTCGGAACGCTCCGAGGTCGAACGACAGATCGCGCAGGCCTCCCGGTCCATGGAACGCAGCGAATTCGAGCACCGCCTGTGCCTGCCCGATGGCACCGAACGCTGGCTGCACGTCATTGCGCAGTCGGCCGAGGAAGACGGAAAGACGCTGGTGCGCGGCACCGTGCGCGATGCCACGCGGCGCCGCAAGGATGCGTTGCGCCAGAAGCTCGAGTACGAGATCGCCCGGCTGCTTGCCGGCGATGGCGCGGCAGAGACGGTGATCACGCAGGCGCTGGAGGCGGTATGCACCGAGTTGCGCTGGGACTGCGGCATGTTGTGGCGCGTCGGCGACGACGGCCTGGTTCGCTGCGCCGCCGCCTGGCATGCCGACAGCGGCCCGGCCGTGCGGCAATTCGTCAGCGACAGCCGCTCGCTCGAATACCGGCCTGGCGAAGGCTCGCTGGGCCGCGCCTGGGGGACCGGTGGCGTCGTGCAAATCGACACCCGGGCAGCCCCGGGCGACTTTGTGCGCGATGCGATGGCGGGGCAGGCCGGACTGGCTGGCGGCCTCGTTGTGCCGATGGTCACCACCGGTGT
This sequence comes from Variovorax sp. 10L421, assembly GCF_056395365.1. Taxonomy (NCBI): domain Bacteria; kingdom Pseudomonadati; phylum Pseudomonadota; class Betaproteobacteria; order Burkholderiales; family Comamonadaceae; genus Variovorax; species Variovorax sp. 10L421. Next base: position 58,906 of record NZ_JBFTJJ010000012.1, read on the forward strand.
GACCACCGCGCTGGAGCTTTTTGCCCGCAATCCGTACGTGGACGACGCCGAGACGCTGGAGTCGCTGCGTGTGATCGCCCTGCAGATTGCCCAGTACGAGCAACGCAAGCTGGCCGAGCGAAATCTTCGTTTCATGGCCAGCCACGACGAACTCACCGGGTTGTTCAACCGCGCCGCGCTGCAACACGAGCTTGATCGCGCCATCAAGCGCAGCAACCGCCATCAGAAGCAGTTCGCGGTGATGTTCGTCGACCTGGATCGCTTCAAGCACATCAACGACACGCTCGGCCATGGCGTGGGCGACGAGATGATCAAGACCTGCGGCGAGCGCCTCACGGCGCTGCTGCGCGAGGACGACGTGGTGGCGCGTTTCGGCGGCGACGAGTTCGTGCTGCTCCTGGAGAACCTGTCCAGCGCGAACGATGCCGCGGTACTCGCCGAAAAGGTGCTGGCCTGCTGCGCCGAGCCTTTCGTCATCGAGGGGCGCGAACTGCACGTCAGCGCCAGCGTCGGCGTGAGCATCTACCCGGACAACGGCGGCGACGTCGAAGCGTTGCTGAAGAACGCCGACACCGCGATGTACCGGGCCAAGGAAAGAGGCCGCAACACCTTCCGGTTCTACGCGGCGAAGATGAATGCACAGAGTACCGAGCGGCTGATCCTGGAGAGCGCACTGCGCCATGCCGTGGAACGAGGCGAACTGGAGATGCACTATCAGCCGAAGATGAATCTGCAGACCCGGCGCATCGTCGGTGTCGAGGCGCTGATGCGCTGGCACCATCCGGTTCTGGGCATGATCCCGCCCGTGCAGTTCATTCCGATCGCCGAAGAGATCGGCTTGATCGTGTCCATGGGCCGGTGGGCGCTGGAGAGGGCCTGCGCCGATGCGCGCGCGTGGCGGAATTACGGTCTGCCGGACGTGTTGATGAGCGTCAACCTGTCGCCGCGCCAGTTCGAAAGCCAGACGCTCGTCGCCGACATACGGGGCATCCTGGAAGCCTCGGGCCTGGAGCCGGCGCTGCTCGAGCTGGAAATTACCGAAGGTGCGGTGATGGAGAACCCCGAATATGCGGCCAATTTGCTCCGGACGATTCGAGACATGGGCGTCGGCCTCGCCATCGACGATTTCGGAACGGGCTATTCCTCGCTCTCCTATTTGAAGCTTTTCCCGCTGTCGACCGTCAAGATCGACCGTTCCTTCATCAACGATCTCTCGCAGGACGCCGATGCACGGGCGCTCATCGACGGCATCATCACCCTGGCCCACGGGCTGCGAATGAAGGTGGTGGCCGAGGGCGTGGAAACCGAAGCACAACTCGACTACCTGCGCATCCGCGGATGCGACGAGGTCCAGGGCTATTGGCTGTGCAAGCCCGTGCCCGCCGACGAGGCACGCAATTTCATGGCGCGTCACCTGCGCAACCAGTTTGCTCCGTCGGTAGCGGCCTGACGGCCGGACCTTCGGGCAATCGTCACCGGGCACGTTGCTCGGACCTACTCGCAACTTCACAGGAGCATTCATGATCGATTCCACCCAAGGCAAGACGCTCGAGCAGACGATCGCCGCCATCCAGGCCCTCGACCTCACGCTGATCAAGTTCAAGGCCAGCCGCAAAGAGGACGGCTACGGCTGGTCGGCCGGCTACGCGGACCAGATGGAGGTGGCCTACAAACGCTACCTGATACTGCACGCCAAGCACCCCGACCTGACGCTTGCTCCTGAGCAGGACGTCGACCGCTTCTGGCACATGCACATCCTCGACACGAGAAAGTACGCAGCCGATTGCGAAGCCACCTTCGGCCATTTCCTGCACCACTTCCCGTACCTTGGCCTGCGCGGCGAGGATGACGCCAAGGCGCTGCAGGAGGCCTTCCTGGAAATGCAGCGCTTGTCTGCCGAGGAGTTCGGCGAGCCGATGCCCCATCGCGAGCCGGGCAAGGATTCAGCCGCATGGTGCTCGCTCGAAGCGGGCAAGCCTTCAGCCGCATGGTGCTCGCTCGAGGCGGGCAAGCCTTCGGCCGCATGGTGCTCGCTCGAGGCGGGCAAGCCTTCGGCCGCATGGTGCTCGCTCGAGGCGGGCAAGCCTTCAGCCGCGTGGTGCTCGCTCGAGGCGGGCAAGCCTTCAGCCGCGTGGTGCTCGCTCGAAGCGGGCAAGCCTTCAGCCGCGTGGTGTTCGCTCGAGGCGGGTAAACCTTCAGCCGCGTGGTGTTCGCTCGAGGCGGGCAAGCCTTCGGCCGCATGGTGTTCGCTCGAGGCGGGCGCCGCGGCAGGAGCTTCGGTGAAGGCCGGTGTGTATGAGTCGGCAGCTTCGCGTGCGGGTTCGAATCTGCGCGAATAAATGAAGGAATAGCGGCGCCACCGCGAAGGCGGTGCTGGCGCCGCATCCCGGCTCGCTGACATTCCTGGCTTCGCCGGAGGCCTCGCGTGACAACGAATGTCATCCGGAATGCGCGCATCGCCGATGCAGCGGCGCCCATGTATCCATCGGTGTTACCGGCAACGCCAGTTCGCCCGGAGCCAGCGAGTGGCATGCATGTTGCTGAATCATTTTTTTACAATGTATTCGGCAATGACGCATTCGTTGGATGACGGGAGCCGTGTCTCCCTGGACCGCCGTGTTTTCTTTCTCGGCGCGGCAAGCGCCCTCGCGCTGGGAACGACGGCCTGCGGAGGTGGGGGTGGAGGCGGTGGCGCGGGGTGGCTCGCCGGTGCTTCGGGCGCCGTGCCGCAACAGGCGGCGGCCGCTTCGGGCGATGCGGTGGTTGCCGACACCGACGCGGTCGTCCCAGGGGCGACCGACCCGGTGCCCTCGCCGCAGGCGCGCAAGTTCGTCCACCCCGGCCTGCTGCACACCGAGGCCGACTTCGAACGCATGCGCCAGAAGGTCGGGGCCCAGGCGCAACCCTGGCTCGGCGGCTGGAACGCGCTGACTTCCAACGGCCGCTCGCAGCTGGGCGCCACGCCCCGCCCGCTGGCAACGGTGATCCGCGGCGGAGACGGCCAGAACTTCGCGCAGATGTACATCGACATCGCGCGCGCCTATCAGCTGGCGCTGCGCTGGAAGGTCTCGCAGGACAAGCGCTACGCCGACCTGGCGGTGGTCTTCCTGAATGAATGGTCGTCCACGCTGACCACGCTCACCGGCAACGCCGACCGCTTCCTGGCGGCAGGCATCTACGGCTACCAGTTCGCCAACGCGGCCGAGATCATGCGCACCTACGAGGGCTGGGCCGCGAGCGACTTCGCGCGCTTCCAGAACATGATGCTCACCGTGTTCTATCCGCTCAACCACAGCTTCCTGATCAACCATAACGGCTCCGAGATCACCAACTACTGGGCCAACTGGGATCAGTGCACGCTGGCTTCGATGCTGGCCATCGGCGTGCTGTGCGACCGGCAGGACATCTACGACGAGGCCATGGGCTACTACAAGACGGGCCAGGGCAACGGTGCGGGCCTGCAGGCGGTCTACCAGGTGCATCCGGGCTACCTCGGCCAATGGCAGGAAAGCGGCCGCGACCAGGGCCATTGCACGCTGGGCATCGGCCTGGCGGGCGCGTTCCACGAAATGGCGTGGAACCAGGGCGACGACACGTACGGCTACGAGAACAACCGCTTCCTCGCGGGCGCCGAGTACGTCGCCAAGTCCAACCTGACCGACGGCGCCGGCAATTTCTACACAGTGCCTTTCCTCACCAACATCAACAGGCAGGGCACGCAGTCGGTGCTGTCGACGGCGGGCCAGGGGCACCGGCGCGGCATCTGGGAAAGCGTCTACAACCACTATGCGAACCGCCTCGGCGTCGCCGCGCCCTACACCGCGCTGCAGGCCCTGCAGATGCGGCCCGAGTCGGACGGCGGCAACGGCGACCAGCTGGGTTTCGGCACGCTGACCTTCACGCGCGATCCGCTCGCGGCGCAGGGCATGCCGAGCGGGCTCACGGCGCGGGTGCGTGCCACGCAGGTGGTGCTGTCGTGGTGGGGCTGCCCCGACGCGCAGAGCTACACCGTCAAGCGCGCGAGCACCTCGGGAGGGCCCTACACCGCCATCGCCTCGGGCATCACCGACACGCTGACTTTCACCGACAGCGGCGTCGCGGCCGGCGGTGTCTGGTACTACGTGGTCGTCGCCGTGGGCGCTTCGGGCGAGAGTGCCGCCTCCAACGAGGAAAGGGCAGCACTCGAGGCCGAACTGCTGCTGCAGCTCAAGTTCGACGAATCGACCGGCACCCAGGCCGCCGACGCCACCGGGCGGTTCGCCGCCAGCGAGCTGCAGGGCGGCGCGGCCTGGACCGCCGGACGCCGGGGCAACGCCGTCGGCCTCACGGGCACGGGCGGCCATGTCGCGCTGCCGGCGGGCGTGGCGAAGGGCCTCGCCGACTTCAGCATCAGCGCCTGGCTGTACATCGACAGCCTGGCGACCTGGTCGCGGGTCTTCGACTTCGGCTCGAGCACGCGCCGCTACATGATGCTGACGACCCGCAGCAACAGCGGCACGCCGCGTTTCGCGATCTCCACGGTCCATGGCTACAACGAGCAGGTGATCGACGGTTCGGCGGCGCTCCCCACCGGGCGGTGGGTGCACGTCGCGGTGACCGTGTCCGGCGCGCTCGGGACCCTCTACGTGGACGGCGTGGAGGCCGGCTCCAACACGCAGATGGGCTTTGCGCCCATCGACCTGGGCGCCACCACGCAGAACTGGCTGGGCCGCTCGCAATATTCCAGCGACCCGTACCTGAAGGGCCGCATCGACGACTTCCGGATCTACGGCGGCGCGCTGGGCAGCGCGGAGGTGGCGGCGCTGGCTGCCGCGTAGCGGGCTTCTTCTAGACCAGCCCCGCCAGCTGGCCCTGGCAGACGTACTTGGTGTGCATGTAGTCGTCCAGGCCATGCACCGAGCCTTCGCGGCCGTAGCCCGATTCCTTCACACCGCCGAAGGGCGCCGCTTCGGCCGCCAGCGCGCCTTCGTTGATGCCGACGATGCCCGACTCCAGCGCGTCGGCCACGCGCCAGATACGCCGCACGTCGCGCGAGTAGAAGTACGCCGCGAGCCCGAAGGGCGTGTCGTTGGCGGCGGCGATCACCTCGGCCTCGCTCTCGAAGCGCGTGACCGGCACCACGGGTCCGAAGGTTTCCTCGCAGCTGCAGGCCATCGTCGCATCGGCGCTCACCAGCACGGTAGGCGCGTAGTAGTTGGGGCCGTCGCAGCGCGCGGAGCGCAGCCGCTCGCCGCCGACCACGATGCGCGCGCCCCTGGCCACGGCGTCGCGCACGTGCCGCTCGATCTTCTCCACGGCGCGCGCGTTGATCATCGGGCCGATCTGCGAGCCGGGCTCGGTGGCGGGGCCGACCTCGAGCGCGCCGACCCGCGCAGCCAGCTTGTCGACGAACGCGTCGTGCACACGGGCCTGCACGAACACCCGGTTCGGGCTCACGCAGGTCTGGCCGCCGTTGCGGAACTTGGCGGCCATCAGGCCCTCCACGGCGGCATCGACGTCGGCGTCGTCGAACACGATGAAGGGCGCATTGCCGCCGAGTTCCAGCGACAGCTTCTTGAGCGTATCGGCCGAACGCCTTGCGAGGTGCTTGCCGACCGGCGTCGAGCCGGTGAACGTGACCTTGCGCACGCGCGCATCGTCGAGCCAGGCATCGACCACCTCGGGCGTGCGCTCGCGCGAGGCCGTCACGATGTTGAGCACGCCCGGCGGCACGCCGGCTTCTTCGGCCAGCGCCACCAGCGCGAGCGAGGTCAGCGGTGTGTCTTCCGCCGGCTTGCACACCACCGTGCAGCCCGCTGCGAGGGCCGGTGCGATCTTGCGCGCGATCATGGCCGCCGGAAAGTTCCATGGCGTGATCGCCGCGATCACACCCACGGGTTCCTTCAGCGCGAACATGCGCCGGCCCGGCACGGACGCCGGGATGATGTCGCCGTTGGCACGCGTGGCCTCCTCGGCGAACCATTCGATGTAGCTGGCCGCATAGGCGACTTCGCCGCGGCCCTCGGCCAGCGGCTTGCCCTGCTCGCGCGAGATGAGGTGGCCCAGGTCTTCCTGGTACGCGATCACGAGGTCGTTCCAGCGCTTGAGGATCTGCGCGCGCTGTTTGGCCGGCACCGCGCGCCATGCGGGAAAGGCGGCGTGCGCGGCATCGACGGCGGTGCGCGCATCGGCGGCCGTGCCGTCGGGCACGCTCGCGAAGACGGCGTCGGTGGCGGGATCGCTGACGTCGAGGCGGCGCGAATCGCTCGCTTCGCGCCATTCGCCGCCGATGAGCTGGCGTCCGGGCATCAGGTTCCTGTATTCGGGTTCGAGTGTCATGGTCGGAGGGTCTTTCTCTTCATTCAGGATGCGGTTACGCGTTCGGCGATCGCGATGCCCACCTCGGTGGTGCTGGCCGAGCCGCCGAGGTCGGGCGTGCGCGGCCCCTCGCGCAGCACCGCCTCGATCGCGCCCAGGATCGCGTCGTGCGCGGCGCGGCCCGCGCCCTGGCCCTGCGTGAGGAAGTCCAGCATCAGCGCGCCGGACCAGATCATCGCGATGGGGTTGGCGATGTTCTGGCCATGGATGTCGGGCGCCGAGCCGTGCACCGGCTCGAACAGCGACGGGAACTTGCGCTCCGGGTTGAGGTTGGCCGATGGCGCGAGGCCGATGGTGCCGGTGGTCGCGGGCCCGAGGTCGGACAGGATGTCGCCGAACAGGTTGCTCGCCACCACCACGTCGAAGCGCGTGGGCTGCAGCACGAAGCGCGCCGACAGGATGTCGATGTGCTGCTTGTCGACCGTCACCTCGGGGTAGTCGAGCCCGACGGCGTCGGCGCGCCGGTCCCACCACGGCATGCTGATCGCGATGCCGTTGCTCTTTGTGGCCACCGTCAGGTGCTTGCGCTTTCGTGCCCGCGCGGTCTCGTAGGCGTAGCGCAGCACGCGGTCGGCGCCATGGCGCGAGAAGACCGACTCCTGGATCACGATCTCGCGCTCGGTGCCCTCGTACATCACGCCGCCGAGCGAGGTGTATTCGCCCTCGGTGTTCTCGCGCACCACGAGGTAGTCGATGTCGCCGGGCTTGCGGCCGGCGAGCGGGCAGGGCACGCCCTCGAACAGGCGCACCGGGCGCAGGTTGATGTACTGGTCGAACTCGCGGCGGAACTTCAGCAGCGAACCCCAGAGCGACACGTGGTCGGGCACGGTGGCGGGCCAGCCGACGGCGCCGAAGTACAGCGCGTCGACGCCCTTGAGCTGTTCCTTCCAGTCGTCCGGCATCATCTGGCCGTGCTGCGCGTAGTAGTCGCAGCTGGCCCAGTCGACGGTGCGGCAGTCGAGCTCGAAGCCGAAGCGTTCCGCGGCGGCCTGCACCACGCGCAGGCCCTCGGGCATCACTTCCTTGCCGATGCCGTCGCCGGCGATCAGCGCGATGCGGAAGGTGGGTGTCATATCGGTCTTTCTCATGAAGCGTGGACGGCCGCGCGGTCCATCTCGTCGAGCCAGCCGCGGCGCAGCTCGGGTACCGAGCGCGCCAGCAGCTCGTAGTAGGGGTGGTGCGGGCCGCGGTCATAGTCGGCGCGCACCACCTGCGCGAGCTTGCGGCCGTGCTGCATGACAACGATCTCGTCGCACACGGCGCGCACGGTGTGCAGGTCGTGGCTGATGAAGAGATACGACACGCCGAGTTCTCGCCGCAGCTGCGCGATCAGGTCGAGCACCGCCGCGCCGACCACGGTGTCCAGCGCCGACGTGACTTCGTCGCACAGGATCAGGTCCGGGTCGGCCGCCAGCGCGCGAGCGAGGTTCACGCGCTGCTTCTGCCCGCCCGAGAGGCCGCCCGGCAGGCGCCCGGCCACGGTCTGCGGCAGCTGCACCAGGTCGAGCAGCTCGCGGATGCGCCGCTGCAGCGGCTCGCCGCGCAGGCCCTTGTAGAACTGCAGCGGCCGCGCCAGGATGCGCTCGATGGTCTGCGACGGGTTCAGCGCCGTGTCGGCCATCTGGAACACGATCTGGATCTGGCGCAGCTCTTCCCGCTCGCGCTGTGCCAGCGTTGGCTTGAGTGCGCGGCCGTTGAACAGCACGCTGCCGTGGCACGGCTTGAGCAGGCCGGCGACGGCGCGCGCCAGCGTGGTCTTGCCCGAGCCCGACTCGCCGATCACGCCGATGGCCTGGCCCCGGTAGAGCTTGAGATCGATGTTCTCCAGGATCATCTTGGCCGGCCGTCCCTGTGCGTCGACAGGGCCATAGCCGGCGGAAAGCTCGCGCACCTCGAGCAGCAGCTCGGCGCCGCCCGGGGTCGCGCCGGATTCGCGCGGCGCCGGGCGGGCGGCGGCCAGCAGGCACTTCGTGTACTCATGGGCCGGCGTCGCGAGAATCTGCTCGGTGGCATTCACCTCCTGCATCCGGCCGTTGCGCAGCACCAGGATGTGGTCGGCCATCTGTGCCACCACCGCGAGGTCGTGGCTCACGTACACCGCGGTCGCGCGGCGCTCGCGCACCACACGGCGGAAGGCGCGCAGCACCTCGATCTGCGTCGTCACGTCGAGCGCGGTGGTCGGCTCGTCGAGGATCACGAGATCGGGGTCGGCGATCAGCGCCATGGCCGCCATCAGCCGCTGCAGCTGGCCGCCCGACACCTGGTGCGGGTAGCGCGTGCCGATGGTCTCCGGCTCGGGCAGCGCGAGCTCGCGGAACAGCTGGATCGCCTTCGCCTCGGCCTCGGCGCGCGTGCACAGGCCATGGATGCGGCACGGCTCGACCACCTGGTCCATGATCGTGCGCGAGGGATTGAAGGAGGCCGCCGCGCTCTGCGCGATGTAGGTGACCGTTCGTCCGCGCAGCGCGCGCTGCCGGGGTGCATCGAGCGCCAGCACGTCGGTGCCGCCGATGCGCACGCTGCCTGCCGAGATGCGGCAGCCTTGGCGCGTAAAGCCCATCAGCGCGAGCGCCGTGGTGGTCTTGCCGGAGCCCGATTCGCCGATCAGCGCCAGCACCTCGCCGGGCTGCACGGAGAAGCTCAGGTTGTCGACCAGCGTGCTCGCGCCGGCCGCGATGCTCAAGTCGTTGACGATCAGTGTTGCGCCCATGTCAGTGGCTCCCGTTTGCGCCGGGAACACCGCGGAACCGGCTTTGCCGGGCCGCTGGTGTTGCCCCCGGAGAGGGGGTGGGAGGCCACACGAAGTGGGCAAGCCTGGGGGTGAGCTTCATCTTGCTCCTCGTTCGCGGGCGGCGCGGCCCGGCAGGTTGTCGATGACGAGGTTGACCGAGATGGTCAGGCTCGCGATGGCCAGCGCCGGCACGATCACCGAGGCGCCGCCCATGGCCAGTGCGCCGATGTTCTCGCGCACCAGCGAGCCCCAGTCGGCCGCCGGCGGCTGGATGCCGAGGCCGAGGAAGCTCAGGCTCGCCAGCAGCAGCACGGTGTAGACGAAGCGCAGGCCGAGGTCGGCCAGCATCGGCCCGAGGATGTTGGGCAGGATCTCGCGCAGCATGATGTAGAGCGTGCCCTCGCCGCGCGTGCGCGCCACGGTCACGTAGTCGAGCGCGTTGATGTTGACGGCCAGCGAGCGTGCGATGCGATAGGCGCCCGGCACGTAGATGATGGCCGCCGTCACGACCAGCATCGGCACCGAGGAGCCGAAGCCCGCCACCATGATGAGCGCGAACATCTTGCTCGGTATCGCGGTCAGCGTGTCGAGGCAGCGGCTGAGCAGCGTGTCGGTCCAGCGTCCGCTGGCCGCGGCCAGCAGCGCCAGCGTGGTGCCGGTGCCGCTGGCCAGCAGCGTGGCGAGCAGCGCGACGCCGACCGTATAGCGTGCGCCTTCGACGATCAGCGCCAGCATGTCGCGCCCGAGGTAGTCGGTGCCCAGCCAGTGCGCCGCGCTCATGGGCGCGAAGACGCTGTTGCCGCCCATGGTGCCCGAGGAGTGCGACAGCAGCCAGGGCCCGAGCGCGGCCGCGAGCAGCCAGAACAGCAGCACCGCGAGGCCCAGCAGGCCGGAGACGCCGAAGCCGCGAAGCCAGCGCAGCGGATGCCGCCCGCGTTGCTCGCTCGGCGCTGCGACGGCGGTGGCCGTGGCGCCCAGGGCCGATGAGGAGGTGGATGTTTCCATGGGGCTCGCCTCAGCGGTGGCGCAGTCGGGGGTTGGCGACGATGCCGCAGATGTCGGCTGCCGTCACGAGGATCAGGTAGCCGGCGCAGAAGATCATGGCGCAGGTCTGCACCAGCGGCATGTCGCGCTGCGAGACGCCGTCGACCATCAGCTTGGCGATGCCGGGATAGTTGAAGATCGTCTCGACGATGATCACGCCGCCCAGCAGGTACGACAGGCTCAGCGCCACCGCATTCGCGATCGGGCCGACCGCGTTGGGCAGCGCATGCGCCAGCACCATGCGCATCGGCGAGGCGCCCTTGAGCCGCACCATCTCGATGTAGGGCGCCTCGAGCTGGTCGATCACCGCGGCGCGCGTCATGCGCATCATCTGCGCGACGATCACGCAGCACAGCACCAGCACCGGCATCGCGAAGGCGCGCAGCAACTGTCCGACCGACTCGATCTCGTTGACGAAAGAGAGCGCCGGCAGCCAGTGCAGCTTGACCGCGAACACCAGCACCGCGAGCGTCGCGACCAGGAACTCCGGCACCGACACCACCGCCACCGCCGACGTGGAAGCCGCGCGGTCGAACCAGGAGCCGCGCCACACGGCCGAGGCGATGCCCAGCGCCAGCGCGATCGGAACCGAGAACAGGGCCGTCACGGCCGCGAGCAGCAGCGAGTTGGGAAGGCGGCTTGCCACCAGCTCCGACACCGGCATCTGCGTGGTGGCCGAGCGGCCGAGGTCGCCCCTGGCCATGCCGAGCAGCCATTGCGCATAGCGCCGCGGCGCCGGCACGTCCAGCCCCATCTGCGTGCGCAGCGCGGCCAGCGCCTCGGGCGTGGCTTCCTGGCCGAGCTGCTCCTGGGCTGCATCGCCCGGCAGCACGGCGGTGATCGAGAACACGATCACCGACACCGCCAGGAGCGACAGCAGCGCCAGCGCGATGCGCTGGACGAGGAGCTTGAGGATCACATGGTTCATGAAGAATGTTCCGGCGCGCGGATCAGGCTTCCAGCCACACGTTCTCGGCGAAGTTGTAGCCCATCAGCCCGCCCAGCGGAATCGGCGACAGCCCCTTGAGCTTGGAGCTATGGCCGTCGATGCTCGCAAGGAACAGCGGGATGCCGATGCCGGCGTCCTGGTGGATCATGGTCTGCATGTCGGCGTACATCTGCTTGCGCTTGGCCAGGTCGGTCTCGGCGCGCGAGGCCAGCAGCAGCTGGTCGAACTTCTCGTTCTTCCAGCGCGACTCGTTCCAGGCCGCACCCGACTGGAAGAACTGCGTCAGCAGCACGTCGGCGCTCGGGCGCGGGTTGACGTTGCCGAAGCCCACCGGGCTGTTGAGCCAGTGGTTCGACCAGTAGCCGTCGGCCGGCATGCGCTTGATGTCGATCTCCAGGCCCGCGCGCTGCGCGGTCTGCTGCAGCATCAGCGCCATCTCCACCGAGTAGAGCGCTGCCGGCGAAGCCACCATCGGCACCTTGCCGGTGACGCCGGACTTCTGCAGATGGAACTTGGCCTTGTCGAGGTCGAACGGGCGCTGCGGCAGGCCCGCGAAGTAGAAGCGGTTGGTCGGATCGATCGGCTGGTCGTTGCCGAGCACGGCGTAGTCGAGCGCGATCGTCTTCTTCATCTGCGCACGGTCGAACATGTACTTCATCGCGAGCACGAAGTCGGGGTTGGCGCCGGGGCCCGTGTCCTTGCGCATGATGAGGTCGGAGTACTGGCCCGACTGGGTGAGGAAGATGCCGAACCCGGGCGTGCCCTTCACGCGCTCCACCGAGCGCGGATTGACCGAGCCCACGAGGTCCATGCCGCCGGACAGCAGCGCGTTGACGCGCGCGCTCTCGTCGCCGATGCCCACGAACTCGATCTCGTCGAGGTAGGGCTTGCCGGGTTTCCAGTAGGCGTCGTTGCGCACCATCAGCGAGCGCACGCCGGGCTTGAATTCCTTGAGCTTGTACGGGCCGGTGCCGATGCCTGCGTTGAAGTCGGTGGTGCCCTCCTTGACGATCTGGAAGTGGAAGGTGCCCAGGATCACCGGCAGGTCGGCGTTCGGCGCGCTGAGCACCATCGTCACCTCGTTCGGGCCGCTGGCCTTGACGCTCTCGATCTGGTCGGCGAGCACCTTGGCCTTGGAGGCGGTGGCGGGGTCCTTGTGGCGCATGACCGAGAACACGACGTCGGCGGGCGCGAGCGCCTTGCCGTCGTGGAAGTTCACGCCCTTGCGCAGCGTGAACACCCAGGTCTTCGCGTCCTTGGTGGTGAACGATTCGGCCAGCGCGGGCTGCGGCGCGAGGCTGCCGTCGAGCGAGGTGAGGCCGTTGTAGACCATGTTGCAGCGCGAGTAGTCGGTCTGGTTCGACTGCTTGGCCGGATCGAGCGTGTCGGTCGCCGCGGCGGTGGCGCCGGCCACCCGGAGGCGGCCGCCCTTCCTGGGCGTCTGCGCATGGGCGGACATCGCCGCGCCCGCGATGCCGCCGGCCAGCGTGGCCTGCATGCCGCCGGCCATCAGCATCGAAAGGATGTCGCGCCGCGTGGCGCCGCGCTTGAGCGACTCCATCATGCGCAGGCTTTCGCCGGGGCCGACGAGTCTGTCGAAACTCTTGTTGCTGCTGTCGCTCATGATGAAGTGCTCCTGGGGCCGTGGGTTGGAAAAAAACGAACGCGTGTTGCGGGACTGCGGGCCCTCAGGCCAGCCTGTCCTTGAGCCGGTAATAAAAGCCCACCGCCGGCAGGAACCACGGCGGGCCGAAGTGGCCGGGAATGGCGGGCCAGTCGCGGCCTCGCCAGGGGTTGGCGGACGCGTCGCCGTTCATCACGGCGGCCATGCGTTCGCCCATGTGGACCGACATCTGCGTGCCGTGTCCGCTGTAGCCCATCGCGTAGTAGAGGCCGTTGCGCTCGCCGGCATGCGGCAGGCGGTCCTGCGTCATGTCGACCAGTCCGCCCCAGCAATAGTCGAGCCGCACCGCGCCGAGCTGCGGGAAGGTCTCGGCCAGCCCCGCGCGCAGGATGTCGCCGCTCGCGGCATCCGACTGCGGGCTGGAAATCGCGAAGCGCGCGCGCCCGCCGAACACCAGCCGGTGGTCGGCCGTGAGCCTGAAGTAGTGGTGGATGTTCGCGATGGTCGTGTAGGTGCGCCGGGCCGCGAGCAGCGCCTGCGCGCGCTCCGCGCCGAGCGGTTCGGTGACCACGATGAAGCTGCCGATCGGCACGATGCGCCGGCGCAGCCAGCCGAAGCTGCCGTAGCCGCCATGGCGCGTCGCGCCCGTGGCCAGCAGCACCTGCTGCGCAGTGACCACGCCGCGCGCGGTGTGCAGCCGGTGGGCATGGCCCTGGCCCAGGCGTTCGATGCGGCGCACTTCCGTGTCCGTGTGGATCGCGGCGCCGTTGCGCTGCGCGGCCACCGCCAGCCCGTGCGCGAAGCGGCCCATGTGCATCTGGGCGCTGCGCTTGTAGAGCAGGCCGCCGTGGAAGCGCTCGCTCTGCACCTCGGCGCGCACGCGCGGTGCGTCGAGGATCTCGACGTCGTTGTCCACGCCGTCGTCGATCAGGCGTTGCACGCTGCGTTCGAGCGCGGCCATCTGGTTGGCGCGCGTGGCGAGCTTGAGCTTGCCGTGGCGCATGAAGTCGCAGTCGATGGCCTCGTCGCGCACCAGCCGCGCCACGGTGTCGACCGCGTCGTCGTAGGCGTTGTACCAGCCGCGCGCCCGCTCGACGCCGACCTTGGCCGCCACATCGGCGTAGTCGACCGCGAGGCCGTTGTTGACATGCCCACCGTTGCGCCCCGAGGCTTCGGCCGCCACGCGCGGGCCGGCTTCCAGCACCGCGACCCGGGCGCCGCGCCTGGCCATTGCCAGTGCGGCCGAAAGGCCGGTGAAGCCGCCGCCGACGATCGCGACATCGACCTGCGCCGGCAGCTCCTGCGGCGCGGCCAGAAACGCGGGGGCCGAATCGGTCCAGTAGGAGTCGAGCTTCATGGCATCCGGCCCACGCAGGAGCGAGCCGGCATGCCGCGGCGATCGAGGGCGATTTGCCTGGGGCGGGGGCTCATGGTTTCAAGTTCCTTGGACGACAAATGCGACAAGCTCATGACGAAGTGATTGCAGCACGCGGCCGTGCCGCAGGTATTGGGAAATACGGCATCCGGCGCATGAAAGCTGCGGTTTGGAGGGGGTGCGGCGGCATGCCGTGCGGTCTGCCCCTGGCGCGTGCGGCCATGCACCTCGGTGCGTCGCGGCGAAGTCGATCGGCACGCTTTTGAAGCGCAGGCCGGCATCGGGGACGAGGCGTCCGCCGATGAACTGCCCCGGAGGCACGCGGATCTTGAGCGGGCGACGACTTGCATGGGAAGAATGGAAGGAGGCCACGATGGCACCGGAGAATGGACGGACGATGCTAGGCAGGTCGGCGCGGCATTTGTGTGCGTAAGCGAACCTGTGGCGGCAGCGAATTGCAAACCCCGGGCCCTTGGCAGGCGAAGCTTGCGAGTTGCGCCGGCAGGCGATTTCGGTCTGGCATCGGGCGCTGATGTCGTCCAAGATGCAAGGGACATCCCCTTCGCTACAGAGACCCTTCAATGCCCGATCAGACCCCGAATGCACCCGACGACGGCGTGGTGCTCCGACCGATGACGTCCGCCGACTTGCCCTCCACGCATGCGCTGTCGGCCCAGTTGCGCTGGCCGCACCGGCTGGCCGACTGGGCGCAGGTGTTCGCGCATGCCGAGGGCATCGTGGCCGAGCGCGACGGCGAGATCGTCGCCACCGCACAGCGCTGGCACTGGGGCGAGCGCCATGCGAGCATCGGCCTCGTGATCGTGACGCCGGCCTGCCAGGGCCGGCGCATCGGGCACAGGCTGATGAGCGCGATGCTCGAAGGCCTGGAGGAACATACGGTACTGCTGCATGCCACCGCCGAAGGGCGCGGCCTGTACGAGCGGCTGGGCTTCGTGCGAACGGGTGAACTGAGGCAGCACCAGGGCATCGCGCAGCCGGCGCCGCTGGTTGCGCTGCAGCCGGGCTGGCGCCTGCGGCCCGCCGGCCTGAACGAGGCGGCCACCCTGCAGGCGCTCGACGCTGCGGCGCGCGGCATGCCGCGCGATGCGCTGATCGCCGACCTGCTGGCCAACGCCGATGCCTGCGTGGTACTCGACCACGACAACGAAGCGCGCGGCTTCGCGATGCTGCGCCGCTTCGGGCGCGGGCATGTCATCGGGCCTGTGGTTGCGCCCGACCTCGACGGCGCGAAGGCGCTGATCGCTCATCTCGCCAGCGTCAACGCCGGGCACTTCACGCGCATCGACATCGACTTCGACAGCGGGCTGGCCGAGTGCCTGGAGAGCATCGGGCTGCTGCGCGTTGATGCGCCTACGACGATGGTGCGTGGTGTGCCGCTGGTTACGCCGGCTGGCGGGCCTTCGCTCTTTGCTGTTGTTACTCAGGCTGTTGGGTGAAGACTTGCTCTTTGGTGGGGCGATCACGCCGACGGGGTACCTTGCTCCGCGAATGTCCCCGGCGGCCTGTGCACGCACCCCGAATACAGCGCCCGAAAACGCACCCACAAACAAAACCCATGACCACCACCACCTTCCTCTACAAATCCGATCCCGTGCGAGGCCGCCTGTGGGCCGAAGTGTTCCGCCGCCGCGCCCCCGACATCGACTTCCGCATCTGGCCCGACATCGGCGATCCCGCACAGGTTCGCTTTCTCGCCGCCTGGGAGCCGCCGGACGATCTGGCCGAGCGCTTTCCGAATCTCGAAGTGCTGTTCTCCTCGGGCGCGGGCGTCGACCAGTTCGACTTCGCCGCGCTGCCGCCCGCGCTGCCCGTGGTGCGCATGGTGGAGCCCGGCATCGTGGGCGGCATGGTCGAGTACGTGACGCATGCGGTGCTCGGCCTGCATCGCGACATGCCGCAATACAGGCGCCAGCAGCAGGAAGGGCAGTGGAAGCCGCTGCCGGTACGGCCCGCGGGTGAACGGCGCGTCGGCGTGCTCGGGCTCGGCTCGCTCGGGCAGGCCGTGCTGGCGCAACTCGTCGGCATGGGTTTTGATTGCGCGGGATGGAGCCGCTCGCGGCACACGGTCGACGGCGTGCAATGCCATGCCGGTGCCGACGAGCTGCCGGCCTTTCTTGCGCGCACCGACATCCTCGTGTGCCTGCTGCCGCTGACCGATTCGACGCGCGGCTTCCTCGACGCGCGGCTGTTCTCGATGCTGCCTGCCGGTGCCGGCCTGGTGCATGTGGGCCGCGGCCCGCAACTCGTCGACACCGACCTGCTGGCCGCGCTCGCCAGTGGCCAGGTCGGCGAAGCCGTGCTCGACGTGACCGACCCCGAACCGCTGCCGCCGGCGCATGCCTTCTGGCGCCATCCGCATGTGCAGCTCACGCCGCACATCGCGAGCATGACGCAGCCGCTCAGTGCCGCCGAAGCGGTGCTCGACAACGTGCAGCGCTTCGCCGCGGGCGAGCCCATGGTCGGGCTGGTCGATCGCCAGAAGGGGTACTGAGCGCGAGTTGCCGGAGGCACGCCGCACGATCTGCTGTCGCGGCACGCACAACGGCAGCGTGCTTCGTGCAGAGGCCTCAAAGCAGCACCAAGCCGAGGGTCGCGCATCCTAAGCTGGGGGCATCGAAAGCCTCCTTCGCCACCAGCTTCCTCCGGACACAGCCCATGACGCATCCCTCCGCATTGCCTCACCAAGCCGCGCTCGACGCGATCGATCGTGCGCACCTGATCCACCCCGTCTCGCCCTGGCGCGTGCATGAGCAGCGCGGCCCCACCGTGCTGGCCTCGGGCCGCGGCGCCTGGCTGACCGACAGCAACGGCCACGAACTGCTCGACGCCTTCGCCGGCCTGTGGTGTGTGAACGTAGGCTACGGGCAGGAGAGCGTGGTGCAGGCCGCGGCCGAGCAGATGCGCCGGCTGCCCTACGCGACCGGCTACTTCCACTTCAGCAGCGAGCCGGCCATCCGCCTTGCCGAAAAGCTGGTGCAGATCACGCCGGCATCGCTGACCCGCGTGTACCTCACGCTGGGCGGTTCCGAGGCGGTCGATGCCGCCGTGCGCTTCATCGTGCAGTACTACAACGCAACCGGCCGGCCGTCGAAGAAGCACTTCATCGCGCTGGAGCGCGGCTACCACGGCTCGTCGTCCACCGGCGCGGGCCTGACCGCGCTGCCGGCCTTCCACCGCGGCTTCGACCTGCCGCTGCCCACGCAGCACTACATTCCTTCGCCGAATCCGTACCGCCAGCCGGACGGGGCCGACGCGCAGTCATTGATCGCCGCATCGGTCGCGGCCCTGCGCGCCAAGGTGGCCCAGCTGGGCGCGGACAACGTGGCCGCATTCTTCTGCGAGCCGATCCAGGGCTCGGGCGGCGTCATCGTGCCGCCCAAGGGCTGGCTCAAGGCCATGCGCGAGGCGGCGCGCGAGCTCGACATCCTCTTCGTGGTGGACGAGGTCATCACCGGCTTCGGCCGCACCGGCCCGATGTTCGCGTGCGAGGCCGAAGGCGTGGAGCCCGACCTCATGACCATGGCCAAGGGCCTGACCGCCGGCTACGTGCCGATGGGCGCCACGATGATGTCGGAGAAGGTCTATGCCAGCATCGCCGATGGCGTGCCCGAAGGCGCCCTGGTCGGGCACGGCGCGACCTATTCGGCGCACCCGGTCAGCGCCGCGGTCGCGCTCGAGGTGCTGCGGCTCTACGAAGAGGGCGGCGTGCTCGCCAACGGCCAGCGCGGTGCGGCGCACTTTGCGGCCGGGCTCGACGCGCTGCGTGCGCATCCGCTGGTGGGCGATGCCCGCCAGCGCGGCCTGCTGGGCGCGCTGGAACTGGTGAGCGACAAGGCGAGCAAGCGCGGCTTCGACGCATCGCTCGGACTGCCGGAGCGCATCTTCGCCGCCGCCTACCGCAATGGCCTGGTGTTCCGCGCCTTCGGCGACCACGTCCTCGGCTTCGCGCCCGCGCTCACCTTCACCGAGGATGAGTTCGCGCAGCTGTTCGCGCGGCTGAGGAAGACGCTCGACGAAGTGCTCGACGCGCCTGACGTCCGCGCCGCGCTGGCGGCCTGAACAAGCCGGTACACATAGGCCCCGCAAGACCCGGCGGCGACGCAGAATCGGACTTTCCTTCTCTCCAGGCACCGCCATGTCAGAAGCTTTCAAGATCGACCGACTCGACCTGCGCATCCTGGCCCAGCTGCAGAAGAACGGGCGCATGACCAACGTCGACCTGGCCGATGCGGTGGGGTTGTCGCCCAGTCCCTGCCTGATCCGCGTGAAGCGGCTGGAGCAGGCCGGCTACATCGCGGGCTATGGCGCGCACCTGCGGCTCGAAAAGCTCGGCGACACGCTGACCGTGTTCACCGAGGTCACGCTGTCGGACCACCACCGCGAGGACTTCGTGCGCTTCGAGGCCGCGATCCGCGAGGTCGACGAGGTGCTCGAATGCCACCTCGTCAGCGGCGGCTACGACTACCTTCTGCGCTTCCTCACGCGCGGCGTGAATCACTACCAGGAAGTGATCGAGGGGCTGCTCGAACGCAACATCGGCATCGCGAAGTACTTCAGCTACATCGTCATCAAGTCGCCGTTCATCAAGACGCACTGTCCGATCGAACGGCTTTTTCCCCATGAGCGCTGACCGGCGCCTTCATCCATCCATGCCCGAAACCCATCCTCCCTCTGCTTTGCCCAACCGCTTCGTGCGGCTCGCGGAGACCGACCGGCCCGCGTTGACCCTGCACATCGACGGCGAGGCCCGCACCGCGCTGGCCGGCGACACCCTGCTGGTGGCGCTGCTGAGCAACGGACGGCGCGTGCGCGACAGCGAGTTCGGCGACGGACCTCGCGCCGGCTTCTGCCTGATGGGCGCCTGCCAGGATTGCTGGGTGTGGACGCCGGCGGGCGAGCGGCTGCGCGCCTGCTCGACGCCCGTCGAGGCGGGGATGTCGGTGCTCACGCGGCCGCCCGCGGCCCATTGGCCCGCCACGCCCGACCTGCAGCAGCTGCTGGCGCGCGGCGCCGCGGCGGCCGTGCGGTGAGCGCGATGCCGCCAACTTCGCCCTCGCCACGCATCGTCGTGGTCGGCACCGGCCCCGCGGGCGTGCGCGCCGCGCAGGCGCTGGTGCGCGCCGGCGTACGGCCCGTGGTGGTGGACGAAGGCCGGCGCGACGGCGGACAGATCTACCGCCGCCAGCCCGAAGGCTTCAAGCGGCCCTACGCCAAGCTCTACGGCACCGAAGCCGCGAAGGCACAGGCGCTGCACCACGACTTCGACGCGCTGCGCGCCCACATCGACTACCGCGGCGAGACGCTGGCCTGGAACGTGAGCGAGGGCGCGCTGCACGTCGTGCATGCCGGCAAGCCGCAGGTGCTGCCGTTCGATGCCTTGCTGGTCTGCAGCGGCGCAACCGACCGCCTGATGCCCGTGGCGGGCTGGCACCGCGCCGGCTGCTACAGCCTGGGCGCCTCGCAGATCGCGCTGAAGGCGCAGGCCTGCGCCATCGGTTCGCGCGTGGTCTTCATGGGCAGCGGCCCGCTGCTGTATCTCGTGGCGTCGCAGTATGTGCAGGCCGGCGCTCAGGTGGCGGCGGTGCTCGACACCGCGCCGGCCGCCAAGTCCTGGAGTGCCGTGCGCGGGCTGCTCGCGCGGCCGCGGCTGGCGCTGCGCGGGCTCGCGCTGATCCGCGGGCTGCGCAGCGCGGGCGTGTCGGTGCTGCAAGGCGTGGTGCCGCTCGCCATCGACGGCGACGACAGCCGCGGCGTGCAGGCCGTGGCCGTACGCGATGCCCAGGGGCGCGAGCAGCGCTTCGCGTGCGATGCCGTCGGCCTCGGCTGGCACCTGCGCGCAGAGACGCAGCTGGCCGATCTGGCGCGTTGCGAGTTCGACTTCGAAC
The DNA here is from genome assembly GCF_056395365.1 of Variovorax sp. 10L421. Taxonomy (NCBI): domain Bacteria; kingdom Pseudomonadati; phylum Pseudomonadota; class Betaproteobacteria; order Burkholderiales; family Comamonadaceae; genus Variovorax; species Variovorax sp. 10L421. The sequence goes on from NZ_JBFTJJ010000012.1 coordinate 78,892, forward strand.
CCGTGAGCCGGCAGTGGCTGCCGCACATCGATGCCGACGGCCGCAGCAGTACGCGCGGCGTGTACCTGGCTGGTGACGGCGTCCGCATCCTCGGTGCCGACGGCGCCGAGGCCGCCGGCCGGCTGGCCGCGCTCGCAGCGCTGGCCGACCTCGGCCACGTGCCGGGCCGCGCGCTCTACGACACGGAGTTCGCCGCGCTGCGCCGCACGCTGGCGCAGATGAACCGCTTTCGCGAAGGCCTCGCGCGCGCCTTTCCGTGGCCGCATGCGCAGGCTGCGGCACTGCCCGACGAGGCGGTCGTGTGCCGCTGCGAAGCCGTGACGGCGGGCGAACTGCGCCGCTGTGTCAACGAGATGGACAGCCACGAAGTCAATCGCGCCAAGGCCTTCAGCCGCGTCGGCATGGGGCGCTGCCAGGGCCGTTTCTGCGGCCATGCGTCGGCCGAGATCGTGGCGCAGGCCAGCGGCGTGCCGGTGCATCTGGTGGGTCGCCTGCGTTCGCAGGCGCCGGTCAAGCCATTGATGATGAATACGCGCGAGGTCAGTCCATGAGCGAAACCACGAACACCGACGTGCTGGTGCTCGGCGGTGGCCTGATGGGCACCACCGCCGCCTTCTTCCTGCGCCGCCAGCACGGCCTGTCGGTCACGCTGCTCGAGCGCGAACTGGTGGGCCGGCAGGCCAGCGGCACCAACTTCGGCAACGTGCGCCGCCAGGGCCGCGTGCTGGCGCAGATGCCGCTGGCCAACCGCGCGCGCGCCGTCTGGGGCCGCGTGAACGAACTGCTCGGCGAAGACCTGGAGTTCGTGCCCTACGGCCACCTGCGCGTTTGCTACACCGAGCAGCAGGCCGTGGTGCTCGAGCAGCACGCGAGAGACGTGAAGCCGCTGGGCCTCGACCTGGAGCTCTTCAGCGCCGCGCAGCTGCGCAAGCGCTGGGGCATCTTCGCGCCCGAGGTGGTGAGCGGTTCGCTGTCGCCGAACGACGGCCATGCCAACCCGCGCCTGGCCGGACCGGCCTTCGCGCGGGCGGCGCGGCGCGCGGGCGCGAACATCGTCGAGCATGCCGAGGTGATGAAGGTCGAGCGTGACGGCGGGGGCTTCGCGGCGCACACCGCGGACGGCCGGCGCTTTCGCGCGCCGCAGCTGCTTGTGGCCTGCGGCGCCTGGTCGAACCGCATGGCCGAGCAGTTCGGCGAGCCCGTGCCGATGGAGGCGCGCGGACCGCAGATGGGCGTGACCGAGCCGCTGCCCTATGCGGTAGGTCCGTCGATCGGCGTCTCCTCGCCGATCGAGCAGGAGGGGCTGTACTTCCGCCAGATCTCGCGCGGCAACATCGTCTTCGGCGGCGGCTTTAAGGGGCCGGCGCACGCCGACCGTATCCGCGCCTACGTCAAGCCCGACAACGTGCTGCGCCAGATGCGCGAACTGCGCCGCGTGGTGCCGGCGTTCGAACACGTGCAGCTGATCCGCGTGTGGAGCGGCATCGAGGGCTACATCGCCGACTGGCAGCCGGTGATGGGACCCAGCGCCCGCGTGCCCGGCCTGCACTACGCCTTCGGCTTCTGCGGCGAGGGCTTCGCGATCAGCCCCGGCGTGGGCGAGACCATGGCCGAGCTGATCGCCACCGGCCGCACGTCGACGCCGATCGAGAGCTTCTCCATCGGGCGCTTTGCGGCGGCTTCGCAGAAACGGGCGGCTTGAAAGAAGCGATCGCCGGCATGACCGGCGATCGCGCCAGACTCAGAGGCCGACCAGCGCCGGCAGGCCGCCGATGTCGGAGATCTCGGTCGTGCCGTAGGCTGGAACACCGGGTTCGTGCTTGCGATTGACGAAAGCCTTGTCCTTGATGCCCACGTCGCGCGCCGACATGTGGTCATAGCGCATCGACGACGACACGTGCAGGAAGTCTTCCGGCTTCGCGTTCAACGAGTCGATCATGTATTCGAAGGCGCGCAGGCGGGGCTTGTAGGCCTTGGCCTGCTGCGCCGTGTAGACCCGGTGGAAGGGCACGCCGAGCAGCTTCACGTTGTGCACGAGCTGCGCGTCCATGGCGTTCGAGATGATGACCAGAGGGATCTTGTCGGCGATCCTGGCCAGGCCCGCGGTCACGTCCGGGTGCGGGCCCCAGGTGGGCACGGCGCTGTAGATTTCCGAGACGTCGGCCTCGCGGAACGGCACGCCCCAGCGGTTGCAGGTGCGCAGGACCGAGTTGTAGACGACGTCGTAGTAGGGCTGCCAGTCGCCCAGCACCTCGTCGAGCCGGTAGGCCGCGAAGTCCTCGCAGAACCGCTCGATGTTTTCCGGACTGACGCGGTCGGCGAAGAGCCTGCGCGCCATCGGTGCCATCTGGAAGTTGGTGAGAGTGCCGTAGCAATCGAAGCTGATGTACTTGGGCCGGAAGACAGTGGTCATGGAAGCTCCTCGTGAATATTCGAATCGCGATATGGGAATGGATCGATGGCAGGCAGGGTGCCTTGGGCGGTCATCATGACGAAGGCGTTGCGATGGCGATGGCCGCCGTGCTCAGCGCCCCGCCTCGACCGCATCGGCCAGCTCGGCCAGCGTGTGGAAGTGATGGTCGGGCACGGTGTGCTTCGACTCGATGGTGCCGCCGGAGCCCTTCTGCGCATGGCGGCGCTCGATCCAGCAGGTGGCAATGCCGAGCTGTTTCGAGATGCCGATGTCGTGGTACTGGCTTTGCGCCACGTGCAGGTTGTCCGCCTGCTTGAACCCCCAAGCGCCTTCGAAGCGGCCGCGGGCGTAGGCGAAATAGCGCGCGTCGGGCTTCTCGCACAGTGCGTCGTCGCAGCCCAGCAGCATGTCGAAGGGCGAGCCCAGGGTCTTGTCGAAATGCGCCAGCGCCCAGGCCTGCGCGTTGGTCATCGTCACCAGCTTGAAGCGCTTGCCGAGCCGCTTCAGCGCTTCCACCGAATCGGGGAACGCCGGCCACCGGGCGACCGAGTCGCGCAGGCCCTTCGCAATGGCATCCGTGTCGGGCAGGCCCAGCGCGGGGGCGATGGCGTGCCAGCAGCGCTCGAGGTCGTCGGGATACCAGCCGGCGCTGCCATCAGCGCGGGCTCGCCGGTAGGCGGCGAGGAAGTCGTCATCACTCACGTCGGCATCGGGCGCCGCGCTGCGCAGGTAGGCGAGCATGCCGCCCTCGAAGTCGATCAGCGTGCCGACGACATCGAAAGTGAGGACCTTGAAATCTTGCAGTGACATGGGAAAGCTCCACGGATGAAGAAAGAGAGTTCATCGAGCATAGGAGCGCTCCCTGCTTGCGCAGGCCCGAACTGGGGCCGCGCTACGGCACAGGATGTCGTTGTCGGCGCCGGGCCGGCATCTTCTTGCGCGGGCGGTTCAGTTCCCGCCGGCGTGGCCCTTGTGTTGCGGCAGGTCGTCCGTGATCGTGAACCACGGAGCCTTCGAGCCGACGAAGATGTGCGCGCTCGGCCGGACGGTGGGCGTGTCGACCAGCGTGCCCAGCGTGACGTGCACGAACTGCCCGCCTCGCACGACCGAGCACAGCAGCGAGCCGCACTTGGCGCAGTGCAGGTCGCCCGCGTCAGGCTTGCCGTAGACCGTGATGCTGTTCTCGCCCTGCGTGATGGCGAACTTGCCGCGCTCGATGCCCGCGAAGGGCTTGAAGGCCGAGCCCGTCGCGCGTCGGCAGTCGGAGCAATGGCAGTTCAGCGCGTAGGCAAACTCATCCGCCACCGAGTAGTGGACCGCGCCGCACAGGCATCTGCCGGCGAGCATGCGCGGCCGGGAGCTCAACCCGCCAGGCCCACGAACACGTTCTGCACGTCGTCGTTCGCGTCGATGGCCGCCAGAAAGGTTTCGACTTCTTCCAGGTCTTCCGCGCTCAGGCTCGCCGGATCGACCGGGTTCTTCGGCTTGTAGCCCAGCTTGGCCGACAGCACGGTGAAGCCCTGGGCCGGCAATGCGCGGCTCACGAGGTCGAGGTCGGTGGGATCGGTCAGGAAGACCGCCGCATGGTCTTCGCCGGCCGGCTCGAAGTCTTGCGCGCCGGCTTCGATGGCGGCCACTTCGGGGTCGGCGTCGGGCCTGGCGGGTTCGGCTTCGATCATGCCGACGTGGTCGAAGTCCCACGACACCGAGCCCGAGGTGCCCAGCTGGCCCTTGCGGAACAGCACGCGCATTTCAGGCGCGGTGCGGTTCACGTTGTCGGTCAGGCACTCGACCATCACCGGCACGCGGTGCGGCGCGAAGCCTTCGTAGATCACGTGCTCGAAATGCACCGCCTCGCCCGTGAGTCCCGCGCCCTTCTTGATGGCGCGGTCGAGCGTTTCCTTGGGCATCGAGACCTTGCGGGCCTGCTCCACGACCAGCCGCAGGCGCGAGTTGGAGGCCGGGTCGGCGCCCGCGCGCGCGGCGATCATGATTTCCTTGGCGAGCTTGCCGAAGAGCCGGCCCTTGGCATTGGCCGCCAGGTCCTTGTGTTTTGCTTTCCATTGGGCGCCCATGTCTGATTCCTCGAATGTGTGTTGCGGCCTTGTCTGGCTCTTTTGCAGAAAGAAGGGCTGGACGACCGGATTGGGGCGACTACTGTAGCCTTCTTCCCATGACCTCTTCACGAGCCACACCGTACTCCACGCCGTTCGAGGCAGGCAACGGCAACCAGACCACCACCTGGGCCGAATGCGTGGCCTTCTACCAGCGGCTGGCCGACCACTTTCCCGGCGTGCTGCACTGGGGCGAGATCGGCGTGTCGGACACCGGCGTTCCCCTTCACGCCGGCGTGGTCACTGCGGACGGCGTGTTCGACCGCGAGACGCTCAAGCAGCAGGGCCGCCCGGTGTTCTTCAACAACAACGGCATCCACCCCGGCGAGCCCGAGGGCATCGACGCCTGCATGGCGCTGGTGCGCGATTTCTGCACCCGGCCCGAGCAGCTCGCGGCGCTGGGCGGCACCGTGTTCCTGTTCATTCCGGTCTACAACGTGGACGGCTGCATCAACCGCCAGGACACCTCGCGCGTGAACCAGCTCGGCCCCGAGTCGTTCGGTTTCCGCGGCAACGGCCGGCACCTCGACCTGAACCGCGACTTCATCAAGTGCGACAGCCTCGCCGCGCAGGTGTTCAACAAGTTCTTCACCGCGTGGGACCCGGACGTGATGGTCGACACCCACACCTCCAACGGCGCAGACTACAGCTACACCATGACGCTGATCCCGACCCAGCCCGACAAGCTGGGCGGCGGGCTGGGACAGTTCCTGCGCGAGAGCATGCTGCCGGCGATCTACGCCGGCATGGACCGGCGCGGCTGGCCAACCTGCCCATACGTGAACCTGCTGGCCGAGACGCCGGACGACGGCATCGAGGATTTCCTCGACCTGCCGCGCTTTTCCACCGGCTATGCCGCGCTGCACCACACCATCGGCTTCATGCCCGAGACCCACATGCTCAAGCCCTTTGCCGACCGCGTGGCTGCCATGCGGACGCTGGTCGAGGTGGTGCTGGAGTTCACCGTGGGGCATGCGGCGCGCATTCAGGAACTGCGCCGCGAGGCCCGGGCCGCAACGGCGCAACAGGCGCGCTGGCCGCTGACATGGCGCAACGACCGCAGCCGGCCGGCGAGCCTGCGCTTCAAGGGCTATCGCGCGGTTCGCACGCCCAGCCGGCTGGGTACTTATGAGCGCCTGGCCTACGACCGCGGCCAGCCTTGGGAGAAGGACATCGTGCACTTCGACCGCTGCGTCGAAGTCGCGTCCGTCGCCGCGCCCAAGGCCTATCTCGTGCCCCGGGCCTGGCGCGAAGTGATCGAGCGGCTGGCGTGGAATGGCGTCGAGTTGCAGCGTCTCGAAGCGGACCGGCTGTTCGATGCGGCGCGCGTGTACCGCATCCGGAGCGTGGCCTCCCGCGCGAACGCCTACGAAGGGCACATGTTCCATGACGAGGTGGTGCTCGCTGCGCACACCGAGCCCTTCCAGGCGCATGCGGGCGACGTGTGGGTGCCGCTGGACCAGGCCAATGCCCGCTACGTGGTCGAGACGCTGGAGCCCGAAGCCCACGACAGCTTCTTCCGCTGGGGCTTCTTCAACAGCGTGCTGGAGAAGAAGGAGAACTTCTCGGCCTACGTCTTCGAGGACACCGCGCTTCGGATGCTGGAGGAAGAACCCGCGCTGAAGCGGCAGTTCGAGCAATGGAAGGTCGATCACCCCGACAAGCTGTCCGATCCGCAAGCGGTACTGGGTTTTCTCTTCGCCCATGGACAGCGCCATGCGGAGCCCGGGTGGCGGCGCTATCCGGTGGTGGCGCTGATGGCTTCCTGAGCGGCGCAGAGCGCGGCAGGAGCAAGTTTCTCCAAGTCCTGGATGCGGGACACCCTTACGCTGCAGTCATTCCACAACGCCCTCGGGCCATCACACATGCATTCCGCCGAATCGTCACGGCAGCAAGCCGGCATCTTTCATCGCCTGCACGCCGGGCCCGACCCATTGGTGCTGGTGAACGCCTGGGACGCCGCCAGCGCGCGCATCGTCGAGCGCGCCGGGGCCACGGCCCTCGGCACCACCAGCGCGGGCATGGCCTGGTCGCTCGGCTACGCGGACGGCGAGCGCATGCCGGCGAGCGAGTTGCTCGCGGCCTGTGCGCGCATCTGCCGCGTGGCGGGCGTGCCGGTGAGCGTCGACATCGAAAGCGGCTTCGGCGACAGCGCGCAGGCGGTGTGCGACGTGGCGGGCGCGCTGATCGACATGGGTGCGGCCGGCATCAACATCGAGGACGGCACGCGGCCGGGCACGCGCGAGCTGGCGTCGCCGGAGGTGCTGTGCGAGCGCATCGCCGCCATCCGCAAGCTGGACGCGCGCTTTTTCATCAACGCGCGCACCGACGCCTACTTCGTGCCTTGGGACGACCCGGCGGCGCGCTTCGAGGAGGCGAAGCGCCGCGCTCGGCTCTACGCGGCGGCGGGCGCCGACGGCATCTTCGTGCCCGGCATGTCCAGCCTCGAAGAAATCGCCGGTATGGCCGGTGCGGTGAGCCTGCCCGTGAACGTGTATGCGGGCTATGCCGGTGCGCCGCCGGCCGAGGGCTTTGCGCGTGCCGGCGCGCGGCGCATCAGCCTCGGCTGCGGCCCGCTGCAGTCGGCGCTGGGGCTGGTCGGCCGCATCGCCAGGGAGGCCTTCGAGCATGGCCGCTTCGGCGCGATGGGCGAGGGCATGCTGTCGGTCGGTGAGATCAACGGGCTCTTCGCCGCCACGCCCTGAGCTCCGCGCCGCAAGGGTGCGTTCGGGTACAGTGGGCGCCCCTTGCCGCAGCCGACCCCGCCCGAACCCGATTCCCCGCACAGCATCCGCCTCGAAGCGGTGACGCTGGTGCGCGGCAGCCAGCATGTCTTCGAGGGGCTGACGCTCCACCTGCAGGAGGCGCGCATCGGCCTGATCGGCGACAACGGGGCGGGCAAGAGCAGCCTGTTCCGCCTGATCAGCGGGCTCGACCAGCCGCAGCAGGGCCGGGTGGTGGTGCATGGCTGCGACACGCAGGCCGACCGCAGGCAGCTGTCGAAGCACGTGGGGCTGATGTTCCAGAACCCCGACGACCAGATCATCTTTCCGACCGTGGCCGAGGAACTGGCCTTCAGCCTCACCGCGCGCGGCGAAACGCGGCAGGCGGCGCGGCAGCAGGCGCGCGACTTTCTCGCGCGGCGCGGGCTCGAGGCCTGGGCCGCTCGCGCGGTGGGCGAGCTGAGCCAGGGCCAGCGCCAGCAGGTTTGCCTGCTGGCCTTGCAGATCAGCGAGCCCGCCACGCTGCTGCTCGACGAGCCCTTCGCCAGCCTCGACCTGCTGAGCCAGGCGCGGCTGGCCGCGCAGCTCGACGCCAGCGATCACCAGATCCTCGTGTCCACGCACCTGCTCGAACACGTCTACGACTTCGAGCGCGTGCTGTGGCTCGAACAGGGCAGGGTGCGCGCCGACGGGCCGGGCCGCGAGGTGTGCGAGGCCTACGCCGAGAACGTGCGCGAGCGCGCCGCATCGGAGCGGGGCCGCCGTGCGTAGCCTCTACTCGGAGCAGCCGACGTGGATGCATGCGATCGCCGCGTGGGTCAAGCTCGCGCTGCTGTCGGTGTGCGGCACGCTGCTGGTGCTGGTCGAACGGCCGGTGCACCTGGCCATCGCCTGTGCGGTGGTGCTGCTGATCTTCGCCTCGCTCGGGCGGCCCGCATGGCGCCGCGTGCGCATGCTGCTCGGCGTGGCGATCGCCGGCGGGATGATCGTCGGCTTCCACTGGGCGATGGGCACGACCCCGCTCGGCGTGGCCAGCGCGCTGCGCCTTGCCAGCGCGGCCACGCTCGCGCTGATGCTCACCCTGACCACGCGCTTCGAAGACCTGCTGGCGGTACTCGAGGCCGTGCTGCACCCGCTGCAGCGCTTCGGTGTGCCGACCGAGCGGATCGCGCTCGGGCTTGGCCTGATGCTGCGCTTCGCCGAGAATTTCTACGTGCAGTGGCAGCGCCTCGACGACGCCTACCGCGCGCGTTCCGGCCACGGCGGCGGCCTGCGGCTGCTGGCACCGCTGACCATCCGCACGCTGCAGACGGCGGAGCGCGTGGCCGATGCGCTGGCCGCGCGGCTCGGGCGCTGAACTCCAGTCCTATTCCTCGAAAGCGATCGCCATGACCACCACCACAGGCTCCCTCACTTCGTCCCGCTCGCTCTCCTACATCGCTCTGTTCGCGGCGCTGATGGCGGTGTTCGGCCTGATCCCGAAGATCGACCTGCCGTTCGGCGTGCCGATCACGCTGCAGTCGCTGGGCGTGATGCTGGCGGGCTGCCTGCTGGGGCCGCGCCGCGGCTTCCTGGCCATCGCGCTGTTCCTGCTCGCGGTGGCGCTGGGCCTGCCGTTGCTGCCCGGCGGCCGAGGCGGCCTGAGCGTGTTCGTGGGGCCGACGTCGGGCTTCCTGTTCGGCTGGATGTTCGGCGCCTTCGCCTGCGGCCTGCTGATGCGCCTGGCGGTGCGCCGCATGGCTGGCGCCACGGGCCTGCCCCTGCTGGCGGCGGCCTTCCTGTCGTCGGTGGTCGGCGGCATCTTCGTGATCTATGCCTTCGGCATCGTCGGGCTGTCGTGGGTGGCCCACATGCCGCTGCCGAAAGCGGCGCTGGCCATGCTGGTCTTCATTCCCGGCGACCTGATCAAGTGCGGCCTCTGCGCGATGCTCGTGCAGACCGTGATGCGCGGCATGCCGGGCTGGCGGCTCGACCGCGACTGACCGGTCGATCTAGCCGCTGCGCCGTGTGAAGACGGTGGCCGAGAGATAGTCCTTGCGCGGGCCGCGCACCGCGTGGCGGATCGTGAAGGAGCCGTCCGGCAGAAAGCGGTAGCCGCTGTCGTAGGTGTCGGGCGTGCACAGGTGAGTGGCCGACCCCGCGAGCACATCGCCGTCGCGCACGATGCCGATGGCATGGAACAGGCGCGTCGGGCTCTCGGCAAAGTGCACCGCGAAGCCACCGGGAGTGCGCTCGAAGAAGTATTCGCGATGCCCGTCGAACTCCTTGCCGTCGGCCAGCCGGATCCGGCCCTCTTCGCGGTACTTCAGCATTCCAGCCTCGAGCGGCGTGAACACCGCGACGCCGCTCATGGAGGCCTGGTCCTCGATGGTCCGCTCCAGGTCCCACGCGCCTGCCAGCCCGTCGAAGACGGTGTCCGCAGTGCCCCAGGCCGCCAGGGGTGGGAGGGGTGGAAGAGGGGGGGCGGGCTCGCGCATGCAAAGACTCTACGGCAAGCCGCGATCTCCTCCGGAAACGGGTGATTGTTTCCAACGTGTGAACGCCGTGGTTCTGTTTGCTAAGGGTTTTTACTTAGATAACGGCGCACAATTCATCTCACAGACCGGCCCCAAGCCGATCTGGGTGAACAGGGCCCCGAGCGAGGTGGCCGCCCCCCGACGGGGCGGTGACCCACCCAAGACCGGTTCGAAATCATCCAAGTGCAAAAGAACTGAAACGAATTGAAGGACATCCAAATGACCGCCTCGAAGCTCCTCTCCGCTATCTCCATCGCCCTGCTGGCCGCTGCCGGCGCCGCTCACGCTGAATCGTACGAAGGCGTGCACCAGCTGACCTCGGCCGCCAGCCGCGCCGACGTCGCCGGCCAGGCCGTGGTTGCTGCCCACAGCGCCAACCCCTACGCCACCGGTGCCGATGCCGGCCCGGCCCGCGCGATCGTCTCGACCGTCAGCCGCGCCGCCGTTCGCGCCGATGCCGTGGCCGCTGCGCACAGCGCCGATCCGTATGCCGAAGGCGCTTCCGCCGTTGCGGCACCGGTCTTGGCCAGCACGGTGGACCGCGCCGCGGTGCGTGCCGCCGCCCGCGCTGCAGCCCGCGGCGACAGCCTGCCGCTGTAATCCGCCGCGGCAGCCTCCCGCCTGGCGAAAGACAGAAACCGGGCCATGCGTTTGCATGGCCCGGTTTTTTTGGCCGGCTCAGCCCGAAGGCAGTTCCCGCAGCGCCGCCACGAGGAAGGGCGGGCCGCCGGGCAGCGCCGCGTCGTGCAGCGTGATGAACCATTGCGTCGCGCCTTCGTGCGCTGGGCCCGCGCGCAGCGTCCACGCATAGACCCGCCGGCTGCCGCGCGCATCGTCGGTGGCTTCGCAATGCGCCACCGTTTCGCCGCGGCACTCGTCGACCAGCACGGCGTGGCCGTCGGGGTCGTGGCGGATCGCGCGCTGCATCAGGCGCACGCGGATGCGCTCCGGCGCCGCGGTGCGTTCGCCGTCCCGCGCGGGCGGCACTGTCGCGCGCAGGCGCTGGTCCAGCGGCATGTCCGCGCGGAAGCCTTCGCCGCGTTCGAGCGACATGTTTTCGAGTGCCACGCGCACGCGGCGGCGCTCGCGCAGCGTGGTCACGAGGAACATCACCGTCGACGCCGAGAAGATGCCGGAGAACGGCAGCCCCACCAGCAGCCAGAGCCACTGCCAGCCGCCGCGCAGCGACCACGTGATGGCCTGGAAGCCGAACGCGGCCATGAAGGCCAGCACCGCCAGCGCGACCAGCCATGCGATCCGGTCGGAGAACGGCTTCTGCATGCGCTCGGTGGCCTGCGGCGCGTCGGAGCACCATTCGGTGGGCACGTGTTCGTCGAAAGGCGGCAGCCCGGCCACGCGAGGGTGGGCGATCAGGTCGATGGAAGGATGGCGCTGCGGCATGAAGAGCCGCCGAGCATAGCCAGCCGCAGGGGGCCGCGTTGCATTGCCTTGTCCTGGCGCATCCTTCATGATGGCGCGGCGCGGAAGGGGTGGCCGCAGGGGCTCATGCTTTCGCATTACTGCGCCGTCCTGGTGCGGTGGGCGAAAATAAACCGCTCCCGCCAACAGACAAACAAGAAAGCACGATTCGTCGCCGCCGATGCGGCAACCCAACACGCATGGCCCTCACTCTCGATCCCGAAGACACACGCGGACGCATCCACGATCTTGTGTGGAGCGGCTTCCATCCCGATGCCGACGTCGAATGGATGATCACCGACGAGTACCTCGATCCGGATGAGCTCTCCGCCGAGGACCGTGCCTGGGTGAAGGCCGAGGCCGCACGCGCCTGCGCCGCCAAGCGCGCGGCTGAATCCGGGTGGCCCGCGCAGACCGAATACGACCGGCTCGAAGCGGTATTCGCGCAGCTGCGCGGCGAGAAGATCATTGCGCTGCATCGCGCGGGCAACACGCTGGCCGACGGCCACGACGACGTGCGCGAGCAGTGGCGCGCCGCGGGGCGGCTGGCCTCGGGCGTTCGCGGCTGCTGCTTCTATCACTCGCAGGACCTCGACACCGCGGTGCGCACCGGCCGCCTGCGCCTGGCCTTCAGCGGCGGCATGATCCCCGAGATCGAACAGCGCGAAGCCAACACCGTGGTGGTGGGCCACCGCATCGTGGAGTTGCTGCGCGCGGCCGGCTTTGGCGCGCATTGGAGCGGCAACGTCGACGAGCGCATCGAAGCCGACCTCGGCCAATGGCGCAAGCGGAGCCCCGGCGCGTGAGCGTGATGACGCCATACCCAACCGAATAGCCCCTCGCGCGACGGCTTCGGCGGTTCGCGCCATGATCGCGCCATGATTCCGTTATCGATCCTCGACCTTTCCCCGATCACCGAAGGCAGCGACGCCGCGCAGTCGTTCCGCAACTCGATCTCGCTGGCGCAGCATGGCGAGAAGCTGGGCTACACGCGCTACTGGCTGGCCGAGCACCACGGCATGCCGGGCATCGCGAGCGCGGCCACTGCGGTGCTGCTGTCGTATGTGGGGGCGGGCACGTCGACCATCCGCATCGGCGCCGGCGGCGTGATGCTGCCGAACCATTCGCCGCTCGTGATCGCCGAGCAGTTCGGCACGCTGGAGTCGCTGTACCCGGGGCGCATCGACCTCGGCCTCGGGCGCGCACCGGGCTCCGACCAGCGCACCGCGCGGGCCTTGCGGCGCAACCTCGAATCGGACGCGGACCAGTTTCCGCAGGACGTGATCGAGCTGATGGACTTCATGTCGAAGACGCCGCAGCAGCCGGTGCGTGCCGTGCCCGGCGCGGGGCTCGAGGTGCCGGTGTGGATCCTCGGTTCGAGCACCTTCGGCGCGCAGCTCGCGGCGCACCTGGGCCTGCCCTACGCCTTTGCCTCGCACTTCGCGCCGCAGCAGATCATGCAGGCCATCCAGATCTATCGCGAGACCTTCAAACCCTCGGCGCAGCTGCAGAAGCCGTACGTGATGCTGGGCTTCAACGTGTTCGCGGCCGACACCGATGCCGAAGCCGAGTTCCGCGCCACCTCGTGGCAGCAGGCTTTCGTGAACCTGCGCAGCGGCCGGCCGGGGCGCCTGCCGCCGCCGGTGGAAAACTACCGCCAGAAGGTCGGGCCGGCGGAGAACGCATTGCTCGACTCCGTGCTCTCGTGCTCGGCGGTCGGTTCGGTCGACACGGTGAAGAAGGGCGTGGAAGCCTTCGTCGCGCGCACCGGCGCGGACGAACTCATGATCACCTCGCAGGTGTTCGACCACGTCGCCCGGCTGCGCTCCTACGAGCTGCTGGCCGAGGCGTTCGGGCAGACGAAGCGGTAGCTGCGGTCAAGCTGCCCGCTTGCGGGCTTCCTCGTCGACGAGATCCTTCTTCGAGAGCTTGCCCACGGGTGTCTTGGGCAGCTCGGCGCGGATCTCCAGCGCGCCGATCATCTCGTGCTTGCCGAGGCGGTTCTTCAGGAAGATCTTGAGTTCGTCGAGCGTCAGCTCGGGCGCGCCTTCCTTCAGCTTCACGAAGGCCTTGGGCGACTGGCCGCGGTACTCGTCGGGGATGCCGATCACGCAGACCTCGGCCACCGAGGGATGCTCGTACACCGCCTCTTCCAGCACGCGCGGATAGACGTTGTAGCCGCCGCAAAGCAGCATGTCCTTGGTGCGGTCGACGATGTAGATGTAGCCGTCGGAATCCATCATCGCCACGTCGCCGCTGCGGAAGTAGCCGTCGGCCGTCATCGACTCGGCCGTGGCCTTGGGATTGTTCCAGTAGCCCTTCATCACGTTCGGGCCCTTGATGCAGAGCTCGCCAGCCTCGCCGAAGGCGGTGACGTCCTTCGAGGGATCGTCCAGGCTCACGAGCTTGATGCGCACCTGCGGCAGCGGCATGCCGCACGAGCCTGCCTTGCGCAGGCCGCGTGCGGGCGTGAAGGTGCCCACGGGCGAGGTCTCGGTCATGCCCCAGCCCTCGTTGAGGTGGCAGCCGGTGAGCTCGAAGAAGCGCTGCTCCACTTCCACCGGCAGCGGCGCGCCGCCGGAGCCGCAGAACTTGAGCGAGCGCAGGTCCATCTCCTTCGCCTTGGGGTGCGAGAGGATGGCGGTGTACATCGTCGGCACGCCGGGGAACACGCTGATCCGGCTGGCGGCGAGCTCGTCCATCACCGCGTCGACGTCGAAGCGCGTGTGCAGCACCAGCGCCGCGCCCAGGCGCACGCCGAGCAGCATCGCGGCGCTGAGCGCGAAGATGTGGAAGAGCGGCAGCACCACCAGGAAGCGCTCGGTGCCCTCGGCCAGGATGGGCGGATCGCCCTTGGTCGACTCGTAGTACTGCGCCGAGGCCGACGTGAGATTGGCGTGCGTGAGCATCGCGCCCTTGGGCAGGCCGGTGGTGCCGCCGGTGTACTGGAGCACCACGATCTCTTCGGCGAGGTCGCCCAGCGGATAGGCCTTGTGGGCGCCTTCGCTCCTGAGCAGGTCGGTGAAGCGCACGTGCCGGTCGTCCACGGGCACGGGGGCGATCTGGCCGGCGCCCTGCAGCTGGGCCTGCACCTTGTCGCCCATGGCGCCGTAGTCGCCGAGGCTGCCGACCACCAGCGTCTTCAGGCGGGAGTTGTCGAGCAGGCGCGCCATCTGCGGGTAGAGGTTGACGAGGTCGAGCGTGATGAGGATGTCGGTGCGGCTGTCCTCGATCTTGTGGGCCAGCACGCGCTCGGCGTCGAGCGGCGAATAGTTCACCACCGTGCCGCCGGCTTTCAGCACGGCGAAGAAGGCGATCGGGTAGTGCGGCGTGTTCGGCAGGTAGAGGCCCACGTGCACGCCGGGCTTCACGCCCAGGTCCTGCAGGCCCTTGGCGGCACGCTCGACGGCGGCGCCGAGTTCGCGGTAGGTGATGACCTGGCCCATGAACTCGACGGCGGAGCGCTCGGGCCAGCGCTCGACGGCCTCGTCGAGCATCTGCTGCACCGGCTTCACGGGCAGCTCGGCGTCCCAGCGCATGCCCGCGGGGTAGGCGCGTGTCCAGGGGAGGGTGTCGCCGGAATTCGAGGCGGTGGAAGGTGTGGCCATGCGTCTTGTCTCCGCTTGCGGTGGTCTCGTGAATGGCGTGGCGGGTCTTGCTGCCGCCTTCGTCCGGAATCACTTTAGCGCCGGCCCTCCCGTCGATGGCCCGTGCGCTGACAAACCGGCGACACGGGTTTTCCCGATTTCCCACACGCCGGAAGCCCCTTCGACGGGGCTGGGACAATAGGGGGCTTATGGCAAAGCATCGGATCGTTGTGGGACTGAGTGGCGGAGTGGACTCCGCGGTGACGGCGCACCTGCTCAAGCAGCAGGGGCACGAGGTGGTCGGCATCTTCATGAAGAACTGGGAAGACGACGACGACAGCGAATACTGCTCGTCGAACATCGACTTCGTGGACGCCGCCAGCGTGGCCGACGTGCTGGGCATCGAGATCGAGCACGTCAACTTCGCGGCCGACTACAAGGACCGCGTGTTCGCCGAGTTCCTGCGCGAATACAAGGCCGGCCGCACGCCGAACCCCGACGTGCTGTGCAACGCCGAGATCAAGTTCAAGGCCTTCCTCGACCATGCCATGCGGCTCGGTGCCGAGAAGATCGCGACCGGGCACTATGCGCGCGTGCGCCTGAACGAGGGCACCGGCAAGCACGAACTGCTCAAGGGGCTCGATCCGTCGAAGGACCAGAGCTACTTCCTGCACCGCCTGAACCAGGCGCAGCTGTCGAAGACGCTGTTCCCGGTCGGCGAACTGCACAAGACCGAGGTGCGCCGCATCGCGGAAGAGATCGGCCTGCCCAACGCGAAGAAGAAGGACTCGACCGGCATCTGCTTCATCGGCGAACGGCCGTTCCGCGAGTTCCTCAACCGCTACATCTCCAAGGAGCCCGGCCCCATCAAGGACGACCGCGGCCGCAAGCTGGGCGAGCACCAGGGGCTGAGCTTCTACACGCTGGGGCAGCGGCAGGGGCTGGGCATCGGCGGCGTGAAGGAGAGGGGCGCACAGCGCGGCTCGGGCGACCATTCGCCGTGGTTCGTGGCGCGCAAGGACGTCGAGAAGAACACGCTGTGGGTGGTGCAGGGGCACGACCATCCGTGGCTGCTGTCGTCGGCGCTGAAGGCGGACGATGCGAGCTGGGTCTCCGGCGAGCCGCCGGCGCCGGGCAGCTACGGCTCGAAGGCGCGCTACCGGCAGGCCGATGCGGCCTGCGAAATGGATGCCGGGGAAGACTCCGGCGCCGCCTTCGCCTTGCGCTTCGGTGAGCCGCAATGGGCCGTCACGCCTGGGCAGTCGGCCGTGCTCTACGACGGTGAACGCTGCCTTGGCGGCGGCGTCATCGTCTGACTCAGGGCGCCGAGCGCACCGATTCGTCGACGTGGACCACGTCCAGCGGGTGGCGCTTGCCCGCCAGATGGTCTTCGATGCACTGCAGCAGCAGCGGGCTGCGGTGCCGCGCCACGCTGGCGCGGATTTCATCCGCCGTCATCCAGACGGTGCGCACGATGCCTTCATCGAGCGGGCGGCCTTCTTCGAACGCGCCCAGCGTGCCCGCGAAGGCGAAGCGCATGTAGGTGGTGTCTTCGCCCCGTTCGGCCAGCGGCCGGGAGCGCGCCATGTAGACGCCGATGAGCGCCGTTGGCGTGAAATGATGGGCGGTTTCCTCGAGGGTTTCGCGCACGCAGCCCTCGGCCGGGGATTCGCCGGGGTCGAGGTGCCCCGCGGGCGTGTTGAGCCGCAGGCCATCGGCAGTCTGCTCCTCGACCAGCAGGAAGCGCCCGTCGCGCTCGATCACCGCGGCCACGGTGACGTTGGGTTTCCAGCGCGGGCCTGCTGCCATGTTTTCGGCCTTCTTATTTCAGCGCGTAGCCGCTGAAGCGCCAGACACGATCGCTGTCGAGGTGAAAGCTCACGAGTTCGCGCAAGGTGCCGTCGGGCTTGTTCGCGAAGCGGGTCTCGTATTCGACGCTGACGTACTGGCCGGCCGTATCGCCGTCGGCGTCGGCCACGATCTGGCGGTTGACCGACACCCAGATGCGCATCTGCGGTGCGCCGATCGGGGCGCGACTCCTGGCGATCTGGGTGGTGAAATCGTTGCGCGTCACGCGCTTGCGGGCGGCGGGGGTGGCGCCGTCCCACAGTTCGCCGGCCTTGCCCTGGTCGATCATCTGGATCACCTGCATGCCGCCTCGCACCATGTCGCTGGCTTCGACCTCTTGTGCGGCGGCCGGGCCGAACCAGCTCCAGAGCAACGTGGCTGCGAGCAGCAATCGGATCATCGGGTTCATTCGTCTCAATCTTTCTGGGGGCTCACAGCCAATCCTGCAAGGCTGGGGGCGCAACGGTGGAAACCGTTCGAGACTTTAGCGTGCCGGAGATTCCCGGCTCAGCGCACGCCGGTCCCCGACAGCGCATCGGCCTCGATCGTTTCCAGCCTGTACCCCAGGCCGTAGATGGCCAGCAGCAGGAAACCATTCGCGGGGCGCAGGTCGAGCTTGGTCCGCAGGCGCGAGATGTGGGTGTCGAGCGATCGCGACAGCGCCTCGACGCCAAGGCCCCAGACGGCCTCGTGCAGGTGTTCGCGCGAGAGCAGCCGCCCGAGGTTCTGGAACAGGAACAGCGCGAGTTCGTACTCCCGGTTCTTCAACTCGACCTGCACCCCGCGAACCTTCAGGAGCCGCGAGGGCGGATAGAAGTGGTAGGGGCCGAAGATCAGCTCGGCCTCGTGCTGGGCCGGGTAGGAGCGGCGCAGCAGCGCATTCACGCGAGCTTCGAGTTCACCGGCGCGGGCGGGCTTGACCATGAAGTCGTCCGCGCCCGCATTGAGGCCTTCGACCAAATCTCCCTCGTCGTGCCTGTCGGTCACGAAAAGAATGGGAAGCCGGCTATTGAGTTCGCGGCGGATGGACTTCACGACGTCGGGGCCCTTCATGTCGGGCAGATTCCAGTCGAGTATCAGCAGGTCGAAGGTCTGCCGGCGCATCGCCTGCAACAGCGCCCTTCCTTCCGTATAGGAATGGCACTCGTGCTCGAGTGCCGTCATGGTTTGGCTGATCCGCTTGGGTTGATCTACACCGTCGTCGAGTACTGCAATTCGCATTCCATCCCCTTCTTCCTCCTTCGTCAGTCTCGGTGAGCTGACGATTTGGGGTCGAAGTGTATCCATCTGCGACTAACGTAAAGTTCAAAGGCCGCAACTAATGCACGCAAATCGCGTTTTCCAGATTAATTGTTAATAAATTTGGTGACGATTGGATGCAAATGGCAGATTTGATTGTGAATCTCATTAATGACTGTTAACAATTTTTTACTGGACAAACAGCCTTAATTTTCTTGGCCAGTCGAGGATGGACGCGTGTCGCCTCCCTCGAACGCGCTATCGAATATCCGAATTCGCTATTGAATGAATAGCGGTGGCGACAACGTTCATCGGCACTTTGGGGCGAAAACCACAGAGCGTTTTTGCGACAACGAAGGCTTGTAATCTTGCTGTAAGCTCTGCCCGCGTTCCGTTTGCCCCCTTGCTCTGAGGAGATCTCTATGCTGATAGGCGTGCCTGCCGAGACACTGGCTGGCGAAACCCGCGTGGCTGTTACACCCGAAACGGTGAAGAAACTGGTGGCCTCGGGGCACACCGTACGGGTGCAGTCGGGGGCTGGCGTTGCCGCCAGCGTCACCGATGCCGCCTACCAGGCCGCCGGTGCCGAGATCACCAACATGAACGCCGCATTCGCCGCCGACATGGTGCTCAAGGTGCGCACGCCCACCGATGCGGAGACCGCGCTGCTGAAGTCCGGCGCCGTCGTCATCGGCATGCTCAATCCCTTCGATGCCGCGGGCCTGCAACGCCTGGCCTCTGCCGGTGTCACCGGCTTCGCGCTCGAAGCCGCCCCGCGCACCACCCGCGCCCAAAGCATGGACGTGCTCTCGTCGCAGGCCAACATCGCCGGCTACAAGGCCGTGATGATCGCGGCCGACAAATACCAGCGCTTCTTCCCCATGCTGATGACCGCCGCCGGCACCGTGAAGGCTGCACGCGTGGTCATCCTGGGCGTCGGCGTGGCGGGCCTGCAGGCCATTGCCACCGCCAAGCGCCTGGGTGCCGTCATCGAGGCTTCCGACGTGCGTCCCAGCGTGAAGGAGCAGATCGAATC
The DNA here is from genome assembly GCF_056395365.1 of Variovorax sp. 10L421. Taxonomy (NCBI): domain Bacteria; kingdom Pseudomonadati; phylum Pseudomonadota; class Betaproteobacteria; order Burkholderiales; family Comamonadaceae; genus Variovorax; species Variovorax sp. 10L421. The sequence continues at coordinate 97,787 of NZ_JBFTJJ010000012.1, forward strand.
GCTGGGCGGCAAGTTCATCGAAGTCTCCTACGACACCGATGAAGAAAAGGAAGCAGCCGTCGGCGTCGGCGGCTACGCCAAGCCGATGCCCGCGAGCTGGCTCGCGCGCCAGCAGATCGAAGTCGCCAAGCGCGTGGCGCTCGCCGATGTCGTCATCAGCACTGCACTCATCCCGGGGCGCGCCGCGCCGACGCTCATCACCGAGGACATGGTCAAGTCGATGAAGCCGGGTTCCGTCATCGTCGACATCGCAGCCGGCAAGGGGCCCGACGGCGTGGGCGGCAACTGCCCGCTGTCGGAGGCCGACAGGACCGTGATCAAGCACGGCGTGACCATCGTGGGCGAGACCAACCTCGCGGCGCTGGTGGCGGCCGATGCGTCGGCGCTCTATGCGCGCAACGTGCTCGACTTCCTCAAGCTCATCGTCACCAAGGAAGGTGCGCTGAAGATCGACCTCGAGGACGACATCGTCGCCGCCTGCCGCGTCACGCAGGACGGCCAGGTCACGAAGAAGTAAGCGAACACGCGAGGAGAAGAACCCATGGATCCCGTTTCCCATACCGTCATCAACCTGATCATCTTCGTGCTGGCCATCTACGTGGGCTACCACGTGGTGTGGACCGTCACGCCCGCGCTGCACACGCCGCTGATGGCCGTGACCAACGCCATCTCGGCCATCGTGATCGTGGGCGCCATGCTGGCGGCCGCGCTCACCGAAACAGGCCTGGGCAAGACCATGGGCGTGCTCGCGGTCGCTCTCGCGGCGGTGAACATCTTCGGCGGCTTCCTCGTCACGCGGCGCATGCTCGAGATGTTCAAGAAGAAGGAAAAGAAGGCCGCACCGAAGGCTGACGCAGGAGCAGCCCAATGAGCATGAACGTCGTCACGCTGCTGTACCTGATCGCCAGCGTCTGCTTCATCCAGGCCTTGAAGGGCCTGAGCCATCCCACCACTTCGATCCGCGGCAACGTCTTCGGCATGGCCGGCATGGCCATCGCCGTGCTTACCACCGGCGCGCTGATCTACAACATCGCCGGCGGCCACCTCATGGGCCTGGCCTGGGTGCTGCTGGGGCTGGTGGCCGGCGGCGGCTACGGCGCCTGGCGCGCCAAGACGGTCGAGATGACCAAGATGCCCGAGCTGGTGGCCTTCTTCCACAGCATGATCGGCCTGGCGGCGGTGTTCATCGCGGTCGCGGCCGTGGTCGAACCCGCGGCCATGCTCGAAGGCATCGCCAAGGGCGCGCCCATCCCCACCGGCAACCGGCTCGAGCTGTTCCTGGGGGCGGCCATCGGCGCCATCACCTTCAGCGGCTCGGTCATCGCCTTCGGCAAGCTCTCGGGCACCTACAAGTTCCGCCTGTTCCAGGGCGCGCCGGTGCAGTTCGCGGGCCAGCACATGCTGAACCTCGTGCTCGGCCTGGCCATGATCGGCCTGGGTCTGGTGTTCATGTTCACCGAGAGCTGGCCGGCCTTCTTCGCGATGCTGGCGCTGGCCTTCGTGATGGGCGTGCTCATCATCATCCCGATCGGCGGGGCCGACATGCCGGTGGTGGTGTCGATGCTCAACAGCTACTCGGGCTGGGCGGCCGCGGGCATCGGCTTCAGCCTGAACAACGCGATGCTGATCGTGGCGGGCAGCCTCGTGGGCAGCTCGGGCGCGATCCTGAGCTACATCATGTGCAAGGCGATGAACCGCTCGTTCTTCAACGTGATCCTGGGCGGCTTCGGCGGCGAGGCGGTCAGCGCGGGCGGCGGTGCGAAGGAACAGCGTCCGGTCAAGAGCGGCAGCGCCGACGACGCGGCCTACATGCTGTCCAACGCCGAGACCGTGATCATCGTGCCGGGCTACGGCCTGGCGGTGGCGCGCGCGCAGCATGCGGTCAACGAGCTGGCGGAGAAGCTCACGCACAAGGGCGTGACCGTGAAGTACGCGATCCACCCGGTGGCCGGGCGCATGCCGGGCCACATGAACGTGCTGCTGGCCGAGGCCGAGGTGCCGTACGACCAGGTGTTCGAGATGGAAGACATCAACGGCGAGTTTGCGCAGGCGGACGTGGCGATCATCCTGGGGGCCAACGACGTGGTGAACCCGGCCGCGCTCACCAAGGGCACGCCGATCTATGGCATGCCGATCCTGGAGGCCTACAAGGCCAAGACCGTCATCGTGAACAAGCGCTCCATGGCCGCCGGTTATGCGGGCCTGGACAACGAGCTGTTCTACATGGACAAGACGATGATGGTCTTTGGCGACGCAAAAAAAGTAGTGGAAGATATGGGCAAGGCCATCGAATAGGCCGAAGGTCCACGCCCGCGCAGCGGGCGAGCTCTTCGCGGCGCCACCTCGTGCGCCGTTTTCGTTTTCAACAGTCCGACTCCCGGAGGAGACAAATCCAATGACCGATCGTCCCTGGCTCAGCAGCTATCCGCAGGGCGTGCCCGCCGATATCGATGCCTCGCAGTACACCTCGCTGGTCGCACTCATGGAAGAGAGCTTCGCGAAGTACGCCGACCGCACGGCCTACAGCTTCATGGGCAAGGACATCAGCTACGGCGAGACCGACAGGCAGAGCAAGGCCTTCGCAGGTTACCTGCAGAGTCTGGGCCTGGCCAAGGGTGACCGCGTGGCGGTCATGATGCCCAACTGCCCGCAGTACCCGATCGCGGTGGCGGGCACCCTGCGCGCCGGCCTGATCCTGGTCAACGTGAATCCGCTGTACACGCCCCGCGAACTCGAGCACCAGCTCAAGGATTCGGGCGCGAAGGCGATCGTCATCATGGAGAACTTCGGCACCACGCTGCAGCAATGCATCGCAGCCACGCCGATCAGGCACATCGTGCTGGCCTCCATGGGCGACCGCCTCGGCTTCCTGAAGGGTGCGCTCGTCAACTACATGGTGCGCAGCGTCAAGAAGCTGGTGCCCCAGTTCAGCCTGCCGGGTGCGGTGCGTTTCAACGAAGCGCTCGACAAGGGCGCGAGTGCTTCGGTGAAGCCCGTGGCCATCGGACCCGACGACGTGGCCGTGCTGCAGTACACCGGCGGTACCACCGGCGTGTCGAAGGGCGCAGTGCTGCTGCATCGCAACGTGATCGCGAACGTGCTGCAGTCCGAGGCGTGGAACGAGCCGGTCATGAACAAGGTGCCGGCCGGTGAGCAGCCCACCAGCGTGTGCGCCCTGCCGCTGTATCACATCTTCGCGTTCACGGTCGGCATGATGCTGAACATGCGCACGGGCGGCAAGCTGATCCTGATTCCGAATCCGCGTGACATCGCGGGCGTGCTGAAGGAGCTGTCGAAGCACACCATCCACAGCTTCCCGGCCGTCAACACGCTGTTCAACGGGCTGGCGAACCACCCCGACTTCAACACCGTCAACTGGAAGAACCTCAAGGTCTCGGTCGGCGGCGGCATGGCGGTGCAGGCCGCGGTCGCGAAGCTGTGGCTCGAGAAGACCGGCTGCCCGATCTGCGAAGGCTACGGCCTGTCGGAAACCTCGCCGTCGGCCACCTGCAACCCGACCAACAGCACTGCCTACACCGGCACCATCGGCCTGCCGCTGCCGAGCACCTGGCTCAAGCTGCTCGACGACGACGGCAACGAAGTACCGGCCGGCGAGCGCGGCGAAATCGCCATCAAGGGCCCGCAGGTGATGGCCGGCTACTGGCAGCGCCCCGACGAGACCGCCAAGGTCATGACGCCCGACGGCTACTTCAAGAGCGGCGACATCGGCGTGGTCGACGAGCGCGGCTACTTCAAGGTGGTCGATCGCAAGAAGGACATGATCCTGGTGTCGGGCTTCAACGTGTACCCGAACGAGGTCGAGGACGTGGTTGCACTGATTCCGGGCGTGCTCGAATGCGCCGCGGTCGGCGTGCCCGACGAGAAAACCGGCGAGGCCGTGAAGCTGGTGATCGTCAAGAAAGACCCTTCGCTCACGGAAGCGCAGGTGCGCGAATACTGCCGGGCAAACCTTACGGGTTACAAGCAGCCGCGAATCGTGGAGTTTCGTAGCGACATGCCGAAGACACCTGTCGGAAAGATCCTTCGCCGCGAGTTGCGCGACGCGAAGAAGTAAGGGTTCGGCCCGGTGAGGGCTGCGGCATCGATCTTGCATATTCGCGGTCGATGTTTCGATTCCTCCTGACCCGCGTGAGCCTGCTGGTGCCGACCTTCATCGGCATGACGCTGCTCGCTTTCTTCCTCATCCGGCTGGTGCCGGGCGACCCCATCGAGACGATGGCCGGCGAGCGCGGGATCGACCCCGTGCGCCACGCCCAGCTGCGCACCGCGTACGGCTTCGACAAGCCGGTGATCGTGCAGTACGGCATCTACATCGGGCGCGTGCTGCACGGCGACCTCGGCAAGTCGCTGATCACGCAGGACACGGTGATGAGCGAGTTCCTCGCGCTCTTTCCGGCCACGGTCGAGCTCGCGGCCTGCGCCATTCTTTTCGCGCTGCTGCTCGGGCTGCCGGCCGGCATCCTCGCGGCAGTGCGGCGCAATTCCATCTTCGACCACGGCGTGATGGCCACCTCGCTCACCGGCTACTCGATGCCGATCTTCTGGTGGGGGTTGCTGCTGATCCTGTTCTTCTCGGTGCAGCTCGGGTGGACGCCTGTGTCGGGGCGCATCGCGGTGCAGTACTACATCGAGCCCGAAACCGGCTTCCTGCTGATCGACTCCCTGCGCGCCGGTGACATCGGTGCCTTCTGGTCGGCATTGCACCACCTGATCCTGCCGGCCATCGTGCTCGGCACGGTGCCGCTCGCGGTCATTGCGCGCATGACGCGCTCGGCCATGCTCGAAGTGCTGGGCGAGGACTACATTCGCACCGCGCGCGCCAAGGGGCTGTCGCGCTTTCGCGTGGTGGGGCTGCATGCGCTGCGCAATGCGCTGATCCCGGTCGTGACCGTCATCGGGCTGCAGGTGGGCGTGCTCTTCACGGGCGCCATCCTCACCGAGACCATCTTCTCCTGGCCCGGCGTCGGCAAGTGGCTCATCGAGGCCATCGGCCGGCGCGACTATCCGGTGCTGCAGGGCGGCATGCTGCTGCTCGGAGGAATCGTGATGCTGGTCAACCTGTTGGTCGACGTGGCCTACGGCGTCATCAACCCGCGCATCAGGCACTGAAGCCATGGCGACGACACAACAAGCAGTCCCGGCCGGCACAAGAAGCGCGGCGCCCCCAGGACCCTGGCGCGAGTTCTGGACGGCCTTCTCTGCCAACCGCGGCGCGGTCATCGGGCTCGCCACCATCGTCGTGCTGCTGCTGGTCGCGCTGTTCGCGCCGTGGATCGCACCGCACGCGCCCAACGAGACCAACAGCGCCGTCTTCCTGCTGCCGCCAGCTTGGCAGCAGGGCGGTTCCGCGAGCTACCTGCTCGGCACCGACGCGATCGGGCGCGACATCCTCTCGCGCCTGATGCACGGCGCACGGCTGTCGCTGTCCATCGGCGTCGCGGTGGTGGCCATTTCGGTGGCCGTGGGCGTGGTGCTCGGGCTGATCGCGGGCTTCTTCCGCGGCGTGCTCGAGATCGCGATCATGCGGTTGATGGACATTGTGCTCACGATGCCGAGCCTGCTGATGGCGATCGTGATCGTCGCGATCCTCGGGCCGGGGCTGATCAACGCGATGATCGCCGTGGCCATCGTCGTGCTGCCGCACTATGTGCGCATCACGCGTGCGGCCGTCATCGCCGAAATCTCGCGCGACTACGTGACCGCTGCTCGCGTGAGCGGCGCCGGCACGCTGCGCCTGATGTTCCGCGAGGTGCTGCCCAACTGTGCCGCACCGCTGATCGTGCAGGCCTCGCTCGGCATCTCGACCGCCATCCTCGACGCGGCCGCGCTCGGCTTCATCGGCCTGGGGGCGCAGCCGCCGTCGCCCGAATGGGGAACCATGCTGGCCGACGCGCGCGAGTTCGTGCTGCGCGCCTGGTGGGTCGTCACCTTCCCGGGCCTGGCGATCCTTGCGGCCGTGCTGGCCTTCAACCTGCTGGGCGACGGGCTGCGCGATGCGCTCGACCCCAAATTGAAACGATGAACAGTATTGACCGCCTCATTCCAGGGATACCGCGGAACCGGCTTTGCCGGGCCGCAGGTATCGCCCCCTGCAAGGGGGTTGGCGCAGCGACACGAAGTGCGCGAAGACTGGGGGTGAGATGAGTCTCCTGGACATCAAGGACCTGCACGTCGAGTTCCCGACGCAGGGCGGCGTGCTGCATGCGGTGGACGGCGTGAGCCTCACGCTCGAAGAAGGCGAGGTGCTCGGCATCGTCGGCGAGTCGGGTTCGGGCAAGAGCGTCACGATGATGGCGCTGATGGGCCTCGTCGGCTTTCCGGGCCGCGTGCGCGCCGAGCACATGCGCTTCGCGGGCAAGGACCTGCTCGGCATCTCCGACAAGGCGCGCCGCGCGTTGGTCGGCAAGGAGGTCGCGATGATCTTCCAGGAGCCGACCACCAGCCTCAACCCCTGCTTCACCATCGGCTTCCAGCTCATGGAAACGCTGCGGCTGCATCTGAAGCTCGACAAGCGCGAAGCGAAGAAGCGCGCGACCGAACTGCTCGAGCAGGTGGGCATTCCGGCCGCATCGTCGCGCCTGGGCAGCTATCCGCACCAGCTCTCGGGCGGCATGAACCAGCGCGTGATGATCGCCATGGCCATCGCCTGCAATCCGCGCCTCCTGATCGCCGACGAGCCGACCACCGCGCTCGACGTGACCATCCAGGCGCAGATCCTCGACCTGCTGCGCGAGCTGCAGAAGGAGCGCGGCATGGCGCTGGTGCTCATCACGCACAACATGGGCGTGGTGAGCGAGATGGCGCAGCGCATCGCCGTGATGTACGCGGGGCAGGTGATGGAGCACCAGCGCGTCGACCGGCTCTTCGCATCGCCGCAGCATCCGTACACCGAGGCCCTGCTGGCGGCGCTGCCGGAACGCGCTGCGCCCGAGGGGCGGCTCGCCACCATCAGCGGCGTGGTGCCGGGCGTGCACGACCGGCCCGCGGGCTGCCTGTTCGCGCCGCGCTGCGGCTACGTCACCGAGCGTGCCTGCCAGGTGCGGCCGGCGCTGCGCGAATCGCAGGGCGCCGAGGTGCGCTGCCACTTTCCGCTCGGCGAACCGGGGCGCATGGCGGCCATCGCGCAAGACCCGCCGCGGCAACAGGCGATCGAGGTGCTGCCATGAGCGGGGCATCGAACGCCGTTTCGACCGAAGTGGTCGTGGAGGCGAGCAACCTCCAGCGCACCTACGACATCCGCCGTGGGCTGTTTCGGGCGCCCGCGCACCTGCGGGCCGTGGGCGACATTTCCTTTCGCATCGAGCGCGGGCGCACGCTGGCCGTGGTCGGCGAGTCGGGCTGCGGCAAGTCGACGCTGGTGCGCATGGTCGCGCTGATCGAGAAGCCGACCGCGGGGCAGCTCACGCTGGTGGGGGCCGACGCGGTGAACCCGCCGTCCGAACGCAGGCGCGAGCTGCGCCAGGCCGTGCAGCTGGTGTTCCAGAACCCCTACGGCTCGCTCAATCCGCGCAAGAAGATCTCGACGGTGCTCGAGGATCCGCTCGCCATCAACACCACCATGGGCAAGTCGGAGCGCGCCGCCAAGGCCGGCGACATGCTCGCGCGCGTGGGCTTGCGGCCCGAGTACGCCAACCGCTACCCGCACATGTTCTCGGGCGGCCAGCGCCAGCGCATCGCCATCGCGCGCGCGCTGATGCTCAACCCGCGCCTCCTGGTGGCCGACGAGCCGGTGTCTGCGCTCGACGTGTCGATCCAGGCGCAGGTGCTCAATTTGCTGGCCGACCTGCAGGCCGAACTGGGCCTGGCGTACCTTTTCATCTCGCACGACCTGGGCGTGGTGCGCCACATCGCGCACGACGTGCTCGTGATGTACCTCGGCCACGCGGTGGAGCAGGGCCCCAAGTCGCGCATCTTCGCGCGGCCGCTGCATCCGTACACGCAGGCGCTGCTGGCGTCCACGCCGGGGCTCAGCAGCCGGCGCATCGTGCTCAAGGGCGAGCTGCCGTCGCCGCTGAGCCCGCCTCCCGGCTGCGTCTTCAGCACGCGTTGCCCGCACGTGCAACCGCGCTGCCGCGAGGAGCGGCCGCTGCTGCGCTTACTCGACGAACGTCTGGTGGCCTGCCACTACGCCGAGCAGTTTCTCGATGGCGCGGCCCCCGTGCGCGCCGATGGTCCCGTGCTCGCCGCGCCGTAGGCGGCGGCTTTTCTCAACCCTGTCTCAAGGAGTCCCCATGAAGACCCAGCCCACCGTTTCGCGCCGCTCACGAAGCCTGGCGCTCCTGGCGCCGACAGCGCTTGCAGCCCTTACCCTGGCCTGCGGCGCGGTGTCTGCCAAGACGCTGGTGTATTGCTCCGAAGGAAGCCCGGAGAACTTCTACCCCGGGATGAACACCACCGGCACCTCGTTCGACGTGACCACGCAGGTCTACAACACCATCGTCGAATTCGAGCGTGGCGGCACCAAGGTCGTGCCGGGCCTGGCCGAGAAGTGGGACATCTCCGCCGACGGCACGCAGTACACCTTCCACCTGCGCAAGGGCGTGAAGTGGCACAGCACCAGCAAGAGCTTCAAGCCCACGCGCGACTTCAACGCCGACGACTTCATCTTCATGCTCGAGCGCCAGTGGAAGGAGAGCGACCCGTTCTTCAAGGTCACGAGCCAGAACCACTCGTACTTCAACGACATGGGAATGCCCAAGCTGCTGAAGACGGTGGACCGCATCGACGACTACACGGTGAAGATCGTGCTCAACCAGCCCGAGGCGCCGTTCCTGGCCAACCTGGCGATGCAGTACGCCGGCATCCAGTCGAAGGAATATGCCATCGCCATGCTGAAGGCCGGCACGCCCGAGAAGGTCGACCAGGACCCGATCGGCACCGGCCCCTTCTACCTCGTGCAGTACCAGAAGGACGCGATCATTCGCTTCAAGGCCTTCCCGCAGTACTGGGGCGGCAAGGCCAAAATCGACGACCTCGTGTTCGCGATCACGCCCGACGCATCGGTGCGCTGGGCCAAGCTGCAGAAGGGCGAGTGCCACGTCATGCCGTACCCGAACCCGGCCGACCTCGACGCGATCCGCAAGGACCCGAACGTTCAGCTGCTCGAGCAGCCCGGCCTGAACGTCGGCTACCTCTCGTACAACACCACGAAGAAGCCCTTCGACGACGTGCGCGTACGCAAGGCCATCAACATGGCGATCAACAAGAAGGCCATCATCGACGGCGTGTACCTCTCGACCGGCGTGGCCGCGAAGAACCCGATTCCGCCGACCATGTGGTCCTACAACGACGCGGTGAAGGACGACCCCTACGACCCCGAAGCCGCGAAGAAGCTGCTGGCGCAGGCCGGCTTCCCCGACGGCTTCTCGACCGACCTGTGGGCCATGCCGGTGCAGCGCCCGTACAACCCGAACGCCAAGCGCATCGCCGAGCTGATGCAGGCCGACCTCGCCAAGATCAACGTCAAGGCCGAGATCAAGAGCTTCGAGTGGGGCGAGTACCGCAAGCGCCTGCAGGCCGGCGAACACCAGATGGGCATGCTGGGCTGGACCGGGGACAACGGGGACCCCGACAACTTCCTCTACACGCTGCTGGGTTGCGCTTCGGCCAAATCGGCCAGCGGCAGCAACATCTCGAAGTTCTGCTACCAGCCGTATGAAGACCTCGTGGTGAAGGCCAAGAGCGTCACCAAGCAGGCCGAGCGCGACGCGCTCTACAAGAAGGCACAGCTCATCTTCAAGGAGCAGGCGCCGTGGTTCACCATCGCGCACGCGGTGCAGCTGAAGCCGGTGCGCAAGGAGGTCGTCGACTTCAAGCTCAGTCCGTTCGGCCGCCACACCTTCTACGGCGTGGATATCAAGTAGCCGATGCACGCGCCCGTTGCCATCGTCGCCGCGATGCACGAGGAGTTGAGTGCGCTCCTTGCGCAGATGCCCGACGAGCAGCGCGTGCGCGTCGCCGGCCGCGACTTCTGGGTCGGCCACCTGCAGGGCCAGCCCGTGGTAGCGGTGCTGTCGCGCATCGGCAAGGTCGCGGCGGCGGTCACGGCCACGGTGCTGCTCGAACGCTTCGGCGTGCGGGCCGTCGTGTTCACGGGCGTGGCGGGCGGGCTCGCGCCGGGCGTGCGCGTGGGGGACGTGGTGGTCGCGACCGAACTGCTGCAGCACGATCTCGATGCATCTCCGATCTTCCCGAAGTACGAAGTGCCGTTGATGGGCCTGTCGCGTTTCGTTGCGGACCGCGTGATCGGCGATGCGCTGTCGGGCGTCGCCGCCAGCGTGCTGCGCGATCCAGTGGCACTGACGGGACGGGCGGCCGTCGAAGAGTTCGGCCTGCAGTCGCCGAAGGTGCACCGGGGCCTGCTGGCCAGCGGCGACCGCTTCGTGTCGACCACCGCCGAGAGTGAAGCGCTGCGGCGCGATCTGCCCGATGCGCTTGCGGTCGAGATGGAAGGCGCGGCGGTGGCGCAGGTGTGCCACGACTACGGCGTGCCCTTCGCGGCCATGCGAACGATCTCCGACCGCGCGGACGACGAAGCGCATGGCGACTTCGCTCGCTTCGTCTCGCTGGTCGCGAGCCGCTACAGCCTCGCGCTGGTCGGCGCCTGGCTCGCCACGCTGCCGGCCGTCAGCTGAGCGAGGCGCCGCGCCGCGGAATGTCGCGCAGCAGCGGCGGTATCGACAGTGCGAGCAGCAGCGCGGCCAGTGGCACGACGCAGACAAACCCCACGTACTTGAAGCCGAGCGCTCCCACCGCCCCGCCGAGCACGAACATGCCGACCAAGCCGCCCGCGCGGCGCATGCGGCGGCGGTCGTGGCGCACCGCCATCGGGGCGGATCCGGCGCGGCCGTTCCAGTAGAGCATCTTGCCGATCTCGATCCCCATGTCGGTGATGTTGCCCGTCATGTGGGTGGTGCGGATGCTGCCGCCCGAGGTCTTCGACGCCACCGCGTTCTGCAGGCCCATGATGAAGGACAGCAGCAGCACCGTGAGCGGCACGGCGAAGGGCGTGGGCCAGGTCAGCGTGATCGCGCCCATGAGCCCGAATGGGAACATCAGCGCAGCTTCGAGCATCAGCGGCAGGGCGTAGACGCCGTGCATGCGGTGCTGCCGGCCCCAGTTCACCAGCATGGCGCAGACCGCGGCGCCGGTCACGAAGGCCAGGATCGCGCCGAGCGCGTTCAGCAGCAGCTTGACGTTGCCCAGCACCATGCCGTCCGCCAGCTGCGAGGCGAAGCCGGTCATGTGCGAGGTGTACATGTGAAGCACGAGGAATCCGCCCGCGTTGACGGCCCCGGCATTGAAGGCCAGCAGCAGGCCCAGCGCGGTGTTGGTCGACGGCGCGCGGTGGCGGTTGGTGAGGAAGCGGATTCTGCGCACTGTGGCTCTCCGGGTCAGCGCTTGCTGCCAGCCACTCTAGCACCCGCCGCGCGGCGCCTACTTGAGCCAGCCGCGCCGGCGGAAGTACCACATCGGCACCAGCGCGCTGGCCGCCATCAGCACGATGGCATACGGATAGCCCAGCGACCAGTCGAGCTCGGGCATGAACTTGAAGTTCATGCCGTAGATGCTCGCGATCAGCGTGGGCGGCAGCAATGCGACGCTGGCCACCGAGAAGATCTTGATGGTCTTGTTCTGGTTGATGTTGATGAAGCCGACGGTCGCATCCATCAGGAAGTTGATCTTGTCGAACAGGAAGGCCGTGTGGTTGTCGAGCGACTCGATGTCGCGCAGGATCTGCCGCGCCTCCTCGAACTGCTCGGCGTTGAGCATGCGGCTGCGCATCATGAAGCTGACCGCGCGGCGCGTGTCCATCACGTTGCGGCGGATGCGGCCGTTCAAGTCTTCCTGGCGGGCGATGGCGCCCAGCACCTCGCCGGCCAACTCGTCGCTGACGTTGCCCTCGAGCACTTTCTTGCCCGCGATCTCGAGTTCGTCGTAGATGTTCTCGAGCGTGTCGGCCGAGTACTCGGCGTCGGCATCGAACAGCTTGAGCAGTACTTCCTTCGCGTCCTCGATGAGCCCGGGCGCGCGGCGCGCGCGCATGCGCAGCAGCCGGAACACGGGCACGTCCTCGTCGTGGATCGAGAACAGCACACCGCGGCTGCGAAGCTCGGTGTTGTGCTGGTTCAGGATGAACGCCACGCGCACCGAGCGCGGATCTTCGTCGTCGTCGATCAGGAAGTCGGAGCGGATGTGCAGCTCGCCGTTGTCTTCCTCGTAGAAGCGGGCCGACTCCTCGATGTCCTCGTCCATCGCGTCTTCGGGAATCGAGAGGCCGTAGTACTGCTTGATCCAGCGCTTCTCTTCGAGCGTGGGCGACTCGAGGTCGACCCAGATCGGCTGGAACCTGGAGAGCTCCTCGAGCGACTCGATCTCTTCCTGGACGAGGCGGCCGTTGGCGAGCGTAAAGATGTTGAGCATGGGCTCACTCCCGGGTATGACTGAAACGTTGGGCGAGGGAGGGGCGCTTTCAATTCCCGGGCCCGACGCGCGAAAAAAGCGTCAGTGAAAGGGAGTTGAAAGCTGCCGAGACGGGGCGGTTTCCATAGGAAGAATCTCCGGTTGCAGCGAGGCGCGATTATGTCACCGGCCACATGGCTGCCCCATGCTTGGGCTGGACGGACATACAGTAAAGTCGCTCTCCATGCAGACCGCTGCGCTCCCTGTTTTTCCCGCCGCGCCGAAGACCCAGGCCGAGCGCCTGGCCGCCGCGCTTGCGACGCTCAACGATGCGCAGCGCGCTGCGGTCGAGCATGGCGTGGGTGCTGCGATAGCCGAGCGCGACGAGCGGCCGCTGCTCGTCATTGCCGGCGCCGGCTCGGGAAAGACCAGCACGCTGGCGCACCGCGTCGCACACCTGATCGCGGGCGGTGTCGATCCGCAGCGGCTGCTGCTGCTGACTTTCTCGCGCCGCGCCGCGCAGGAGATGGAGCGCCGCGCCGGCCAGGTGCTGGCGCGGGTGCTCGGCCTGAAGTCCGAGGTGCCGCCCGCGCTGCCGTGGGCCGGCACCTTCCACGGCATCGGCGCGCGGCTGCTGCGCGAGTACGCGCCGCAGATCGGGCTCGGCGAGAACTTCACGATCCATGACCGCGGCGATGCCGAAGACCTGATGGGGCTGGTGCGCCATGAGCAGGGCCTGTCTTCCACCGTGAACCGTTTTCCGCGCAAGGGCACCTGCCTGTCGATCTACTCGCGCTGCGTCAACACGCGCGCGCCGCTGGCCCAGGTGCTGAAGGAAGCCTTTCCCTGGTGCGGCGAATGGGAGGCCGAGCTGAAGAAGCTGTTCGGTGCGTATGTCGAGGCCAAGCAGCAGCAGAACGTGCTCGACTACGACGACCTGCTGCTGTACTGGGCCGGGATGGCCGCCGAGCCCGCGCTGGCCGCGCACATCGGCGCGCGCTTCGATCATGTGCTGATCGACGAGTACCAGGACACCAACCTGCTGCAGGCCTCGATCCTGCTGGCGCTCAAGCCCGATGGACGCGGGGTGACGGTGGTGGGCGACGACGCGCAGTCGATCTACTCGTTTCGCGGCGCGACGGTGCGCAACATCCTCGACTTTCCGTCGCAGTTCACGCAGCAGGCCAGAGTCGTCACGCTGGAGCGCAACTACCGCTCGACGCAGCCGATCCTGGACGTCTCGAACCGCGTGATCGTGCAGGCCGCCGAGCGGCACGCCAAGACGCTGTGGACCGACAAGCCCTCGGCCGGCAAGCCGCTGCTGGTGCTCGTGCCCGACGAGGCCGGGCAGGCACGCTGGGTGGCCGACAAGGTGCTGGCGCACCGCGAAGGCGGGCTGGCGCTGAAGTCGCAGGCGGTGCTGTTCCGCACCTCGACGCACAGCGCGGCGCTCGAGCTCGAACTGGCACGGCGCAACATCCCCTTCGTGAAGTTCGGTGGGCTCAAGTTTCTCGAGGCCTCGCATGTGAAGGACCTGCTCGCGGTGCTGCGTTTTGCGCAGAACCCGCGTGGGCGCATGGCGGGGTTCCGTGTGACGCAACTGATACCGGGCATAGGCCCCGTGACCGGCGCGCGGCTGCTCGATGCGATGGACCAGGCGGCAGACCCGGCCGCGGCAGTGCGCGACTTCGTGCCACCGGCCACTGCTCGCGCGCAATGGGGCGACTTCGCTGCAGCCTACGCCGCCTTGCGCGCGCCGGCGCTGAAGTGGCCGGCCGATGTCGAACTGGCGATGGCCTGGTATCTGCCGCACCTGGAGCGCCTGTACGAGGACACGTCCGGCGTGCGACGCGCCGACGTCGAGCAATTGGCCCGCCTCGCCGCCGGGTATGCCTCGCGCGAACGCTTCCTCGCCGAACTCACGCTCGACCCGCCCGAGGCCACCAGCGACCGCCCGGGCCCGCCGCTGCTCGACGAGGACTACCTGATCCTCTCGACCATCCACTCGGCCAAGGGGCAGGAATGGAACTCCGTACATGTGCTCAACGTGGTCGACGGCTGCTTGCCGGCCGACGTGGCGCAGAGCGCGCACGAGCTGGAAGAAGAGCGCCGGCTGCTCTACGTGGCGATGACCCGGGCGCGCGACCACCTGCACCTGCTGGTGCCGCAGCGCTTCCACATCACGCAGCAGGCGGCGCGCGGCGACCGGCACCTGTATGCCAACCGCACGCGCTTCATTGCCGAAGCCGATCTGGCCGGCTTCGAGCAGCAGACCTGGCCCCCTCCGCCGGAGCGGCCGCCGGCCGTGCCGCCGCCGAGCGCGGTGATCGACCTGCGCAACCGGATGCGCGCGGCCTGGCGTTGACTGGGCAGCTGCCGGCCCTTCCGGCGGCAGGGTCACGCGCTGCCGGAAGATGAAACACTTGTTCCGGATGAATCGCCGCATCGCCTGCCCTGCGCGCGGCAGATGCTATCGATTCGCTAGCGTGTGAAATGCCGCACACAAAGCGCAGAAACCCCGGGCAACTCAGGTATTGCAATACCGTGACAGCTTGGGCATAGTGAATCGAACTTGCCCTCTGCCTTCTTCTTTTCTTCCCCCGCCCTCTCTCCCACAACTCCCGTTTCTCGCCGGCCAAGCTGCATTCCGCAGTGCGGTCATTTCCCCAACCGTCAATTCCAGGAGGTCATTCATGAATTTGACGATCAGCGGTCATCACCTCGACGTCACACCTGCCTTGCGCACCTACGTCACGAGCAAGCTGGACCGGATCACCCGACATTTCGACCAGCTCGTCGATGTGAAGGTGATCCTCACGGTGGAAAAGCAAAAGGAAAAGGAACGCCGCCAAAGGGCGGAATGCAACATCCACGTCAAGGGCAATGACATGTTCGCGGAATCGAGCCACGCTGATCTCTACGCCGCGGTCGATGAACTGGTCGACAAGCTCGACCGCCAGGTGGTGCGCCACAAGGACCGCCTGCAGGACCACCATCACGCCGCGCCCAAGCGCGTGATGTAGGAGGAGCCCTCGGGCTCGCATCCAAGGCCGCCTTCGGGCGGCTTTTTGTTTTCCGACTGCAGCGGTGGGGCTTTGGCAAGCTCCCAGAGGGCGCGCGAGGCCTCTGGGCAACATGTAGACAGAAAGTAAATAGGGGGACTGGGGGTTTTTACCAAGCGGGTGCATAATCGCCCCCGCCCTGCACCCACCATGAATCGCCTCGCGTCCATCCTGCCGCCCGCTCAAGTGCTTGTGAGCGTTGACGCTACCAGCAAGAAACGTGCTTTCGAAGAAGCCGGCCTGCTGTTCGAAAGCCTTCACGGTCTGGGCCGTGCCCTCATCACCGACAGCCTGTTTGCGCGCGAGCGCCTCGGTTCCACCGGTCTGGGCCATGGCGTGGCCATTCCGCATGGCCGCATCAAGGGCCTCAAGGCGCCGATGGCGGCCGTGTTCCAGCTGGCCAATCCCATCGGCTTCGACGCACCCGACGAGCAGCCCGTCGCGCTGCTGATCTTCCTGCTGGTGCCCGAAGCGGCCACGCAGAAGCACCTCGAAATCCTCTCTGAAATCGCCGAACTGCTGAGCGATGCCAGCCTGCGCGAACAGATCAAGTCCAGCACCGACGCGTCCGTCCTCCACGGCCTGATCGCTGGCTGGCAATCCACGCAAGTCGCCTGACCTGTGGCTCGCCCCCAGGCTTCGCGCACTTCGTGTCGCTTCGCCAACCCCCTACCGGGGGCAATACCAGCGGCCCGGCAAAGCCGGTTCCGCGGTATTCTGGCCTGCCCCAACTCTGGTGCGTGAGCGCCGTCTCCTGAACGCATGAAGCCGACCGTCATCAGTGCCGATGCCATGTTCGAGGAGTTCCGCGGGTCGCTCCGCTGGGAATGGCTCGCAGGGCTCGGCGCTTCAGAACGCCAGTTCGACTCCGAAGTCATCAGCCGGGCCCAATCGGCGGCCGACCTCGTCGGCTACCTCAACTACATCCACCCCTACCGCGTGCAGATCCTCGGCGCCCGCGAGGTGGCCTATCTGACGCGCGGCAGCGAGGAAGACTGCGCCCGGCGCATCGCCCGCATCGTCACGCTGGAGCCCCCGATGCTGGTGCTGGCCGACGGCCAGGCCGCGCCGGACGAACTGCTGTCGATCTGCGAACGCGCCCAGCTGCCGCTGTTCGCCACGCGCGAGTCGTCGGCCTTCGTGATCGACCTGCTGCGCGCCTACCTGTCCAAGCACTTTGCCGAGCGCACCTCGATGCACGGTGTGTTCATGGACATCCTGGGCATGGGCGTGATGATCACGGGCGAATCGGGCCTGGGCAAGAGCGAGCTCGGGCTGGAGCTGATCTCGCGCGGCAACGGCCTCGTGGCCGACGATGCGGTCGATCTTTTCCGCATCAACCAGAACACCATCGAAGGGCGCTGCCCCGACCTGCTGCTGAACCTGCTGGAAGTGCGCGGCATCGGCCTGCTGGACATCCGCGCGATCTTCGGCGAGACGGCGGTGCGCCGGAAGATGCGGCTCAAGCTCATCGTGCACCTCGTGCGGCGCGACAGCTTCGAGCGCGACTACGAGCGCATGCCATCGGCGCCGCTCACGCAGGACGTTCTGGGCATTCCGGTGCGCAAGGTCATCATCCAGGTGGTGGCGGGGCGCAATATCGCCGTGCTGGTGGAGGCGGCGGTGCGCAACTCGATCCTGCAGCTGCGCGGCATCGACACCTATGCCGACTTCGTGGCGCGCCACCACAAGGCGATGGAAAACGGCCGCGAAGGGGACTGACCGGTTGGGGGTATGCGGCCGCCGCCGGGCCGCCCCAAGGCGGGCCGCGCCTCCCCCTCGGGGGGGATTTACACGCAGCGAAGCGCAGTGAAAAGCCGGGGGGTCAACGTTTCTTGGCGCAGTCCCCGCAAAGGCCGTACAGCGACATGGCATGGTCCTGCAGGATCCAGTCCTTGTCCTTGGCGATCATCTGCTGGCGGCGTTCGATCTCGGCGTCGTAGAACTCCTCGACCTTGCCGCACGAGGTGCAGATCAGGTGGTCGTGGTGCGTGCCTTCGTTCAGTTCGTAGACCGCCTTGCCGCTTTCGAAATGGCTGCGCTCGAGGATGCCGGCCTGCTCGAACTGCGTGAGCACGCGGTAGACGGTGGCCAAGCCGATGTCGGAGTGTTCGTTCAGCAGCACGCGGAACACGTCTTCCGCCGTCATGTGCCGTTGGCTGCCGGTCTGGAAGATCTCGAGGATCTTCAGGCGTGGCAAAGTGGCCTTGAGGCCGGTATTCTTGAGTTCGTCGATGTTGGCCATGTGATTCCTGCGCCCTGGGCTGCGGCAAAGGCCCTGAAAAGGGCCAGCCGCTACAATGGCCGATCATATCGCTACCCCCCTTTTTCCTCCCATGCCTGCCATTCTCCAACGCCGTCCCTGGCTGCTGGTTGCTGCCGTTGCCGCAACGCTCTGCCTTGGTGCCTGCAGCGGTTTCAGCGATCGCACGCGTGGCGCGCTGGCCGCCGTCACTCCGTACAAAGTCGAAGTGGTGCAGGGCAATTTCGTGTCGAAGGAACAGGTCGCGGCGCTCAAGCCGGGCATGTCGCGCCAGCAGGTGCGTGAAATCCTCGGCACCTCGCTGTTGAACGACGTGTTCCACGCCAATCGCTGGGACTACGTGTTCACCATTCGCCGCCAGGGCGTGGACCCGCAGGAACGCCACCTGACCGTGTTCTTCAACGGCGAACTGCTCGACCGCTTCGAGGGCGACGAGATGCCCAGCGAGGAAGAGTTCGTCGCCACGCTCGACACCCGCAAGAAGTCCGGCAAGGTGCCCACGCTCGAGGCCTCGGAAGACGAGCTCAAGAAATTCGCACCCTCCAAGGACGAGAAAAAAACCGACTCCGCCGCGGGCGCATCGGCCTCCCTGCCGCCGCTGCCGGCTGCCTATCCTCCGCTCGAAGCCGCGCGCTGAGCGCGGCGCGAGCAGCATCGGCAGCGGGCGGCGCCCGCCGAGCCAGGCGGCGTCCGTCCCGTGTGCATGCATGCCATTGGCCGTTTCGAAATCCTCGAAGACTGAATCCGCGTGACTGAATCCAACTCCACTCCTGCCAATTCCACTCCCGCGCCACGCCGCATCGCCGTCGCGGGAGCATCCGGCCGCATGGGCCACATGCTGATCGAGGCGGTGCGCAATGCGCCTGACCTGCGCCTGGCCGGCGCGCTCGACATTGCCGGCAGCCCGGCACTCGGCACCGATGCCGGCGCCTTCCTGGGCTTCGAGAGCGGCGTGTCCATCGTGTCCGAACTGCGCGCAGGCCTGAAGGACGCGCAGGTGCTCATCGACTTCACCCGCCCCGAAGGCACGCTTGCGCACCTCGCGGCATGCCGCGAGCTCGGTGTGCAGGCGGTCATCGGCACCACCGGCTTCAGCGACGCGCAGAAGGCCGAGATCGCCGAGATCGCGAAAGACATCGCGATCATGATGGCGCCCAACATGAGCGTGGGCGTCAACGTCACCTTCAAGCTGCTCGAAATGGCGGCCAAGGCCATGTCGACCGGCTACGACATCGAGATCATCGAGGCGCACCACCGCCACAAGGTCGATGCGCCCTCGGGCACCGCGCTCAAGATGGGCGAAGTCATCGCCGATGCGCTGGGCCGCGACCTCAAGGACTGCGCCGTGTACGCCCGCGAAGGCATCACCGGCGAGCGCGATCCCTCCACCATCGGCTTCTCGGCCATCCGCGGCGGCGACATCGTGGGTGACCACACCGTGCTGTTCGCGGGCACCGGCGAGCGCATCGAGATCACCCACAAGTCGTCGAGCCGCGTCACCTACGCGCAGGGCAGCCTGCGCGCGGTGCGCTTCCTGGAGGGGCAGCGCGCCGGCCTGTTCGACATGTACGACGTGCTGGGCCTGCGCTAGCTCAAGGGACATCGATGAGCGTGCTCGAACTGCTGACCCATGGCGACGGCGTCAGCCGTTCGGTGGCGGCGCTGCTGCTGGCGATGTCGGTCGCGAGCTGGGTCATCATTCTCTGGAAGGCGTGGCTGCTGCGCGGCGGCACGCGCGATGTGCTGCGCAGCATCGCGGCGTTCTGGCAGTCGTCCACGCTGGCCGACGCAGAGCAGAAGCTCAAGGCCTTCGACCGCGCGACGCTCGTGTCGCCTGCCGTGTCGGCCATCAAGAGCGTGGCCGCCGGTGCGCCGGCCGGCACGCTGGGCGCCACGGTCGACCGCAACCAGCGGCTCACGCGCGTTCTGCGCGACGCCCTGCACGGCGCGCTGCGCCGGCTGCAGGCGGGGCAGATTCTGCTCGCCACGGTTGGCGCTACGGCGCCCTTCGTCGGATTGCTGGGCACGGTCTGGGGCATCTACGGCGC
Source organism: Variovorax sp. 10L421 (assembly GCF_056395365.1). Taxonomy (NCBI): domain Bacteria; kingdom Pseudomonadati; phylum Pseudomonadota; class Betaproteobacteria; order Burkholderiales; family Comamonadaceae; genus Variovorax; species Variovorax sp. 10L421. The sequence continues at coordinate 117,583 of NZ_JBFTJJ010000012.1, forward strand.
GTTGACGGGCATTGCCGGCCAGACCGGCGGCTTCACCATCGACAAGGTGGCAGGCCCGGTCGGCGAGGCGCTCATCATGACGGCCTTCGGCCTCGCCGTGGCCATTCCGGCCGTGCTGGCCTACAACGTCTTCGGCCGCGTCATCGGCCGCATCGAAGCCGAGCTCGAAGGCTTCGCGCACGACCTGCTGGGCAGCTTCGGTGAGGCGGCCGGGCCCGCGGCACCGCCGCCGGCGCGGCCGATGCCGGTCTAGGGAGCGCACGCGCCATGGCCTTCGGTCGCACTTCACTGGGCAGCAGCGCCGCAGGTGGCGGGCGGGCCATGGGCGCCGGTGCGCAGCGGCCGCTGTCCGACATCAACGTGACGCCCCTGGTCGACGTGATGCTGGTGCTGCTGGTGATCTTCATCATCACCGCGCCGCTGATGGCCAGCTCGATCAAGCTCGACCTGCCGCAGACCGATGCGGGCCAGCCCAACGACACGCCCAAGTTCGTGAGCCTGTCGGTCGACGCCTCGGGCAAGGTCTTCTTCAACGACAAGGCTGTGACCGACGAGGAACTGGCGCAGCAGCTCGAAAAGGCCGCCGCCGACAGCAAGGACACCGAGGTGCAGCTGCGCGCCGATCAGGCCGTGCCCTATGGCAAGGTGGTGGCGCTGATGGGCATCGCGAACAAGGCAGGGCTGAGCCGCATCGGATTCGTGACCGAGGCAGAGCCGGCAGGCGAGAAGAAGCCGCGCTGACCCTGTCTTGCTCCTTCCCCCTCTGGGGGAAGGCTGGGATGGGGGCTCGGCGGCATCGGCGGCTGCGCGGCGGTGGAGGCCGTCAGCCCCCACCCCAACCCTCCCCCAGCGGGGGAGGGAGCAAATATCGGATGCTCAGCTCAACACCACCGGCTTGGTGTGCCAGATCTCATGCGCGTACTGCGCAATGGTGCGGTCCGACGAGAACGCCCCCATCCCCGCCACATTGAGGATCGCCATCCGCGTCCAGGCATCCGAGTCGCGGTACAGCGCATCGACCTCGGCTTGCTTGGCCACGTAGCTCGCATAATCGGCCAGCAGCAGGTAGTGGTCGCCCCAGTTCACCAGCGCGTCGTAGATGCCCTGGTAGCGCGCCGGTTCGCCCGCTGAAAACGCGCCGTCCCGGATCGCGTCGAGCACGCGCTTGAGTTCAGCGTTCCCTTCGTAGATCTCGCGCGGCTGGTAGCCCCGCGCGCGGATGTCGGCCACTTCGGGCGTGGTGTTGCCGAAGATGAAGATGTTCTCCGGCCCTACGTTCTCGCGCATTTCCACGTTGGCGCCGTCCAGCGTGCCGATGGTCAGCGCACCGTTGAGCGCGAACTTCATGTTGCCGGTGCCCGATGCCTCGGTGCCGGCCGTCGAGATCTGCTCCGACAGGTCGGCCGCCGGCATGATGGTCTCGGCCAGGCTCACGCTGTAGTTCGGCAGGAACACCACCTTCAGCAGCTTGCCCACGCGCGCGTCGGCGTTGATGGTGCTGGCAACGTCGTTGATGAGCCGGATCACGAGCTTGGCCATCGCGTACGCCGACGCCGCCTTGCCCGCGAACACCACCACGCGCGGCACGATGTCCAGCGGCGTGCCCGCGGCCTGCGCGTCGAGGATGCGGTGGTAGCGCGCCACCACGTGCAGCACGTTGAGCAGCTGCCGCTTGTATTCGTGGATGCGCTTGACCTGCACGTCGAACATCGCGTCGGTGTCGATGTCGATCTTGAGGTGCTGCTCGATCCAGTTGGCCAGTCGCAGCTTGTTCTCGCGCTTGGCATGGCGGAATGCGCGCACGAAGGCCGGTTGCTCGGCCATGGGCCTGAGCGCCTCGAGCTGCGACAGGTCGCGCCGCCAGCCCTTGCCGATGCGCTGGTCGAGCAGCGCCGCCAGCGGCGGGTTGGCCTGCGCCAGCCAGCGGCGCGGCGTGACGCCGTTGGTCTTGTTGTTGAAGCGCTCGGGAAAGATCTTCGCGAAGTCCGAGAAGATCGACTGCTTCATCAGCTCCGAGTGCAGCCCCGACACGCCGTTGATCGAGTGGCTCGCCAGCACCGCCACGTAGGCCATGCGCACGCGGCGCTCGCCGGTCTCGTCCACCAGCGACAGGCGGCGCATCAGCTCCACGTCGTTGCCCACCTTCTGCGTCACCGTGGCGAGGAACTTCGCGTTGATGTCGTAGATGATCTGCAGGTGCCGCGGCAGGATGCGCCCCAGCATCTCGACCGGCCAGGTCTCCAGCGCCTCGTGCATCAGCGTGTGGTTGGTGTAGCTGAACACCTTCTGCGTGTGCGCCCAGGCCATGTCCCATGTGAGGCCGTACTCGTCGAGCAGCAGGCGCATCAGCTCCGGCACGGCGAGCACGGGGTGCGTGTCGTTCAGGTGGATGCTGACCTTTTCCGAGAGCTGGTCGAAGGTCTTGTGGTTGCGCAGGTAGCGCCGCAGCAGGTCCTGCACGCTCGCGCTGCAGAAAAAATACTCCTGGTGCAGCCGCAGCTCGCGGCCCGAGGGCGTGGAGTCGTCGGGGTAGAGCACGCGCGAGACGTTCTCCGAGTGGTTCTTGCTTTCCACCGCCTGCATGTAGTTGCCGCGGTTGAAGGCCGAGAGGTCGATCTCTTCGGTGGCGCGCGCCGACCACAGCCGCAGCGTGTTGGTGGCCTGCGTGCCGTAGCCGGGAATGATGGTGTCGTAGGCCACGGCCAGCACATCGTGCGTGTCGACCCAGTCGGCCGCGCCGTAAGGGGCGTTGGTGCCTTCCCGCTTCTGCACATGGCCGCCGAAGCGCACGCGGTAGTTCACCTCGGGCCGCTGGAACTCCCACGGGTTCCCGCGCGTGAGCCAGTAGTCGGGTGTTTCCACCTGCTGTCCATCGACGATGCGCTGGCGGAACATGCCGTATTCGTAGCGGATGCCGTAGCCCATGCCCGGCACGCCCAGCGTGGCCATCGAGTCGAGGAAGCAGGCGGCGAGCCGCCCCAGGCCGCCGTTGCCCAGCGCCGCGTCGGGTTCGCGCTCGGCCAGTGCGTCCATGTCGACGCCGAAGTCGGCCAGCGCCTCGCGCACGGTGTCGTAAAGGTCGACCGCCAGCAGCGCGTTGGTGAAGGTGCGCCCGATCAGGAACTCCATCGACAGGTAATAGACGCGCTTGAGGTCCTGCGCGTAGTTGGCGCGCGTGGTCATCATCCAGCGCTCGACCAGCTGGTCGCGCACGGCCTGCGAGGTGGCGTTGAGCCAGTCGTCCTGGCTGGCGGCGACCGGGTCCTTGCCGACTGCGTAGATCAGCTTGTTGGCCACCGCGCGCTTGAAGGCTGCGACGTCGCGGTCGGGGTGGTCGTAGGCGAAGTCTTTGATCGTCATGATTGGCGCTCTTCGGTGTGGGTGATGGTGTTTTGCTGCCGTGCGTTTGTCTTGGGTGCGTGCGAATGACACCGAGTGCTCCCCTGCGCGTGAGCGCACCCCGAATCACGAACGCATCGAATCGAGAAGAGGCGCGTCATCCCAGTGCCTGCCGATAAACGTCGATGTACTGTGCCGCCGCAGTGGCCCAGTCGGCGGGCCGGCGCATGGCGTTGCCCCGCACGCGCCGCCAGTCGGGCGCGCGTTGGTACAAGGCAAAGGCGCGGCGCACGGCGCGTTCGTAGCTCTGGACATCGAAGCTGTCGAACACGAAACCGGTGGCGCCCCCACTGGCGAGGTCTTCGAGCGAGCTGTCGACCACCGTGTCGGCCAGCCCGCCGACGCGGCGCACCAGCGGCAGGCTGCCGTACTTGAGGCCGTACATCTGCGTGAGGCCGCAGGGCTCGAAGAGCGAAGGCACCAGCGTCACGTCGCCCGCACCGAACAGCTGGTGGGCCAGCGTCTCGTTGTAGCCGATGGTGGCACTGACCGACTGCGGCGCGGCCGCCGCGCGCTGTCTGAAGGCTTCCTCGAGCCAGGCCTCGCCGCTGCCCAGCAATGCGAGCTGGCCGCCCTGGGCGAGCAGCGCGTCGAGCCCGCCGAGCACCAGATGCAGCCCCTTCTGCTCGGTGAGCCGGCTCACGAGGATGAAGAGCGGCGCATCCGGCCGATCGGCCAGCCCCAGCTGGTGCTGCAGCACCGACTTGCAGCGCGCCTTGCCGGCCATGTGGCGGCCTTCGGGCGTGTGATAGCCCTGCACCAGCGCGGCGTCGGTCGCCGGGTTCCAGACCTGGTCGTCGACCGCGTTGAGGATGCCGGTGAGCGCGCTGCTGCGCAGCCGCAGCAGGCCGTCGAGCCCGCAGCCCTGCTCGGGCGTCTGGATCTCGAGCGCATAGGTCGGGCTGACCGTGGTGAGCCGGTCGGCGAAATACAGGCCGCCCTTCATGAACGAAACCTGCCCGTGGTACTCGAGACCGTTCATCTGGAACGCGGGGCCGGGCAAGCCGAGCTCCGCGAAGTTCCACGGCGCGAAGAGGCCCTGGTAGGCGAGGTTGTGCACTGTGAAGACACTGCCCACACGCGGGCCACCGGCCTGCCGCGCGAAGTGCAGGTAGGCCGGCGCGAGCGCGGCGTGCCAGTCGTGCGCATGCACGACTTCGGGCTGCCACAGCGGATCGAGCCCTTGCGCCAATTGCGCCGCGGCCCAGCCGAGCAGGGCGAAGCGGCGGTGGTTGTCGCCGTAGGGCTGGCGCGAGGTGTCCTCGTAGGGATTGCCGGGCCGGTCGTAGAGCACCGGCGCATCGATCACGTAGGCCGGGATGCCGGGCGCCCCATCGATGTCGACATGCCCGAGGCTCAGCCCGAAGCGCTCGCCCCAGGGCGCGTCGAAACCGGCCACGGGCGCCAGGTCGCGCACGCCCGAGACGATGGCAGGAAAGCCCGGCAGCAGCACGCGCGCGTCCTGTCCTGCGGCCATGAGCGCCAGGGGCAGGGCACCGGCGACGTCCGCCAGGCCGCCGGTCTTGAGGAGGGGGAAGAGTTCGGCGCTGACCTGGAGGATTCGCATCGTCAGTGCTGCCTCCGTGCAAGGTGGGATGGCACAAAGACCTGGTTTCTTTCAGGAATACCGCGGAACCGGCTTTGCCGGGCCGCTGGTATTGCCCCCGGCGAGGGGGTTGGCGAAGCGACACGAAGTGCGCGAAGACTGGGGGCGAATCTCATGCAGCCAGTCGTTTGAGCATCTCGCGCGTGACCAGCACCACGCCGTTCTCGGTGCGCTCGAAGCGCGCTGCGTCGACTTCGGCGTCCTCGCCGATCACCATGTCGTCGGGGATCACGCAGCCACGGTCGATCACCACGCGGTTGAGCCGGGCACCGCGCCCGACTTCCACGTCGGGCAGCAGCACCGCCTCGTTGATCTCGCAGAAGGAGTGGATGCGCACGCCCGAGAACAGCACCGAGCTGCTGACCTTGGAGCCCGAGACAATGCAGCCGCCCGACACGATGGTGTTGACCGTCATGCCATGCTTGCCCTCGCGGTCGAGCACGAACTTGGCCGGCGGCAACTGCCGCTGGTAGGTCCAGATGGGCCAGTCGGTGTCATAGATGTCGAGCTCCGGGGTGATGGAGGCCAGGTCGAGGTTGGCTGCCCAGAATGCATCAATCGTGCCCACGTCGCGCCAGTAGGCCTTGGCGTCGGGTCCGCGCGAGGCCCGCGTGACGCACGACAGGCCGAAAGGATGGGCCAGCGCGCGGCCCTGGGCCACGGCGCGGGGAATGATGTCCTTGCCGAAATCGTGGCTCGAATCGGGGTTGACGCTGTCTTCTTCGAGCAGCTGGTAGAGGTACTCGGAGTCGAACACGTAGATGCCCATGCTCGCCAGCGCCACGTCGGGATGGCCGGGCATGGCGGGCGGGTCGGCGGGCTTTTCGAGGAAGTCGGTGATCCGGCGGCTCTCGTCGATGGCCATCACGCCGAAGGCCGTGGCTTCCATGCGCGGCACTTCGATGCAGCCGACCGTGCAGCCCAGACCGTGCTCGGCATGGTCCTTGACCATGATCGAGTAGTCCATCTTGTAGATGTGGTCGCCGGCCAGCACCACCACGTAGTCGTGCTTGGTGGAGCGGGTCTGGATGATGTCGAGGTTCTGGAACACCGCGTCGGCCGTGCCGCGGTACCAGTGCTCGTCGCCCACGCGCTGCTGGGCGGGCAGCACGTCGACCATCTCGTTGAGCTCGGCGCGCAAAAAGCTCCAGCCGCGCTGCAGGTGGCGCATGAGCGAGTGCGACTTGTACTGCGTGACCACCGCCATGCGCCGGATGCCGGAGTTCAGGCAGTTGGACAGCGCGAAGTCGATGATGCGGAACTTGCCGCCGAAGTACACGGCCGGCTTGGCGCGCCGGTCGGTCAGCTGCTTGAGGCGGGAGCCGCGTCCGCCGGCCAGCACCAGGGCGATGGTGCGGCGGACCAGTTGATGGGCCTGCAGCTCCTGCGGGGGCTGCGCTTGCGGTGTGAGGTTGTCCATCCTGAGTCTCCGTTCGTTCGCTTGTTGGAATTCATTCGCCGTCAGGGTCTCTGCATCGAGACTAGCACCGCGCCGTGCGCCTGGCTCCTACGTTCTTGCGATCCCGATGCTTGAAAAAGGCACTTGCGCCGTGCCGCCGAGCGGCCGGCCCATCTCACCCGGATCGTCCTCGGGATCGGTGGACAGGCGCAGGCGCCAAGCGCCCGCGGGCAGCCTGAAGGACACAGCCTGCGGGCCTGCGTTCACCAGCACCAGCCACGAGCCGCCGTCGCCGGCGCCATCGCCGAAAAGGATTGCAAGTGCCGTGCCCGTGCGCCAGTCGCCGGCCGTCATCGGTTCGCCGTCGGGGCGCAGCCAGCGGATGCCCGGCGGCATGCCCTGCGGCGTCTCGGGTGGCCACCAGCGGGTGCTGCGCAGGGCCGGGGCTTCGCGGCGCAGGGCGGCCAGGCGCGCCACGAAGGCGCTCGTGCGGGCCGCGTCGCTGTCGGGGGCGGAGGCGCCGATCCACGCGAGCCATGTGGTCTCGTTGTCCTGGCAGTAGGCGTTGTTGTTGCCCTGCTGGCTGTGGCCCAGCTCGTCGCCGGCCAGCAGCATGGGTGTGCCCTGTGACAGCATCAGCGTGGCGAGCAGCGCGCGCTGCAGGCGGCTGCGCAGGGCCAGCACGGCGGGGTCGTTGCTCGGCCCCTCGACGCCACAGTTGTTGCTCATGTTGTGGCCATGGCCGTCACGGTTGCCCTCGCCGTTGGCGAGGTTGTGGCGCTCGTTGTAGCTCACGAGGTCGCGCAGCGTGAAGCCGTCGTGCGCGGTGACGAAGTTGACGCTCGCGGCCGGCGCGCGGCCGCGATGGGCGAACTGCGTGCTGGAAGCGGTGAAGCGATGGGCGAAGTCGCCCAGGCCGGCCCTGTCGTCGTGCGCCTGGCGCAGCCAGAAGCCGCGCTGCGTGTCGCGGTAGCGGTCGTTCCATTCGAGCCAGCCCGGCGGGAACTCGCCGAGGCGGTAGCCGCCGGGGCCGATGTCCCAGGGCTCGGCGATGAGCAGGGTGCGCGAGAGCACCGGGTCTTGCGCGATGGCGGCGAAGAAGGGCGCGCGTGGGTCGAAGCCTCGCTGCGCGTCGCGCCCGAGCACCGGGGCGAGATCGAAGCGGAAACCGTCGACACCCATCTCGCAGGCCCAGAAGCGCAGGCTGTCCGTCACCAGCTGCAGCACGCGCGGCTCGCCGAGATTCAGGCAGTTGCCCGTGCCGGCCCAGTTCTCGTAGAGGGCGCGGTCGTCGGGGCGCAGGTGGTAGTACAGCGCGTTGTCGATGCCGCGCAGCGAGAGCGTGGGACCGAGCTCGTCGGTCTCGGCGCTGTGGTTATAGACCACGTCGATCACCAGCTCCATGCCACGTGCGTGTATGGCGTCGGCCATCGCGCGGAACTCGCTGGCGGGCGTGGTGCCGGCGCGGCCGCTCCAGTAGCGGGCCTCGGGAGCGAACCAGCCGATGGTGGTGTAGCCCCAGTAGTTGCTCAGGCCCATGCGCAGCAGGCGCTGCTCGTCGGCGCGGTGCTGCACGGGCATGAGGCTCAGGGTGGTGGCACCCAGGCGCTGGAGGTGGTCGAGCACGGCGGGCTCCGCGAGGCCGGCGTAGGTGCCCCGGAGTGCCGCGGGGACTGCGGGGTGGAGCCTGGTCTGGCCTTTGACGTGCAGCTCGCAGAGCACGCGCTCGCCGGCGGGGATGCGGGCGTGGCCGGATGCCGCTGCCGGACCGGCGGGTTGCGCGACGCGGGCCTTGAGCGCGACGGCTGCGTTGTCGCGGGCGTCCCTCTGGGCCGGGTTCGCGGGGTCGTGGCCCAGGAAGATGTCGCTGCCGTCGTAGCTGCCGACGATCTCTCGGGCGTAGGGGTCGAGCAGCAGCTTGGCTGGGTTGAAGCGCTGGCCTTCGTGGGGGGACCACGGGCCGTGGACTCGGTAGCCGTAGACGAGGCCGGGCTTGCCGCTGGGCAGGTGGCCGTGCCAGATGCCGTCGGTGCATGCCGGTAGGTTGAGGCGCTGCTGCTCGCTCTTGCCGGTGCTGTCGAAGATGCAGAGCTTTACTGCTTCTGCTGTTGGCGCTGCTATTGCGAAGTTGACTCCCTGTTGCGAGGGTGTTGCGCCCAAGGGGTAGGGGGTGCCTGGGCTCAGCATGTTGCTACCTCCGGCGGGTGGTTGCTTTCCGGGGCCGGGACTCGCCCCGGCGGGCGACTCACTTTCTTTTGCTTCGCCAAAAGAAAGTGAGCAAAGAAAAGGCGACCCCACTGTCTGCGACCCCTTCGCTGCGCTACGGGGCAACCTGCGGTGCTCGCGTTTCGCGGGGTCTCGCAGAACTCGCTTCGCTCAAACAAGGGCGAGCCCTGATCCGCGAAACGCTCCGCTCCTCGGCGCAGCCAGAGGGGAGGGGAACCCTCCCGGGCCTTCGCTTCGCTCGGCCCCCATGCGGCTGCAGGCGCGCAGCGCCTGCAGCCGCCCCGCGCCGAGCGAAGCGATGGCGCGTTCGGTTTTCCAATCCCTTCTGGCTGCGCCGAGGAGCGCAGCGGTTCGCGGATCAGGGCCCGCCCTTGTCTGAGCGAAGCGAGTTTGGGCGGGACCCCGCGAACCGCGAGCACCGCAGGTTGCCCGGAGCGAAGCGCAGGGACGCAGACAGTAGGGTCGCCTTTCTTTTGCCTACGTTTCTTTGGCGAAGCAAAGAAAAGTAGGTCGCCCGCCGGGGCGAGACCCGGCCCCGGGAAACAAACCAAGTCAAGCAACGTCAAGCCAACACCCACATCACGGTAGCCAGTGGCGGCACACTGATCGAAACAGAGTCCGCCTTCCCATGCCATGGCACGGGAGAACTCTCGACAACGCCGTTACCGACCCCACTGCCCCCATAAATCGAGCCGTCCGTATTGACAATCTCCCGATAAGAGCCAGCACAAGGAACCCCCAGCCGATACCCATGCCGAGGCACCGGCGTGAAATTGCAGACCGCCACCACGAACGCCCCATCCCGAGCCCGCCGAACAAACGCAAACACCGACTGGTCCGCATCGTCATGCACGATCCATTCGAACCCCGCGCCCTCATGGTCGAGCTCATGCAGCGCAGGAAAGTGCCGATACACGTTGTTCAGGTCGCGCACCAGCCGCCGCACCCCTTGATGCGCCGCATGCTCCAGCAGATGCCAGTCGAGGCCGCGGTCGGCATTCCACTCCGCGTACTGCGCGAACTCGCCCCCCATGAACAGCAGCTTCTTTCCCGGATACGCCCAGAGGTAGCCATACAGGTTACGCAGGCCCGCGAACTTCTGCCACTCGTCGCCAGGCATCCGCCCGATCATCGAGCCTTTGCCGTGCACCACTTCGTCGTGCGACAGCGGCAGCACGAAGTTCTCGCTGTGCGCGTACATCAGCCCGAAGGTGATCTGCTGGTGGTGATGCTTGCGGTAGACCGGATCGGTGCCCGCATACGCCAGCGTGTCGTTCATCCACCCCATGTTCCACTTGTAGTGAAAGCCCAGCCCGCCGTCTTCCGGCGGCCGGGTCACGCCGGGGAAGCTCGTAGATTCCTCAGCCACCGTCACGGCCCCGGGCCGCTCGATGCCCACCACGCGGTTCATGCGCCGCAGGAAGTCGATGGCCTCCAGGTTCTCGCGCCCGCCGAGCACGTTCGGCACCCACTCGCCGGCCTTGCGGCTGTAGTCGCGGTACAGCATCGAAGCCACCGCATCCACGCGCAGGCCGTCCACGCCGTAGCGCTCCAGCCAGTACAGCGCATTGCCGACGAGGTAGTTGCGCACCTCCGTGCGTGCGTAGTTGAAGATCAGCGTCTGCCAGTCGTTGTGGAAGCCTTCGCGCGGGTCGGCGTACTCGTACAGCGCGGTGCCGTCGAAGCGGCCGAGGCCGTGCGAATCGGTCGGGAAGTGCGCGGGCACCCAATCGAGGATCACGCCCAGCCCTGCGGCATGCGCCGCTTCCACGAAATGCCGGAAGTCGCCCGGCGTGCCGAAGCGCGAGGTGGGCGCGTAGAGCCCGATCGGCTGGTAGCCCCATGAGCCGTCGAAGGGGTGTTCGCTGATCGGCAGCAGCTCGATGTGCGTGAAGCCCATGTCGCGCGCGTAGGGCACCAGCGTGTCGGCCAGCTCGCGGTAGTCCAGCCATTCGTGGCCGTTGTTCTTGCGGCGCCACGAGCCCAGGTGCACTTCGTAGATGCTGATCGGCGTATGGCGCCCGTTCGCGGCGGCGCGGCCTTCGGGCAGCTTCACCGGCGCGGGCAGGGGCTGCACCACGCAGGCGGTGTCGGGCCGCAGCTGCGACGAGAACGCGAAGGGATCGGCCTTGCGCAGCACCTCGCCCTGCGCCGACAGGATCTCGAACTCGTAGCTGTCGCCCACCGTCACATGCGGCGCGAAGATCTCCCACACGCCGCACTCGCGGCGCAGCCGCATCATGTGGCGCCGGCCGTCCCAGTTGTTGAAGCTGCCCACCACCGACACGCGCTTTGCGTTCGGCGCCCAGACGGCAAAGGCCACGCCCTTCACGCCGTCCATCTCGCGCAGGTGCGCACCCAGCCGCTCCCACGGCCGCAGGTGCGTGCCCTCGGCCAGCAGCCACACGTCGGTTTCGCCGAGCACGAACGGAAAGCGGTAGGGGTCTTCGAGCCGCGAGGTGTGCGCCTCCCAGTCGACCTGGAACGAGTAGCCCATGCGGGCCTCCGCGGCCGGGACCAATCCGCTGAACAGGTCCGATTCGGCATGCCGTGCCAGGATCGCAAGCGGCCAGCCGGTGCGCGAATGCAGCACGGCCACGCGCTGCGCACCGGGCAGCAATGCGCGCACTTCCAGGCCTTCGGGCGTCTCGTGCGGGCCCAGCACGGCGAACGGGTCGCCATGCTCCGCGCGCATCAGCGCATGGACTTCGGATTCGGGCAGCGGCTTGGAGGAGGGCATGGTGCTCAGCTTTGTCCTTCGGCGGCGGGCGTGCCGAAGAAGACGCCGTACGGCGCCAGCGCGAGCATGCGCTTTCCGCCTTCGGCCTGCATGACGGCGCTCGGCGCGAGCGGATGTCCGACGAGAGGCATCAGGGCTTCGGCCAGCGGCATCGAAACCGGTTCGCTCCCGAGGTTGAAGACCGCCTGCAGCGACGAATGCCCGTCGCGCCGCTCGAAATGCAGCAGAGGGTCGGGCGCATCGATGAAGCGGATGCCGCCGGTGCGCAGCAGGGGCTGCGTGCGCCGCCAGTGCAGCAGCGTGCGGCTGAAGGCGAACATCGAATCGGGCCGCGCGGCCTGCCGTTCGACGGCCAGCGGAAGGTGGGGGCCGTACACCGGCAGCCAGGGCGTACCGGTGGTGAAGCCGCCGTTCGGCGCCGCGGTGGTCCACGGCATCGGCGTGCGGCAGCCGTCGCGGCCCTTGAACTCGGGCCAGAACGCGCGGCCGTACGGGTCCTGCAGCAGTTCGAAGGGCACTTCGGCCTCGGGCAGGCCCAGTTCCTCGCCCTGGTAGATGCTGGCGCTGCCGCGCAGTGCGAGCAGCAGCGCCAGCCAGAGCCGGTCGCGCCGGGCGTCGGCCGGGCCGCCGTCGCTCCATCGCGTGGCGACGCGCGGCACATCGTGGTTCGACACCGCCCAGCAACCCCAGCCGCCGGTGGGCGCCAGCGCGTCGTCGAGCGCCTCGACCTGGTGGCGCAGGTGGGCGGGGCGGTGGTCTGCCGTCAGCAGGCTGAAGCTGTAGGCCAGGTGCAGGCGCTTGCCGAGCTCGGTGTATTGCGCCATGACGGGCGGCGCGTTCTCGTCGCCGACCTCTCCCAGCGCCACCGCGCCGTAATCGTCGAGCAGGCGGCGCAGGCTTTCGAGGAAGGCCAGGTTCTCCATCTGGCTCTTGTCGTACAAGTGCTGCTGCATCGCGTAGGGGTTGTCGGCGCGCACTGTGCTGACCCCGTCGATCGACGCCGGTGAGGCCGGCGGGTTGTCGCGCAGCAGCGCATCGTGAAACTGGTGGTTGCAGGCGTCGAAGCGAAAGCCGTCCACGCCGCGCTCGCACCAGAAGCGCACCTCGCCCAGCAGGGCCTCCTGCACGGCGTCGCAGTGGAAGTTGAGGTCGGGCTGCTCGGCGAGGAAGCTGTGCAGGTAGTACTGCCGCCGGCGCGAGTCCCACTGCCAGGCCGAGCCGCCGAATACCGACAGCCAATTGGTCGGCGGCGTGCCGTCGGCCTTGGGGTCGGCCCAGACGTACCAGTCGGCCTTGGGGTTGTCGCGGCTGCTGCGGCTTTCGGCGAACCAGGCGTGCTGGTCGGAGGTGTGCGAAAGCACCTGGTCGATGATGAGCTTCAGGCCCAGCGCGTGCATGCGCGCCAGCATGGCGTCGAAGTCGGCCAGCGTGCCGAACAGCGGGTCGACTGCGCGGTAGTCGGCCACGTCGTAGCCGAAGTCCTTCATCGGCGAGCGGAAGAAAGGGGAAACCCAGACGGCATCGACGCCGAGGCTGGCCACGTGCTCGAGCCGGGACGTGATGCCCGGCAGGTCGCCGATGCCGTCGCCATCGCTGTCCATGAAGCTGCGCGGGTAGATCTGGTAGATCACCGCGCCGCGCCACCATTCGCTGTCGCTCTTGCTGCCCATGCCGGCCCCTGTGGTCTGAAAATCATTGTGGCATGCGAAATCCGGGCCACCCGCGAAGCTTTCTACACTGGGCGTCGTTCCCCGCTCTTCAAGATGACATCAGATTCCGCTTCCTCCCTCGCCGCGCTCGAAGCGCGGCTCGCCCAGGACCTCGAATATCTCGGCTGGCCCGGCCGCAACTGGATGCCCGCCCGACAGGCCGGCGATGAATCCATGCTCGACGTGGCCATCATCGGCGGCGGCCAGGCCGGCCTGGCCGCCTCGGTCGCGCTGGCGCAGCTGGGCATTCGCGCCGTGGTGTTCGACCGCTCGCCCGCGGGCAGGGAGGGCCCCTGGGCGACGACGGCGCGCATGGAGACGCTGCGCTCGCCCAAGGAGCTCACCGGCCCCGCGCTCGGCCTGCCGTCACTCACCTTTCGCGCCTGGTTCGAGGCCCAGTTCGGGCTGGAGGCCTGGACCGCGATGGACAAGATCCCGCGCCTGCAGTGGATGGACTACCTGGTCTGGTACCGCCGCGTGATGGACGTGGACGTGCGCAACGACACCGCGGTGGTCGGCATCCACCCGCTGCCCGATGCGTCCGGCGTGCGGCTGGCCCTGCGCACGCCGCAGGGCGAGCGCAGCGTGCTGGCGCGCCGCGTCGTCCTTGCGACGGGGCGTGACGGCCTCGGCGGGCCGGCCGTTCCGGCTTTCGTCGACGCACTGCCGCGCTCGAAATGGGCGCATTCGTCCGACGACATGGACTACGGCCGGCTCGAAGGCCTGCGCGTGGGCGTGGTCGGCGCTGGCTCCTCGGCCATGGACAGCGCGGCCACCGCGCTGGAGGCCGGTGCGCGCAGCGTCGAGCTGCTGATCCGCCGCAGCGACCTGCCGCGCGTCAACAAGGGCAAGGGGGCGGGTGTGCCGGGGCTCACGCAGGGGCACTACGATTTGCCCGACGAGCTCAAGTGGCGCATCCGCCACTACATCAACGTGGCGAACGTGCCGCCGCCGCACGGCAGCACGCTGCGGGTGTCGGGGCACACCAATGCCTTCTTCAACTTCGGTTGCCCCATCCTCGCCATCGAGCCGCGGGGCGAGGCCATGCGCGTGTCGACGCCGAAGGGGGTTTTCGAATTCGACTTCCTGATCGTCTCGACCGGCTTCAAGGTCGACTGGCCGAACCGTCCGGAGTTTGCCGGCATCTCGGCCCACATCCGGACATGGAAAGACCGCTTCGAGCCCGCGCCCGGCGACGAAGACCAGGAACTGGCCGACTCGCCCGACCTCGGGCCCGCCTTCGAATTCCGGCAGCGCGTGCCGGGCGAATGCGCGGGGCTCGGGCGCATCCACTGCTTCTGCTACCCGGCCGCGCTGTCGCACGGCACGGTGTCGGGCGACATCCCGGCCATCAGCGATGGCGCCAGGCGGCTGGCGAGCGGCATTGCCAGCCTGTTCTACCGCGAGGACTTCGACCACCACTACGCCAACCTCGAGGCCTACGCCGAGCCGGAACTGTTCGGCGACGAATGGACGCCCGCGCTGCCGCCCCAAGAAAGAAACCGACCATGACAAGCACTCCCCACGATGTGATCGATGCCGCCGTCCCGCTGGCGCCGGACCACCCCCTCTGGGCGCTGCGGCGCCAGCGCGACAAGGTCGTTGCAGCCACGCAGGGCAGCTATGACGCGATGTTCTCGCCGGCCGTCGAAGGCCTGTCGGTAAGCGAGCGGCTGCTCGTGGCGCTGCATGCCTGCCGCGTGTCGAAGGCGGACAGCCTGGCCGCGCACTACCGCGACAGGCTGGCGGCCGAAGGCGCGGATGGCGACGTGATCGCTGCCGTGGACGCCGGGCGGCCCGTGGCCGATGCGCGCCTGCAGGCCGTGCTGGCCTTCACCGGCAAGCTGATCGAGCGCCCCATCGAGGGCGACAAGGCCGCCGTGCAGTCGCTGGCCGCGAGCGGCCTCTCGACGCCCGCCATCGTGGCGATGAGCCAGTTGATCGCCTTCCTCTCGTACCAGATCCGCGTTGCCGCGGGCCTGAAGGCGCTGGTCGCCGCGGAGGCTGCGGCATGACGGCCCCGATCCGCATCAAGGGCTTCACCACCGAGGTGCTCCAGTGGAAGCCGTGGCTCGACACGGTGAACCTCGACACCGCCACGCCGGCCCAGCTGGCCGCACTCGACGAGATGAGCCCGCAGGCGCGCAGCTCGCCGTACTTCCTGGTGCTGGCGCATCAGCCCGAGATACTGCTGCAGCGCTCCATCGCTTTCAACGCGATCATGTTCGCACCGGGCGGCATGCCGCGTGCCGAGCGCGAGCTGGGCGCCACGGTGGAATCGCGCGTCAACGGCTGCGTGTACTGCGCCTCGGTGCATGCGCAGCGCTTCGAGCAGCTGGCCAAGCGCAACGACGTGATCTCGCAGGTGTTCGAGGAGCCGCAAGGCGCCGGCACCACGGCGCGCGAGAAGGCCATCGTCGCGTTCTCGATCCGTCTCGGTGCCGAGCCCGACAAGGTCTCGGCCGACGACGTGCGCGGGTTGAAGGAGGCCGGGCTGACCGAGCAGGAGATCCTCGACCTGATCCATTCGGTCGCCCTGTTCGCCTGGGCCAACCGGCTGATGCTCAACCTCGGGGAGCCGGTGTTCCCCGAAGCCGACGCTTCATAGGCGCTCGAGCAGCCCGGCGACGGTTTCGTTCGCCAGGCCCAGCGGTTCGAGCAGGTCGTTCTCGCAGCGGAAGTCGATGCCGTTGACCAGCGAGGCCGCATCCACGATGGTACGGGTCGCGGGCGTCGGCACGCCGGCGATGGCGCCCAGCGCCTCGACGAACGCCAGGCCGTAGGGCATGTCCTCGGTGACGTAGCGGGTGTTGGCCTGCGTGGGGCCGGGCGGACCGCCGCGCTTGGCGTGCAGCTCGGCGGCGATGTCCTCCAGCTTTGCCGACGCGGTGCCGAAGGAGCGCGCGAAATGCGCTTCGATGGGACCGAGCTCGATGCCGAACGCGGCGGCCACGGCGCGCCGCTCCCGGTCCAGCGCCTCGATCACGCGCGACACGCCGGGCGTCATGCAGTGGTACTGCGGCCAGTTCTCGGCGCGCTCGATGCGCGTCCAGTTGAACACCGCGAGCGGGCCGTGGGACTGCGGATTGACGTTGGCCAGGGCGCTCGCGAGGGCGCTGCCGTCGGGGAAGAAGCCGTCACCGAAGAGGGCGGTGCACAGCGCGACGGCCTCTTCCACCCGCGAGCCGGGCAGGGCGGAGACGCCGACCGCCTTGCGCCGCGTCATCACCCTGACCTGCGTGCCGGACTCGCGGCGCGCGGTCAGCACGGTCGTGCCGAAGCTGGCGACCGTGATCCGCCGGCCTGCGCGCGCAGCTGCTTCGTGCAGATAGAGCGAGGACAGCGAGGCCATCGAGCTGACGATCACGGTCTGGCCGTCGCGCAGGAAAGGGAGCAGCGCGTCCATCACGCGCCTGTGGCCGTTGACGGGGAGGGCGAGCAGCAGCACGTCCGAAGCGGCGCAGAGCCCGGCCGCGCCGTCGGCGACCTCGACCTTCACCGAGAACGACTGGATGCCGCAGGCTTCCAGCGGCTGAGTGCGCAGCCCGTCCGCGCCCCGGCCGCCCGGCGACCACATCGTGACGCCATGGCCCGCCCGCCGCAGCCACGCCGCGCCGGCCAGCGCGATCGCCCCGGCACCCGCAATGCCGACGTGATACCGCTTCGCCGCGACCGTCACAGGCGCATCCCCATTCGTGAACACCGTGGAACCGGCTTTGCCGGGCCACCGGTGTTGCCCCCGGCGGGGGGGTTGGCGAAGCGACACGAAGTGCGCGAAGCCTGGGGGAGAGCCAAGCTAGTCAACCTTGATTCCGCCTTGCTTGATCACTTTCGCCCAGCGCTGGCTGTCTTCCGCCACCACCTTGCCCAGCGCGGCCGGGCCGCCGCAGGTATTGACCGCGCCCAGCTGGGCGAAGCGCTGCTTCGTCTCCGGCAGGTTGCACACCTCGACCAGCGCCGCGGACAGCTTCTCGACGCTCGCCGCCGGCATGCGCGCCGGCGCCATCACGCCGACCCAGACCGGCACTTCCATGCCCGGCAGGCCCGTGGCCTCGCCGATGGTCGGGGCCGTGCCCATGCCGGGCAGCGCCGCATGGGAGAAGGTGCCGAGCACGCGCGCCTTGCCGCTGGCGACCATCGGCTCGATCGAGGCCACGCTGGTCACGATGGCCGCCACCTGCCCGCCCAGCAGGTCCGTCATGGCGGGCGCGGCGCCCCGGTAGGGCACGTGCAGCAGGTTCACGCCGCTCGCCTGCGCCAGCAGCGCCCCGGTCAGGTGTGACACGGTGCCGTTGCCGGTCGAGGCGTAGGTAACCTGGCCTGGCCTGGCCTTGGCGTCGCGCAGCACGTCGGCCACGGTCTTGTAGGGGCTTTCGGTGCGCACGGACAGCGTCATCGGCGTGTCCGCCACGAGGGCCACCGGCACCAGTTCGTGCACCGGGTCGTAGGGGAGCTTGGCCTGCAGGTGGGGTGCGATGGTGATGGCGCCGCCCGTTGCCAGCAGCACCGTGGCCCCGTCCGCCGCCTTGGCCACCGCGTCGGCGGCCACGATGCCGCCGGCGCCGGCCTTGTTGTCGACGATGACGCTCTGGCCAAGCCTGTCGGTGAGCTTGGCGCCCAGGTAGCGGGCGATGACATCCTGGGCGCCGCCGGTGGCGAAGGGCACGACGAGGCGCAGGGGCTTGTCGTTCTGCTGGGCCCACAGCGGCGTGGCGGCAAGGCCGGCGGCGGCCGCGAAGGACAGGGCGAGATGTTTCCAGAGCAATTTCATTGTGTCTTTCCGTCCGCATGAGGCGGCAAGCTGGGGAGCGAGTCTAGTCCGGCGCGATAATCCGTCCTCCCCGGCCACCCCGCGCCGGGTCTTGCCGAACCCGTCATGAATCCCAGCTACAAACCCAGCGACGTCGAGTCCGCTGCCCAGGCGCAATGGAGCGCCGCCGATGCCTACCGCGTCACCGAGGACGCGAGCCGCAAGAAGTACTACGCCTGCTCGATGCTGCCGTACCCCAGCGGCAAGCTGCACATGGGCCACGTGCGCAACTACACCATCAACGACATGCTCACGCGCTACCTGCGCATGAGCGGCTACAACGTGCTGATGCCCATGGGCTGGGACGCCTTCGGCCTGCCGGCCGAGAACGCGGCGCTGAAGAACGGGGTGCCGCCGGCCAAGTGGACCTACGAGAACATCGACTACATGCGCGGTCAGCTCCAGGCCATGGGCCTGGCGATCGACTGGAGCCGCGAGATCGCCACCTGCGATCCGAGCTACTACAAGTGGAACCAGTGGCTGTTCCTGAAGATGCTCGAGAAGGGCATCGCCTACCGCAAGACCCAGGTCGTCAACTGGGACCCGGTCGACCAGACCGTGCTGGCCAACGAGCAGGTGATCGACGGCAAGGGCTGGCGCACCGGCGCCACGGTCGAGCGCCGCGAGATCCCTGGCTACTACCTGAAGATCAGCGACTACGCCGAAGAGCTGCTCGAACACACCCAGCACAAGCTGCCGGGCTGGCCCGAGCGCGTCAAGCTGATGCAGGAGAACTGGATCGGCAAGAGCGAGGGCCTGCGCTTCGCCTTCACGCATGACATCCATGGCGCCGACGGCAAGCTCATCCAGGACGGCCGCATGTACGTGTTCACCACGCGTGCCGACACCATCATGGGCGTGACCTTCTGCGCCGTCGCGCCCGAGCATCCGCTGGCCGCACACGCCGCCACGCTCGATCCGAAGGTCGCGGCCTTCATCGAGGAGTGCAAGGCCGGCGGCACCACCGAGGCCGAACTCGCCACGCAGGAGAAGAAGGGCGTGCCCACCGGCCTCACGGTGATGCATCCGATCACCGAGGAGCAGGTGCCGGTGTGGGTCGGCAACTACGTGCTCATGGGCTATGGCGACGGCGCCGTGATGGGCGTGCCCGCGCATGACGAGCGCGACTTCGCCTTCGCCAACAAGTACGGCATCGAGATCATCCAGGTCGTGCTGGTCGACGACGAGCCGCACTTCGACTATCACAAGTGGCAGGACTGGTACGGCGACAAGCAGCGCGGCGTGACCATCAACTCCGACAACTTCAGCGGCATGACCTACAAGGAGGCCGTGGCCGCCGTGGCGCATGCGCTGGGCCAGAAGGACCTGGGCGAGCTGCAGACCACATGGCGCCTGCGCGACTGGGGCGTGAGCCGCCAGCGCTACTGGGGCACGCCGATCCCGATCATCCATTGCGAAGAGCACGGCGCGGTGCCGGTCCCCGAGAAGGACCTGCCCGTGGTGCTGCCGACCGACTGCGTGCCCGACGGCTCGGGCAACCCGCTGAACAAGCACGAGGGCTTCCACGCCGGTGTGACCTGCCCCGTGTGCGGCAAGGCCGCGCGGCGCGAGACCGACACGATGGACACCTTCGTGGACAGCTCGTGGTACTTCATGCGCTACTGCGACCCGAAGAACGACGACGCCATGGTGGCCGGCGGCGCCGACTACTGGATGCCGATGGACCAGTACATCGGCGGCATCGAGCACGCGATTCTTCACCTGCTGTACGCGCGCTTCTGGACCAAGGTGATGCGCGACCTCGGCCTAGTGAAGGCCGACGAGCCCTTCAGCAAGCTGCTCACGCAGGGCATGGTGCTCAACCACATCTTCTACAAGCGCAACGAGAAGGGCGGCAAGGACTACTTCCCGCCCCTCGAAGTCACGGCGGTGCTCGACGCGCAGGGCCGCATCACCGGCGGCACGCTGGCCGACGGCACGAAGGTCGAGTACGGCGGCGTCGGCAAGATGGGCAAGAGCGAGCGCAACGGCGTCGACCCGCAGGACCTGATCGAGAAGTACGGCGCCGACACCGCGCGCCTGTACACCATGTTCACCGCGCCGCCCGAGGCCACGCTCGAGTGGAACGACGCGGCCGTCGAAGGCAGCTACCGTTTCCTGCGCCGCGTGTGGAACTTCGGCGTGGCGCAGGCGGACGTGGCGCCGGTCGCGATCGAGGGCCAGAGCTTCGGCAAGTCCGCCCAGGCGCTGCGCCGCGAGGTGCACACCGTGCTGCGCCAGGTCGACTACGACTACCAGCGCATGCAATACAACACCGTGGTGTCGGGCGCGATGAAGCTGCTCAACGCGCTGGAGGGCTTCAAGCCCGACGGCAGCACCGGCGACGCGGCCGCGCTGCGCGAAGGCTTCGGCATCCTGCTGCGCTGCCTCTACCCGGCCACGCCGCACATCGCCCAGCAGCTCTGGAACGAACTCGGCTACGACAAGGACCTGGGCGGCCTGCTCGACGCGGCCTGGCCCACGGTCGATGTCGGCGCGCTGGTGCAGGACGAGATCGAACTGATGCTGCAGGTCAACGGCAAGCTGCGCGGCAAGCTCAGCGTGCCGGCCGGCGCTTCGAAGGACGAGATCGAGAAGCTCGCACTCGCCTGCGACGACTTCGTCAACTTCGCCGAAGGCGCTCCGCCCAAGCGCGTGATCGTGGTTCCCGGCCGCCTGGTCAACGTGGTTCTCTGAACGACTCAAGCAAGCATGAACACTCGCAATGCCTCGCTGCCGCGCCGCGGCTTTCTTCTCGGGCTGACGGTGGCGGGCGCTTCGCTCGGCCTGGCGGGCTGCGGCTTCGAGCTGCGCAAGGCGCCGGTCTTCGCCTTCAAGACGCTGTCGGTGTCGGGCAACTCGGCCATGATCAATCAGATCCGGCGCGAGCTGCGGGCCACCGGCTCGGTGACGTTGGTGCCGGCCGACCAGTCCTCCACCGCCGACGTGGTGCTCGAGATCCTCGGCGAGGACCGCAACCGCTTCGTGATCTCGACCAATTCGGCCGGCCTCGTGCGCGAGCTGCAGCTGCAGTTGCGCGTGCGCTTCCGCCTGCGCACGCCGGGCGGCAAGGACCTGCTGCCGGCCTCCGAGGTTTCGCAGACGCGCGACCTGAGCTTCAACGAAACCAATGCGCTGGCCAAGGAAGGCGAGGCCGATCTGCTGTTCCGCGACATGCAGGCGGATATCGCGCAGCAGCTGATGCGCCGCCTGGCAGCCGTCAAGGAACTCTGAGGCCGCGCGCTCCGGCCTCCATTCGATTGCCATGCAACTCGCCAGCGCCCAGCTCGGGGCCCACCTGCAGAAGGGCCTGAAGCCGCTCTACACGATCCACGGCGACGAGCCGTTGCTCGCGCAGGAGGCGGCCGACGCCATCCGCACCGCCGCGCGTGCGCAGGGCTACACCGAGCGCAGCTCGTACACCGTGGCCGGCGCGCACTTCGACTGGAGCGCAGTGCTTGCGGCCGGGGGCTCGCTCTCGCTGTTCGCCGACAAGCAGATCGTCGAGATCCGCATTCCCTCGGGCAAGCCCGGCAAGGACGGCAGCGCGGCGCTTCAGCAGCTGGCCGAGGCTGCGCCGGGCAACGACAGCACGCTCACGCTCGTGATGCTGCCGCGGCTGGACAAGGCCACGCGCACCGGCGCCTGGTTCTCGGCGCTGGAGAACAACGGTGCGAGCATCCAGGTCGACCCGATCGAGCGCAACGCGCTGCCGCAATGGATCGCGCAGCGCCTGGGCCAGCAGGGCCAGCGCGTGATGCCCGGCGACGAAGGCCAGCGCACGCTGCAGTTCTTCGCCGATCGCGTGGAGGGCAACCTGCTCGCCGCGCACCAGGAAATCCAGAAGCTCGCGCTGCTGCACCCGGCCGGCGAGCTGAGCTGGGAGCAGGTCGAGGCTGCGGTCAACAACGTGGCGCGCTACGACGTGTTCAAGCTGTCCGAAGCCGTGCTGGCCGGCAATCCGCAGCGCGTGGCGCGCATGCTCGACGGCCTGCAGGCCGAGGGCGAGGCCGAGGTGCTGGTGCACTACACGATCGCGGAGGACATCCGTGCGCTCAAGCGCGTGAAGGACGCCATGGCCTCGGGGCGCCCGCTGCCGATGGCGCTGCGCGAGAACCGCATCTGGGGCCCGCGCGAGCGCGCCTTCGAGCGCGTGCTGCCGCGCCTGGACGACCGCATGCTGGCCCGGCTGCTGCGCGCGGCGCACGTGGTGGACGGCATCGTGAAGGGCCTGAAGCAGCCCGACTGGCCCGCCAGCGGCTGGCAGGCCCTGCAGCGGCTGGCGCTGATGCTGTGCCGCGCGTGCAGCAGCGCGGCGACCGCTCCGCGACGCGCCTGACTCGGCCCGCGCACGATGGCTCCAGCCATCAAAAGGCCCGTGTAAGCCGGGTCACAGGTCGGCGTGGGAAAATGAACACATGAATGCGTTCAACGTCAGCGAGCACATGCAGACCCTGGGTCTGCAAGCCAAAGCCGCTGCATTCCTCATGGCCCGTGCGGATGCAGCCACCAAAAACAAGGCATTGAAGGCGCTGGCCCGGCGCCTGCGCGAAGCCGGCCCGGTGCTGGCCGTAGCCAACCAGAAGGACCTCGAGCGCGCCACGGCCGCCGGCCTCTCGGCGCCGATGGTGGACCGCCTCAAGCTCACGCCCAAGGTCATCGAGACCGTGGCGCTCGGCTGCGAGCAACTCGCCGGCATGGCCGACGTGATCGGCGAGATCATCGGCATGAAGCAGCAGCCCAGCGGCATCCGCGTGGGCCAGATGCGCGTGCCGATCGGCGTCTTCGGCATGATCTACGAGAGCCGCCCCAACGTGACCATCGAGGCCGCGAGCCTGGCCATCAAGAGCGGCAACGCAGCCATCCTGCGCGGCGGCTCGGAAGCCATCGAGTCGAACAAGGCGCTGGCGCTCCTGGTGTCCGAGGCGCTGGCCGAAGCCGGCCTGCCGGTCGATGCGGTGCAGCTGGTACAGACCACCGACCGCGAAGCCGTCGGCCAGCTGATCGCCATGCCCGAGTTCGTCGACGTGATCATTCCGCGCGGCGGCAAGGGCCTGATCGAGCGCATCAGCCGCGACGCCAAGGTGCCGGTCATCAAGCACCTGGACGGCAACTGCCACGTCTACGTGGACGATACGGCCGAGTTCGACATGGCGCTGCGTATCGTCGACAACGCCAAGACCCAGAAGTACAGCCCCTGCAATGCCGCCGAAGGCCTGCTGGTGTCGGCCTCGGTGGCCGACGACTTCCTGCCCGAGATCGCCGCCATCTTCGCGGCCAAGGGTGTGGAAATGCGCTGCGACCCGGCCGCCGCCGCCATCCTGCGCGCCGACGGTGCGATCGATCCGAAAGCCAGGGTGGTCGATGCGGTCGAATCCGACTGGTCCGAGGAATACCTGGCCGCCGTCATCAGCATCAAGGTGGTGGCTGGCGTGGACGAGGCCATTGCGCACATCAACCGCTATTCGAGCCACCACACCGACGCCATCGTCACGCGCGACCACGTGCATGCGCAGCGCTTCCTGCGCGAGGTTGATTCGGCCAGCGTGATGGTCAATGCGAGCACACGCTTCGCGGACGGTTTCGAGTTCGGTCTGGGCGCCGAAATCGGCATCAGCACCGACAAGTTCCATGCGCGCGGACCGGTGGGGATCGAAGGGCTGACCTCGCTCAAGTACGTGGTGCTGGGCCAAGGCGAAGTGCGGACCTGATGCGCGCCGCTGTCGTGGTCTTGTCTTCGGGATGGGCACCCCCAATTCCTACAATTCCGCTCTACCTTTAAGCACAAAACCAACAAGGCCGCCCGCATGGTTCCGCATCTCGTCACCGCCCTGACCGGCCCGATCAACGAACTGGAGCAGCGGGTGCTCGACTCGATGCCTGCCATCGAGCGCTGGTTCCGGCTCGAGTGGATGGAGCACACGCCGCC
The DNA here is from genome assembly GCF_056395365.1 of Variovorax sp. 10L421. Classification (NCBI taxonomy): domain Bacteria; kingdom Pseudomonadati; phylum Pseudomonadota; class Betaproteobacteria; order Burkholderiales; family Comamonadaceae; genus Variovorax; species Variovorax sp. 10L421. The sequence continues at coordinate 141,401 of NZ_JBFTJJ010000012.1, forward strand.
GTTCTACAGCGCCGTCGACATCCGCAACGCCGGCTTCAAGCTGGCCCCGGTCGACACCAACCTGTTCCCGGGCGGCTGGAACAACCTCACCAAGGAAATGCTGCCGCTGGCGGTGCAGGCCGCGCAGGCGGCCATCGAGAAGATCTGTCCGGAAGCGCGCAACCTGCTCGTCATTCCGGAAAATCACTCCAAGAACACCTTTTATCTCGCCAACGTTGCGCAACTGGTGCGCATCTTCCATATGGCGGGGCTCAATGTGCGCATCGGGTCCATCGACCCCGCCATCAAGACTTCCAAGAAGATCGAGTTGCCCAACGGCGACACCGTGACGCTCGAGCCGGTGGTGCGCAGCAAGCGCCGCCTGGGGCTGAAGAACTTCGATCCCTGCACAATTCTCCTCAACAACGAGCTTTCTGCAGGAACGCCCGGCATCCTCGAAGACTTGCACGAGCAGTATCTGCTGCCGCCGCTGCATGCAGGCTGGTCGGTGCGCCGCAAGAGCAACCACCTGCACAGCTACGAGGAGCTGTCCAAGCGCTTCGGCAAGCTGCTGGGCATCGACCCCTGGCTCATCAACCCGATCTATGCGCGCGCCGAAGGCGTGGACGTGGCCGAGGGCCGCGGCATCGACGTGCTGACCAGCCATGTGGACGCGGTGCTGACCAAGGTGCGCCGAAAGTACAAGGAATACGGCATCAACGAGAAGCCGTTTGTGGTCGTCAAGGGTGGCCACAGCGGCAGCGGCAGTCCGGGCGTGGTGACGGTGCGCGACGCCAAGGACGTGGAGGCGCTGATCGGCAAGCCCCGCGCTGCGGCCGGCATTCCCGCCGCCAAGCCGGGCGCCAGCCGCGATCTGCGCGACCCCACCGAGCTGATCGTGCAGGAAGGCGTGCTGACCAACGAGCGCGTGCACAACGGCGTGGCCGAACCGGTGGTCTACATGATGGATCGCTACGTGGTGGGCGGCTTCTACCGCGTGCATGCCGAGCGCGCCGCCGACGAGAACCTGAAGCTGCCGGGCGCGAGCTTCGTGCCGCTGGCTTTCTCTGAAAGTGCGCACTTGCCTCAGCCCGGCGCCAAGCCCGGCGCCAGTGCCCCGAACCGCTTCTACATGTACGGCGTGGTGGGCCGGCTGGCCATGGTGGCCGCCAGCTACGAAATGGAAGCGACCGATCCGGACGCCGAAATCTACGAATGATTTCCCGGGGTGGCTGGCGGCGGCTTGCGCCGGTCGCAAGCAGCGGCAAAATAGCGGCCCCACAGCAACGGAAACAAAAGGGCGGGAGGGGTGACAATGGTGAACTAAAGTTCCCCCCGTGTCGCACCCTGGCGTGTCTGACGCGTCGATTCCAGCAGCCTGTCCTTTTCCCATCGACCTCGTGTCAGCCCCCAAAAATCTCTCAGCCGGCCTGATCGTCGGCGCCATCGGCGTCGTCTATGGCGACATCGGCACCAGCGTGCTGTATGCCGTCAAGGAAGTGTTCGGCCACGGCCATGTGCCGTTCACCGTCGGGAACGTCTACGGCATCCTCTCGATGTTCTTCTGGACGCTCACCGTCATCGTCTCCATCAAGTACGTCGTGCTCGTGCTGCGCGCCGACAACGAAGGCGAAGGCGGCCTCGTCGCCATGCTCGCGCTGGCCTCCCGCGCGGTGGCCGACAAGCCCAGGCTGCGCCACGTGCTGCTGGTGGTCGGCATCTTCGGCACCTCGCTTTTCTATGGCGACGGGGTCATCACCCCGGCCATCTCGGTGCTCTCGGCGGTCGAGGGCCTGGAGGTGGTGTCGCCACACTTCACGCACTACGTCATTCCGCTCACGCTGGTCGTGCTGTTCTGCCTGTTCGTGGTGCAGAAGCGCGGCACGGCAGGCATCGGCAAGTTCTTCGGGCCGATCACGCTGGTGTGGTTCCTGGCGATCGCCGTGCTCGGCGTGTCCCAGATCCTGCACCACCCCGAGATCCTGAAGGCGCTGAATCCGTTCTACGCGCTGAAGTTTATGTGGGACAACCCCGGCACCAGCTTCATCCTGCTGGGCGCCACCGTGCTGTGCGTGACCGGCGCCGAGGCGCTGTACGCCGACCTGGGGCACTTCGGCAAGAGCCCGATCCGCATCGCATGGTTCTCGGTGGTGATGCCGGCGCTCACGCTCAACTACTTCGGCCAGGGCGCGCTGCTGCTGGAGAACCCCGAGGCGGTGAAGAACCCGTTCTTCATGATGGCGCCCGAATGGGCGCTCATCCCGCTGGTGCTGCTGGCCACCGCGGCCACCGTGATCGCGTCGCAGGCCCTGATCACGGGCGCCTTCAGCGTCACGCGCCAGGTCATCCAGCTGGGCTACCTGCCGCGCCTGAACATCGAGCACACCAGCGTGCGTACGGCGGGCCAGATCTATATCCCGCTGGTCAACTGGGGCCTGTTCGTGGCCATCGTGCTGGCGGTGGTCATGTTCCGCTCGTCGAGCAGCCTGGCCGCGGCCTACGGCATCGCCGTGACCACCGACATGCTGATCACCACGGTGCTGACCTTCTTCGTGATCCGCTATGCGTGGAAGCTGCCGCTGGCGCTGTGCATCGCGTCGACCGCGGTCTTCTTCGTCGTCGACTTCCTGTTCTTCGCGTCGAACCTGCTCAAGCTGTTCGAAGGCGGCTGGTTCCCGCTGCTGATCGGCGGCTTCGTCTTCACGCTGATGATCACGTGGAAGGAAGGCCGCCGCCTGATGGGCGAGGCGCAGCATGCCGATGCGATCGACCTGAAGTCCTTTCTCGGCTCGGTGTTCGTGAGCCCGCCGGCACGCGTGGACGGCACGGCGGTGTTCCTCACGGCCGAGCCGGGCACCGTGCCCAACGCGCTGCTGCACAACCTGAAGCACAACAAGGTGCTGCACGAGCAGAACATGTTCGTGACCGTGCGCAACCACGAGGTGCCATGGATCCCGATGGACAAGCGCATCGAGATCGAGGCGCTCGGCCACCACTGCTGGCAGATCATGGTGCACTACGGCTTCAAGAACGACATCGACCTGCCGCGCGCACTCGAAAACGCGCGCATGCGCGGCTGCCAGCTGGAACAGATGACGACCAGCTACTTCCTGTCGCGCGACGTGGTCATCCCCACGCTCGGCAGCGGCATGGCGCCGTGGCGCGAGAAGCTGTTCGCGCAGATGCACCACAACGCGAGCGGAGCGGCGGCGTTCCTGGGGCTGCCGAACAACGCGGTGGTGGAGCTGGGGTCGAAGATCGAGATCTGAGGCCTGGCGCGGTGCGCCTCAGCCGAACTCCCCGGGCCGATCCCTCTCGAGCCTCGCCACATGCGAGGCGATCGCGCCCGGCGTGGTGAACCAGACATCGCCTCGCTCGCGCGCCTGCGCCAGGCGCGCGAGCGCGGTGCGCAGGTGTCTCAGCCGGTACGGCTGCCCGACGATGTACGGATGCAGCGCCAGGCCCATCACCAGCGGCTGCGCGCGCGACTGGTCAAGCATTTCCTCGAAGTTGTCGATCACCATGGCGCTGAAGTCCTTCGCGTCCATCAGGCGGCCGACGATCATCGGGATGTCGTTGAGTTCCTGCGGGTACGGCACCGACCACAGCGAACCGCCACCGCGCGTGCGCATGCGCAGCGGCTGGTCGTCGTGGCACCAGTTGAGGGTGTAGCCGTAGCCGGTTTCGGCCAGCAGGTCGGGCGTGAGGACGCTTTCGGAGATCCATGGCGAGAGCCAGCCGGTGGGCGCCTGCCCGCTTTCGCGCAGCATGCGCTCGCGGCAGCGCAGCAGCAGTGCGCGCTCGTGCTCCTCGTCGAGCACGCCCTGACGCTCGGCATTGCTGTGGCCGTGGCCGATCAGTTCGTCGCCGCGCGCCACCAGCGCCTGGACCAACTCGGGGCAGTGGTCGTACAGCGCGGTGTTGACGAGCGCGCCTGTGGGCAGCGCGAGCGCGTCGAACAGTTCGAGGCAGCGCCACGCACCGACGCGGTTGCCGTACTCGCGCCAGCCGTGGTTGAGCACGTCGGGCTGCGGCGAGGCCGGGCCGATGCATGCGCCCAGCCCGTCGCCGAAGGCGAAGTGCTCGACGTTGAAGCCGATGTACACCGCCAGCCGCGCGCCGTTCGGCCAGACATAGTCGGGCCGCCGCGTGATGGGCCGGTAGTCGAAGCGATCGTGCGTGGGGAGCCGGTCGGGCCAGCGCGTCGTCATGCCGCTGGCCTCACAGCACGGCGAGGCCGGCGCGCACCAGCAGCCATTCGGCGCTGTCGTTCCAGACGTCCATCTGCACGATCAGGCCGTGGCGCACCACATAACGGTCGACATAGCGATTGCCTTCGAAGGCCGTGCCGTCGGGCCATGCACCGTAGAGCGTGCCGAGGCTGTAGACCACCGTTTCCTCGGGCGTGCCGCCAGCCACCGTTTCGGTGCGCTCGATCTTCTTCTTGACCCATGCATAGCGCTTCGCGTTGAAGGCCGAGGTGTCGCCGGGCGCCTTCATCGGGCGGTTGCCGGTGAAGCGGATGCGGATGTCGGGCGCGGTGAAGCGGGAGGCCGACTGCGGGTCCGGGATCATCACCAGGCGAAGGAATTCGTCGACCACGGCGGCGGGATCGGGAGCGGGGCTGCCCTGCGAAACGGATGTCTCCACGAGGTTCTCCGGTAGTTGTCGGAGCCGGATTCATGCAATTCCCGTGCCGAATGGTTGACGTTACGAGGCCGGGATTGTTGACAATCCTGCGATTGCGGGCTCCCGGCACAATCGTCCGATGCTGCGGGTTCAAGAGGGGAAAAAGCCCCCGCCGGCAAGGACATCGCCGCTTCCGGCAACATCGCGCCCGATATCCCATGCCATTGGCCACCGTACCCCGGCACCGCAAGAAAGAACGCCTGATGAAAAACATCCTCTTCGTCGCCGATCCGCTCGATCACTTCAAGATCTACAAGGACACGACCTTCTCGATGATGCGCGAGGCGCAGCGCCGCGGTTATCGCATCGCCGCCTGCCTGCCGCAGGACATCCAGTGGAAATCGGGCGGCGTGGTCACGGCCACGGTGCAGCAGATCACGCTGACCGGCGACGCCCGGGACTGGTACGCCGTCGACATCACCGAGGCCAAGGCGCTGAAGGATTTCGACGCCGTGCTGATGCGCAAGGACCCGCCCTTCGACGCCGAATACATCTATGCCACGCACCTGCTGGAGCAGGCCGAGCGCGAGGGTGCGCAGGTGGTGAACTCGCCGCGCGCGCTGCGCGACCACCCCGAGAAGCTCGCGATCATGGAGTTTCCGCAGTTCGTCACGCCCACGTTGGTCACGCGCAGCGCGCAGGCCGTGCGCGACTTCCACGCGGAGCACGGTGACATCATCCTGAAGCCGCTCGACGGCATGGGCGGCATGGGCATCTTCCGCGTGAAGCAGGACGCGCTGAACCTCGGCTCCATCGTCGAGACGCTCAACAAGGACGGCGCCGAAACGATCATGGTGCAGCGCTTCGTGCCGGAAGTGGTACAGGGCGACAAGCGCATCCTGATCATCGCGGGCGAGCCGGCGCCTTTCGTGCTGGCGCGCATTCCGCAGGGCACCGAGGTGCGCGGCAATCTGGCGGCCGGCGGCAAGGGCGTGGCGCAGCCGCTCACGGCGCGCAATCGCGAGATCGCCGAGACCGTGGGACGCACGCTCGCGCCGCGCGGTCTGCTGCTGATCGGGCTCGACGTGATCGGCGACTCGGTCACCGAGATCAACGTGACCAGCCCGACCTGCTTCCAGGAAATCACCGAGCAGACGGGCTTCGACGTGCCGGCGATGTTCGTCGATGCGCTCGAGGCGCACCTGGCCCGGGCTTCAGCGCACTGAGCGCTGACCGTCCACGAACACATGCAGTTCGCCTGGCGTGAACTGCGTCCATGTCTCGTTGGTGGTCAGCGGTGCGGTCACGACCACGGCCACGCGGTCGTTGGGCGTGGTGTGCCGTGCGAAGTCGATCTCCAGGTCTTCGTCCGACAACTGCGCCGTCACGAAGGGATGGCGGCGCTCCACGTACCAGAGGTTGGTCGAGGCATGCGCCCACAGCGCCTGCCCGTTGGACAGCATGAAGTTGAAGGTGCCGTGCGCCGCGAGCTGCGGTGCCAGTTCGCGCAGCGTGAGCGTCAGCTCATCGATGCTCGGCACGCCCGCATGCGACTTGGCCAGCTCCTGCATGATCCAGCAGAAGGCGTGCTCGCTGTCGGTGTTGCCCACCGGATGGAAGTTGCCGTGCAGGCGCGGGCGGAATTCCTTCAGGTCGCCGTTGTGGGCGAACACCCAGTAGCGCCCCCAGAGCTCCCGCACGAACGGGTGGCAGTTCTGCAGGTTGACCTCGCCCTGCGTCGCCTTGCGGATGTGCGCGATGACGTTGCGGCTCTGTATGGGGTAGCGCCGGATCAGCTCCGCCACCGGCGATTCGCACGCCGGCTGGTGATCGACGAAGTGGCGCAGCCCGCGGTCCTCGAAGAACGCGATGCCCCAGCCATCGGCGTGATGATCGGTGCGGCCGCCGCGTTGAGCGAAGCCGGTGAAGCTGAAGGTCACGTCCGTGGGCGTGTTGCAATTCATTCCAAGCAATTGGCACATGGCGCCATTAAAGCGCGAGCGCCAGCCGCTTGGCGAATCCGCTCGCCCTTTCAGCGCACGAAGCGGCCTTCGGGCGTGACGCGCACCATCTCGATGAAGCGCGAGCCGGTGGTGCCGCCGGTCGAGAAATCGATGTCCATGCCGGCCAGGCGCAGCTTGAGCGCGCGCAGCGTCGCATGCAGGCGCGCGCGCGTCAGGTCGCGGCCGGTGCGCTTGAGCGCCTCGATCATCACCAGTGCGTTCAGGTAGCCCTCGAAGCTGCCGTAGCCCACCGGCACCTGCGCCCGCTCGGCCAGCCGGCGATAGTCGCGCGTCACGGTTTCCACCTCGCCCCAGGGATAGGGCATGACCTGCGAGATCGCCAGGCCGCCCGCCTGCAGGGACACCACCTTGGCCGTGACCTCGCCCGGCACGATCGACATGCCATAGAACATCGGCTTGCTGCCGGCGTCGTAGGTGGCCTTGATCACCTCGCCCGCCACGGTGCCGGCCAGGTACATCAGGATGGCCTGGGACTGGCTGTCGGCCAGCGCCTTGCCGGCGGCGGCGGCGTTCGAGCCGTCGCCCTTGACCATGACCGTGGCCGTCGGCGCGAGCTTGCGGGGGGCCATGGCCGCCTCGATCAGCTTGACCGCCTCGGCGCCGCCGGGGTTGTCGAGGTGGGCGATGGCGATCTTGTTCACGCCGATGGTGGCCAGGTGCTCGACCAGGGCCTGTGCTTCGCGTGCGTTGCTGGCGCGCACGAAGTAGGCCGAGCCCGCCACGCGTTCGCGCGCGCTGTCGCCCACCCCGTAGCCGCCCACGCTGGGCGCGCCGCTCTGCTGCAGCAGCTTGGCCGCAGCGGCCGTCGTGCCCGAGCCCACGCAACCGAAGAAGGCGAACACGCGGTGGTCGTTCAGCAGCTTGCCGTAGTTTTCCACCGCCTTGTCGGCCTTCAGTTCGTCGTCCAGCGCCACCATCTTGATCTTGCGTCCGCCCACGCCGCCCTGTTCGTTGACCGAATCGAACGCCAGCGCGGCACCGTTGTGCACGACCTTGATCTGCGAGCCGAGCGGACCGCTCAGCACGGCCGAGCTGCCGAGCACGATTTCACTGTCGCTCACCCCCGCCTCGGCGGCTTGCACAGACGAGAGCCGCGCGAGGCCGCCGGCGAGAACCGCCGTCGAGGCGATAAAACTTCTGCGTTGCATGATGTAAGACCCACTCTAACTGTGTTTAACAACTGTTAACAATTAGAAACGATGGGATCTTAGGTAGTACTGAGTGCTTACCCTTGTTGCGGTGGGTGGCGCAACTGCCAGGCCGCGCAGATGGCAATCGCGCAAAGCCCTGCCAGCATCGCGAACACCTCATCGAAGGCGGCCAGCCGCGCCGGGCTGCTCATCGGGTTGGCGAGCGAATCGCCATGCGCCGCCAGCCGCCACTCGAGAACGATGGCGCACAGGCTCACGCCCGCCGCGCCGCCCAGCATGCGTACGAAGTTGATGGCGCTCGCGCCCTGCGGGATCAGCGGCTTGGCCAGCGGCCGCATCGAGCCCAGGTTGAGCGAGGGCAGGATGAAGCCCAGCCCGATGCGCCCGATGATCGCGAAGGCCACCAGCAGCCACAGCGCGCTGTCGAGCCGCAGCACCATCATCAGCGCGAACGATGCCGCCAGAAGCGCGAGGCCGATCGTCACCAGTACCCAGGTCGGGTGCTGGTCGGCCAGCCGGCCGACGCCGGCGATGGTCAGCGCAAGCACGATGCCCGCCGGCAGCAGGATGGTGCCCACGTGCGAGGCCGACAGATGCAGGCCCACCTGCATGTATACCGGCAGCAGGTAGGTCGAACCGAACAGCGCCGTGCCGTAGATGAAGGCCACCACGCTGCCCATGGCGAATTGCCGGTACTGGAACAGCGCGAGGTTCATCAGCGGCGTGCCGCCCGAGGCCGCGAGCCGCCGCTGCCACCACACGAAGGCGGCGAACGACACCAGCGCGCCCGCCAGCAGCAGGCCGGCCTGCAGGGGCGAATCGCCGCGCAGCGCGACCAGCCCGTTCAGCAGGCACAGCGTGCCGACCGTGCCCAGCGCCAGCCCGCGCGCGTCGAGCCCGCCGCCGCGCGCCGCGGCCACGCCGCCCGGCGCGGTGGTCGGCACGAACTTGTAGGCCAGCCACAGCGAGGCCAGGCAGAACGGCACCACCATGAAGAAGATCGAGCGCCAGCCGAACAGGTCGACCAGCACCCCGCCGATGCTCGGCCCCACCGCCGGCGCCAGCACCACGCCCATGCCGAAGATGCCGCTCGCGCGTCCCTGCTCGTGCGGCTCGAAGGCGCGCAGGATGATGATGGCCGGGATGGGCTGCACCACGCCCGCCGCCAGCCCCTCGGCCACGCGCGCGAGCAGCACCAGCGAGAAGTCGTTGGCCACGCCGCCCACGATACCGCCTGCGAGCAGCAGCAGCATGGTGCCCACGTAGGTGCGCCGGTAGCCGTAGCGCGACAGCAGCCAGGGCGTGGTGAGCATCGACACCGTCATCGCCACCATGAAGCCGGAGCTCACCCACTGCGCGCGTTCCTGGCCGAGCGAGAAGTGGTGGCTCATGCCCGGGATCGCCACGTTGACGATGGTCGAGGACATGATCGACGCCATCGTGCCCACCATGACCGACAGCAGCAGGTACCAGCGGTAACGCTCGCCATAGCGTTCGCGCAGCGTGCCGACGGAGGGCGGGGCCGGCGTGGTCGCTGCTTCGGAGGTCTGTGGGGAGGTCATGGGGCGGCGGAATGTCTCGGGTCCGTCGTCCTACAAGCATATCGGTCTTTGCGCGGACGGGGGCGCGACGGGTGGCCCGCACAATGCGTCGGCTGTCCCCTCAGCGTCAGGAAGAAGATCGAGACAACACATGGACGCCATGCCCGACGAACAACAAGCCAACGCCCAACCGGCCCCCGCCGAGCCGGAAGGCACCCCCACGCTCGCGACCGAGCTGGCCGCGCCGACCGTGAGCCGCGCCTACCGCTGCCAGTGCGGCCGCCCCGTGTTCCTGCGCAACAGCAAATGCCTGGCCTGCCACACGCCGCTCGGCTACGTGATCGACCGGCTCGGTGTGATGCCGCTCGCGCCGGCGGTGGGCGAGGGCGCCCAGCCCGACACCTTCACCGTGTTCGGCGATCCGCATGGCAAGACCTACCGCCGCTGCACGAACCTCATGACCCCGGCCGCCTGCAGCTGGATGGTGCCTGCCGCACGCGAAGGCGAGACCCTGCCCGACGACACCCAGGGCCTCGCGCCCGGCTACTGCCTGGCCTGCAGCGTCACCCGCACCATTCCCGATCTTTCGGTGGAAGCCAACGGCGAACTCTGGGGCAAGCTCGAGACCGCCAAGCGCCGGCTCATCTCGCAGCTGCTCGCACTCGGCCTGCCGGTGGTGAGCCGCCACGCCGATCCCGTGCACGGGCTGACCTTCGACTTCCTGAGCAACATGCCGGGTGGCCCGCACGTGATGACCGGCCACCAGCACGGCGTGATCACGCTCAATGCCGAGGAGGCCGAGGACGCCGTGCGCGAGCGCATCCGCGCCGAGATGCGCGAGCCCTACCGCACGCTGCTGGGCCACTTTCGCCACGAGGTCGGCCACTACTACTGGGACCTGCTGGTGCTGCCCACGCCGTGGATCGACGACTTCCGCGCGCTCTTCGGCGACGAACGCGCCGACTACGCCGCTGCGCTGCAGCACCACTACGAACAGGGCCCGCCGCCCGACTGGGCCGACCGCTTCGTGAGCAGCTACGCGAGCACGCATCCCTGGGAAGACTGGGCCGAGACCTGGGCCCACTACCTGCACATGGCCGACACGGCCGACACCGCGATGAGCTTCGGTGTCGACGCAACCAATGTCGAGCTGGCAAGCGACCTCTTCACCACCGACGACCTCTGGCAGCCGGACGCTCCCGATGCCGGCAAGTTCCTCGACTTCATCAACGGCTGGGTGCTGCTCACCAACGTGCTCAACGAGCTGTCGCGCAGCATGGGGCAGCCCGACTACTACCCCTTCGTGCTGCCGCACGCGGCCGTGGGCAAGCTGCAGTTCATCCACCGGGTGATCACTCAGCAGCGGCCGGGCAGTGCGCCGACGATGGTGGTGGCCAGCGATGTGGCCGATTCCGCAACCGACGAACAGGAGCAGTCACAGGGGCAATCGCAGAGCCCTGCTCAGTCCTGAGCCGGCGGTGCGCCGGTCGCGCAGCGCATGCAGATGCACGCCAGCCCGCGCATGTCTTCCGGCAGATTCGTGAGCGGCGCCTTGCCGAAGTCGGCCTGCATGCACCAGCAGGGCGGCTGCGCCTGGCCCGTCTCGCGTTCGATTTCCATTGCGCAGCGGTTCGCCTCGCCGCACAGCGGGCAGCGCGTGGCGTCGATCAGGCCGGTGGCCGCCGCCGAAGTCGTCATGCGATCTCGAACGCCGGCAGCTTCTTCGCCACCGCCACGTTCTGCAGCGTCACGTAGACCGGCAACCCGCCGCTGTAGGCCGGGTAGTCCTCGCCCTCGATCAGCGGCAGCAGGTAGCGCCGGCACTGCTCGGTGATGCCGTAGCCATCGTCCGAGATGAAATCGCGCGGCATCGGCTTCTCGACGTTGGCCACGGATTCGAGCGGCGCGCAGCCCAGGCGGTAGGCATAAGGCACATCGGACGTGCGCTCGATGGTGGGCATGACGGCATTGCGGCCTTCGAGCGCCAGCTCCACCGCACGCTGTCCCAGCTCGTAGGCCTGCTTCACGTCGGTGGCCGAGGCGATGTGGCGCGCCGCGCGCTGCAGGTAGTCGGCCACCGCCCAGTGGAACTTGTGGCCCAGCGCTTCCTTGATCATCTGCGCCACCACCGGCGCCGCGCCGCCGAGCTGCGCATGGCCGAAGGCGTCGCGCGTGCCCTGTTCGGCAAGGAAGGTGCCGTCGGGGTGGTGGCAGCCTTCGGACACCACCACCGAGCAATACCCGTGCTGCTTCACCAGTTCGTCGACGCGCGCGATGAAGCGCGGCTTGTCGAACTCGATCTCCGGGAACAGCACCACCACCGGAATGCCCTGGTCCGCCGCCAGCCCGCCCGCCGCGGCGATCCAGCCCGCGTGCCGCCCCATCACTTCGAGCACGAACACCTTGGTCGATGTTGCCGCCATCGAACGCACGTCGAACGAGGCCTCGATGGTCGACACCGCCACGTACTTCGCAACCGAGCCGAAGCCCGGACAGCAGTCGGTCAGCGGCAGGTCGTTGTCGATGGTCTTGGGCACGTGGATGGCCTGCAGCGCATAGCCCATCGACTGCGACAGCTGGCTCACCTTGAAGCAGGTGTCGGCCGAATCGCCGCCGCCGTTGTAGAAGAAGTAGCCGATGCCGTGCGCCTTGAACACCTCGATCAGCCGCTCGTACTCGCGCCGGTTCTTCTCGAGCGACTTGAGCTTGTAGCGGCACGAACCGAAAGCGCCCGAGGGCGTGCTGCGCAGCGCCGCGATCGCCTCGGGCGATTCGGCGCCGGTGTCGATCAACTCCTCGGTCAGCGCGCCGATGATGCCGTTGCGCCCCGCGTAGAGCTTGCCGATGCGGTCGGGATGTTTTCGCGCCGTCTCGATCACGCCGCAGGCCGACGCGTTGATGACCGAGGTGACACCGCCCGACTGGGCGTAGAAGGCGTTGAGGATGGGCATGCGCGGCATTCTCCCGCAGCCCCCCGGCAGGCGCCAGTGTCAGGGTGACAGGATGTCAGCGGCTTTCGAAGACCGGCGGGCGTTTCTGCAGGAAGGCGCTCACGCCTTCGCGGAAGCTCGGGCGGTCGATCAGCTCGCGCTGGCGCTCGCTCTCGTAGTGCAGCTGCTCCTTCAGCGTGTGGCGCTCCGAGGCCTCGAAGGCCTCGCGTGCCTCGAGCACTGCATGCGCCGGCAGGCGGGCGAGGCGCTGCGCGATGCCCTTGGCCTCCTCCATCAACTGCTCGTCGTCCACGCAACCCCAGATCAGGCCCCATTGCACAGCACGCCCCGCGCCCACGCGCTCGTCGAGCAGCGCCATGCCCATGGCGCGCGCCCGGCCGGCGCGGCGCGGAATGGCCCAGGTGCAGCCTAGGTCCGGCACGATGCCGAGCTTGGGCAGAAAGGGCAGGTAGAAATACGCGCTGCGCGCGGCAATGGTCACGTCGGCTGCCAGCGCAAGGCCCACGCCGGCGCCGGCCGCGGGGCCATTGACGGCGGCGACCACGGGAACAGGCAGCGTGCGCAGCGCCTCGATCAGCGGATTGCTGAGCTCCTGCATCCACTCGGCCGTCTGCGTGCCGAGGGACTTGCCCTCGTCGCCCGGCGCCATCGCGCTCAGGTCGGCGCCCACGCAGAAGGCCTTGCCGGCGCCCGTGAGGATCACTGCGCGCACCGCGCGGTCGTCGCGGATGCGTTCCAGCGCATCGCGCAGTTCGACCTGCAGCTCGCGCGCGATCGGGTTGAGCTTGGCGGGAAGATTCAGCGTGAGCGTGGCGATGCCGTCGGCCAGCTCCTGGAGGATGTAGGGCTGGTCGTTCATCTGGCGGTGGAGGTGGGTGCGTCGGGGCTCATGGACATCGATGGTTCGATGCACGCGAGCCCGGGTCAAGCCGGGGACAACCCGTGTGACGGAAGTCGCCAAGGCGACCGGGTGCCCGTGCCCTTCGACAGAGGCATGGCGGCCGGCCGCGCATCCGACACGGTGATGCACGACGCCTCCAGCGCCGACACCAGCACGCGCCGGTGCTCGGTGCTCTCGAAGCGATTGCCGGGCTCCAGCACGATGTCGCGCGGGTCGCGGTCGAGCGTGACCCAGACCGAGCCGCTTCGGCATTCGATGCCCACGCCCGCGCCATCGGGTACGGCGAAGACGGAACGTTTCGGCAGGCTGACGTGGAAGCGGGAAGAAGCGGGGGAAGAGGTGCTCATGGCAAGCTCCATTGCATTCGTGATACGAATGAATATAGTGAGCTGGTCCCTCATTTGCACACGGTCATTCGGAACTCTTTGCATGCGCCTAGAGAATGTCAAACCCTCCGGCGCCATGAATGGCGAGCTGCCGCCGCTCGAATTGCTGCGCAGTTTCGAGGCGGCCGCGCGCCGGCTGAGCTTCACGCTCGCGGCCGGCGAGCTGCACCTGACGCAGTCGGCCGTGAGCCGGCAGATCCAGCAGCTCGAAGCCAGCCTGGGCGTGCTGCTGTTCGAGCGCCGCCACCGCGCGCTGTCGCTCACCGAGGCCGGCGGCGTGCTGCAGCGTGCCGTCACCGACAGCCTGGAGCGCCTGCGCGACGCCACTGCGCGCGTGCGCGCCAGTGCCGCGCCGCGCCAGGTGGCGATCACCACCACGCCGGGCTTCGCATCGCTGTGGCTCATTCCGCGGCTCGTGCGCTTCACCGGCAGCCATCCGCAGGTCGACGTGCGCGTGTCGGCCACGCTCGACGTGCTCGACCTGGAGCGCAGCCGCATCGACCTGGCGGTGCGCTTCGTGCCGATCGATCGCGGCGTCGGCGCGGCGCTGTTCGAGGAGTCGGTGGTGCCGCTGTGTGCCCCGCAGCTCGCGGCGGCCTTGCACGTGCCCTCGGATCTTTCGGGACTCACGCTGCTCACCATCGAGTACCCGGACCACAGCGAAGCACCGACGACCGACTGGGAGCCCTGGCTCAAGGTCATGGGGCTCGCCGACCTGCGCATGAAGAGCACGCTGCGCTTCACGCAATACGCCGACGCGGTGGCCGCGGCCGTGGCGGGCCAGGGCGTGGTGATCGGCCGGTTGCCGCTGCTGCAGGACCTGGTGAGAGACGGCCACCTGGTCGCACCGCTGGGCGAGGGCGCCGCGTCGCGCCGCGGCTACTTCGTCGAGATGTCGAAGCGCGCCGGGAGCAACCGCGACGCGCAGGATTTCGCGCAGTGGCTGCGCGACGAAGCGGAAGCGGCGCGGCGGACCTGAAGGCCCGTCGCGCCGGCGCTGAAGAAGGTTGCGATCAACCCGGCAGCAGCACCTTGTTCACGACGTGGATCACCCCGTTCGATTGGTAGACGTTGGCGATCGTCACCATCGCCGTGCCGCCCTTGGCATCGGTCACCATCACGTTGCTGCCGCTCATCGTCGCGATCAGCGTGCCGCCGCTCGCGGTCTTCAGCGTGGCCTTGCCGCCGCCTGCGTTGATGGCGCTCATCAGCGCCGGGCCATCCATCCGGCCGGGCACCACGTGGTAGGTCAGCACCTTGCTCAGCGTGGGCTTGTTCTCGGGCTTGAGCAGCGTGTCGACCGTGCCGGCCGGCAGTGCAGCGAAGGCCGCGTTGGTCGGTGCGAACACGGTGAACGGGCCGGGGCTCTTGAGCGTGCCCACGAGGTCCGCGGCTTTCACGGCCGCGACCAGCGTGGTGTGGTCCTTCGAATTCACGGCGTTGTCGACGATGTCCTTCGTCGGGTACATCGCCGCGCCGCCGACCATCGGGTTCGACGACATGCCGCCGCCGCTGTCGCTCATGGCCGTGCCGCTCGCGCAAGCGCCGAGCAGGACCGAAACGCCGACTGCAATCATGAGTTTCTTCATTGAAGGCTCCTGGAAAGAAAGGTTCTTGGTGGAAGGTGACTGTGGAAACCGCCAGCAGCTCGGAGGCGCGATGCGCTTGAGTCGGATACGGCGCGGCCGCGCAACTGGATTCACGCGACGGCACCGCGTCGGCTTCGCGCCACAACCACCCATGCGGCGCTTGCGCGTCGCATGCGGGCTCGCCAAAATCCGCCCTTCGTTTTTCAGCGACTGTTTCTTTTCACCGCGCCTGGCGACGACCAACCTCCCGGGCGACAAACCAATCCAATGAACCGTTTCCTGAACACCTGATCCGCACACCGACCGCCCCGGCCGGACGTGCATCCATGCACCCGCCCGAGGCCCGTCGACAAAGGCCCCGCGCAGCCATTCGCCGGGGCCTTTCTGTTTTTCGGAGTGTGCGCACATGAGTGCTCAACGAAAGGCCAGAGACGACGACAAGCGTCTGGGCCGGTTTTACTTTTCGGTGCCCGGCGTGGCACCTCGCAATCCTGTAGTGGCCGCGATGGCGCGCGGCGAATCGAACCAGAAGGCAGGGCGCCACCTGCGCACGCATCGCGCCGAGCGGCGTGCGCAGAAAGTTGCGCTACAGAAGGCGGCCCGCAGCCTGCAGGAAGACTGACGGCATGCGCGAAGACATGGACGAGGCCGTCGTCGCAATGATCGCGGGCGGCGTGCTGATGCTGGCGATCAAGCGCTGAGCCGCACCGGCGCCGCGCGCGGCAGCACGAGGAACGCGAGCGTGCCCGCGGCCAGCATGCCCGCGACCGTGAGGAACACCGCGCGGAACGGCTCGACGCCATTCGCCACGGCCCACGACGCGGCCACGCCCGTCGTCCACTGCATCAGCGACACGCCGAGGAACATCGCCATGTTGAGCAGCGCCATCGCGCGTCCCGTCATCGCAGCGGGGTAGGCGTTCCTGGTGTAGGCGTACTGCAGCACGCTGTAGCCCGAAAGCAGGCCGTAGAAGACCGGCAGGCCGATGTCCACCGCGCGCGATTGCGTCAGCGCCATGGCGCCGAACATCAGCGCGCCGGCGAACGAACATCCCATCATCCAGTGTGCGCGGCGTGCGCCGCCCGGGTCCATCCGGCCGAACAGCGCCGGGCTGAGCATGCCGGCGACCGTCATGACCAATGCGACATTGCCGCTGGCCACCAGCGACAGGCCGTGCCGGTCGTGCAACACCGGCCCGAGCCACAGGCCGCGCAGCGTGATGAAGGCCGCGTACGACACGCAGGCGAAGCACAGCAGGCCCAGGGTGTGCGGCATCGCGAACAGCGGCAGCAGCTCGCGCACCGCCTTGCGCAGCGACTGGCGCTCGGCCGGCACTGCCTGCGGGCTCGCCTGGTCCACCGCACGCACCGGCTCGTGCACGCGCCAGAAGATGACGATCCACGAGAGCACGGCGAACCCGGCCAGCACCGCGTACCCCGCGCGCCACGAGGAAGCCTCGATCAGCAAGGCCAGCGGCGTGCCGGTGAACAGGATGCCCAGGCCGGCCATGCTCATCACCAGTCCCGACATGGCGGTGAAGCGCGAGGCGTCGAAGTGCCGTGCGATGAACACCGTGCACACCAGGAAGGCCGGCGCGCAGCCGACGCCGATCAGCGCCTGCCCCAGCAGCAGGGCGCCGAAGCTCGACGCCATTGCGCACAGCGCCGCGCCCGCGATGGCCAGCGGAAAGGCGACCAGCACCGTACGGCGCACGCCGAACATGTCGATCGACACGCCCATCGCGAGCTGCATGATGCCGAACATGAAGTGAAAGGTGCCGGCCCAGGTGCCGAGCTGTTGTGGCGTCAGGCCGAAGTGACTGGCGAGCGGCGTTGCCATCATGGCGCCGACGGTGCGGAAGGCCTGGCTCAGGGCGAAGGCGCTGGCGAGTGCGACCAGCATCGCGGCGGCCGAGGTTGACCAGCGCGGCGGAGGCGGCAATGCCGCATTCGTGTTCATTGAAAGGGAAGGATCGGGAAGAGAAGGGGGCGCCAAGAATGCTAACGGCACGCGGCCCTCATGCAGAACGGCGCCCTCGGGCGCCGTTCGTTCGCTTGAACCCCGGCAGGGTGCCGGGGATGCAGATCAGGCCTCGCCCTTCACCTTCAGGCGCCACGCATGCAGCAGCGGCTCGGTATACCCGCTCGGCTGCTCGATGCCCTTGAACACCAGGTCCTGCGCCGCCTTGTAGGCCGACGAGGTCGTGAAGTTGCCGGCCATCGGCTGGTACAGCGGGTCGCCCGCGTTCTGCTCGTCGACCACCTTGGCCATGCGCTGGAAGGTCTCGTCGACCTGCGCCTTGGTCACCACGCCGTGCAGCAGCCAGTTGGCGATGTGCTGGCTGGAGATGCGCAGCGTCGCGCGGTCTTCCATCAGGCCGACGTTGTGGATGTCGGGCACCTTGGAGCAGCCCACGCCCTGGTCGATCCAGCGCACCACGTAGCCGAGGATGCCCTGCACGTTGTTGTCGATTTCCTGCTGGCGCTCTTCGGGCGTCCACTTGGCCTCGGGCGTGATCGGCACCTGCAGCAGCGCATTGAGGATGTTGTCGCGCTCGGCATCGGCGTCGATCTTCTCCAGCTCCTGCTGCACGGCGGTCACGCTGACCTGGTGGTAGTGCAGCGCGTGCAGCGTGGCGGCGGTGGGCGAGGGCACCCAGGCGGTGTTGGCGCCGGCCTTGGGGTGGCCGATCTTCTGTTCGAGCATGGCGGCCATCAGGTCGGGCATGGCCCACATGCCCTTGCCGATCTGCGCCTTGCCGCGCAGGCCGCACGAGAGGCCGACCAGCACGTTGTTCTTTTCATAAGCGCCGATCCAGGCACTCGACTTCATGTCGCCCTTGCGGATCATCGGGCCGCCCTGCATGGCGGTGTGCATCTCGTCGCCGGTGCGGTCGAGGAAGCCGGTATTGATGAAGGCCACGCGCGCGGCCGCTTCGGCGATGCAGGCCTTGAGGTTCACGCTGGTGCGGCGCTCCTCGTCCATGATGCCGAGCTTCACGGTGTTGGCCGGCAGGCCCAGCAGTTGCTCGACGCGGCCGAACAGCTCGCTGGCGAAGGCCACTTCGGCCGGGCCGTGCATCTTCGGCTTGACGATGTAGATGCTGCCGGTGCGCGAGTTGCCCTTGCGCTTGAGGTCGATGGTGGCGATGGTGGTGGTCACCACGGCGTCGAGGATGCCCTCGGGGATTTCCTTGCCGCCGGCATACAGCACGGCGGGGTTGGTCATCAGGTGGCCCACGTTGCGCAGGAACATGAGCGAGCGGCCGTGCAGCTTCACGGGTTGGCCGTTGGCGCCGGTGTATTCGCGGTCGGGGTTCAGGCCGCGCGTGAAGGTCTTGCCGCCCTTGGCGACTTCTTCCGTGAGCGTGCCTTCGACGATGCCCAGCCAGTTCGAGTACGCGACCACCTTGTCGGCCGCGTCGACCACGGCCACCGAGTCTTCGAGGTCGAGAATGGTCGAGAGCGCGGCTTCGAGCACGAGGTCGCTCACGCCGGCCGCGTCGGTCTTGCCGATGGCGGTGTTGCGGTCGATGCGGATGTCGAGATGGATGCCGTTGTGCTTCAGCAGCACGGAAGACGGTGCCGCCGCATCACCCTGGTAGCCGATGAACTGGGCGGGGTCGGCCAGGCCGGTGCTGCTGCTCTGCAGCGCAACGACGAGCTTGCCGTCCTTCACGCTGTAGCCGGTGGCGTTCTTGTGCGAGCCGTTGGCCAGCGGCGCGGCCTGGTCGAGCACGTTGCGCGCGAACTCGATGACCTTGGCGCCGCGCACGGGGTTGTAGCCCTTGCCCTTCTCGGCGCCGCCGGCTTCGGAAATGGCGTCGGTGCCGTAAAGCGCGTCGTACAGCGAGCCCCAGCGTGCGTTGGCGGCGTTGAGCGCATAGCGTGCGTTCAGGATCGGCACCACCAGCTGCGGGCCGGCCTGCAGCGCGAGTTCGGAGTCGACATTCGCGGTGGTGGCCTTCGCGCCCTTGGGCTGCGGCAGCAGGTAGCCGATCTTCTCGAGGAAGGCGCGGTAAGCCGGCATGTCGGCGATCGGGCCGGGATTCTTCTTGTGCCAGGTGTCCAGCTCGGTCTGCAGGCGGTCGCGTTCGGCGAGCAGGGCGATGTTCTTCGGTGCGAGGTCGCTGACGATGGCGTCGAAGCCCTTCCAGAAGACGTCGCTGGCCACGCCGCTGGCGGGCAGGACCTTGTCTTCGATGAAGCGGTGGAGCTCGGTCGCGACCTGAAGTCCGTGGGCGGTGGTGCGAGTGGTCATGGGGTTTCTCCTTGAGAAAGATGCAATCCTGAACCGAACTTTATTCGATACTTTGCTGGCGAGTAAGGGCCGGGGGCGGGATTTATCTGTGACAAAAATAGAGGTAATCGAAGCTCTTCCGCGATGGCGTCAGACCTGCCCGGTGAGCTCGCGCGCGGCCGCGCGCACTGGCTCGATATAGCGCTCGTCGTAGCGGTGCGTGGGCATCGTCAGCGTGACGGCCGCCGCGAGGCTGCCATCGGCATGGAACACCGGCGCCGAGATCCCCGCCAGTTCGGCCGTGCGGTCGCCCACCAGCGCGCAATAACCCTGCGTGCGGATGGCGTCGTACAGCTTGCGTTCCCTGGTGCCGCGCGGCCGCTCGGCCTCGGGTCCGAAGGCGATCAGCACGCGCGCCCCCGCGCCGCGGTCGTTGGGCAGCAGGTCGCCAGCGCGCACGTGGTCGCGCACCACATGCGATGAGTCGACCCGGAACTGGCACAGCCGCACCCAGCTGTCGCCCTGGTCCTGCCGCACGTGGTACGCGGCGCTTTCGCCCGTTGTTGCGGCGAGCGCGCGAAGCACCGGCGGCACGATGCGGTCGAGCGACAGCGACGCCGCGTACAGCCCGTGCAGCCGCGCGATCTCCATGCCCAGCGCGTAGCGGCCGTCGTCCTGCCGGCGGATGAGCCGCGCATGTTCGAGCGAGGCCAGCAGCCGCAGCACCGTGCTCTTGTAGAGCTGCGTGCGCTCGGCGAACTGCGCGAGCGACAGCGCCTCGTCGCCCGGCTGGAAGGCGCAGAGCAGGCTCAGCGCGCGATCGACCGCGGCGGCGCCGCCGGGGGCGGCATTGAGGTCGGACACCGATTCGGTCAGGGCTTTGCGGGGCATGGCGTGGCTTGACAGTCGATCGGATCGACTGTCTAATTCTGTTTGTTGGAATATAGTTCTATAAGATAGAACAGTCAAGCCCAAGGAGACAAGTTTGATGACCCCCCCCGACGTCCTCATCAGCGAGGTCGGTCCGCGCGACGGCCTGCAATCGGTCAAGGCCACCATGCCCACGGACCACAAGCTGCGCTGGATCGACGCGCTCCATGCGGCCGGCGTGCGCGAGATCGAGGTCGCCTCCTTCGTGCCCGCGAAGCTGCTGCCGCAAATGGCCGACGCCGCCGAGGTGGTGCGCCACGCCATCACGCTGCCCGGCCTCACGGTGATGGCGCTGGTGCCCAACCGCAAGGGCGCGCAGGCCGCGCTCGAAGCGGGCGTGCACAAGCTCACGATGCCGGTGTCGGCCAGCGTGGCACATTCGCTGGCCAACGTGCGCAAGACGCCGACGGAAATGGTGGAAGAAGTGCGTGCCATCGCCGAACTGCGCAACGCCGTCGCGCCGCAGGTGAAGCTGGAGGCCGGCATCTCCACCGCCTTCGGCTGCACGCTGCAGGGGCGGGTGCCGGAAGACGACGTGATCCGCCTTGCCGCGCAGTGCATCGAGGCCGGTGCCGACGAGTCGGGCCTGTCCGACACCGTGGGCTACGCCAACCCGGCACAGGTGCGCCGCCTGTTCAAGCGGCTGCGCGCCGAACTCGGCCAGCACGCCGGCGCGGCCCACATGCACAACACGCGCGGCCTCGGCATCGCGAACTGCCTCGCCGCGTGGGACGAGGGCGTGCGCACCTTCGATGCCTCGCTCGGCGGACTCGGCGGCTGCCCTTATGCACCGGGTGCGTCGGGCAATGCGGTCACCGAAGATCTCGTCTTCATGTTCGAGGCCATGGGCGTGCGCACCGGCATCGACCTGGAAAAACTCATCGCGGCGCGCGCGCCGCTCATGGCCGGGCTGCCCGGCGAACCGGTCTATGGCATGACGCCCGAGGCCGGCCTGCCCAAAGGTTTTGTTCAGGGCTTTGTCCAGGAAACCAGCGCACATGTCTGAAGCCAACCCACTTCCCTACGCCGGCGTGCGCGTCGTCGAGTTCACCCACATGGTCATGGGCCCGACCTGCGGCCTGCTGCTGGCCGACCTCGGTGCCGAGGTCATCAAGGTCGAGCCCATCGAGGGCGACAGCACGCGGCGGTTGCTCGGCTCGGGATCGGGCTTCTTCCCGACCTTCAATCGCAACAAGAAGAGCATCGCGCTCGACCTCAAGAAGCCCGAGGGCGTGGAGGCCGCGCTGCGCCTGATCGCCACCGCCGACATCGTGAGCGAGAACTTCAAGCCCGGCACCATGAAGAAGCTGGGGCTCGACTACGACACGCTCGCCAAGCTCAACCCGCGCCTCATCTACGTGAGCCACAAGGGCTTCCTGCCCGGTCCCTACGACCACCGCACCGCGCTCGACGAAGTGGTGCAGATGATGGGCGGCCTCGCCTACATGACGGGCCGCTCGGGCGACCCGCTGCGCGCGGGCACCAGCGTGAACGACATCATGGGCGGCATGTTCGGCGCCATCGGCGCAATGGCCGCGCTGCGCCAGCGCGACCTCACCGGCAAGGGCTGCGAAGTGCAGTCCGCGCTGTTCGAGAACAACGTGTTCCTGGTCGCGCAGCACATGATGCAGTTCGCCGCCACCGGCAAGGCGGCCGACCCGATGCCCAGCCGCATCTCGGCCTGGGCTGTGTACGACGTGTTCACCGTGAAGGACGGCGAGCAGATCTTCCTGGCGGCCGTGAGCGACAAGCAGTGGGCCATCTTCTGCAAGGCCTTCGGCCTCGAGGAGATGCTGGCCGACCCGCGCCTGAAGACCAACAACGACCGCGTGCTGGCGCGCGAATGGATGATGCCGATCCTGCGCTCGCACCTCGCGAACCACAGCGCGGCCGAACTCAGCGCGGTGTTCGAGCAGAACGAGCTGCCCTTCGCGCCCATCACCAAGCCGCAGGAGCTGTTCGACGACCCGCACCTGAACGCCACCGGCGGCCTCGCGCCGGTGCGCATGAACGACGGCAGCATGGCGAAGGTGCCGCTCATGCCGTTCACGCTGGCCGGCGAACGCCCGGGCATCCGCCTGCAGCCGCCGCGCGTGGGCGAGCACGGCCGCGAGCTGCTGAAAGAAGTGGGCTACAGCGACGAGGAAATCGCCGCGCTCCAAACGCACAACATCACCCTCGGAGACTGAACTCATGTTTTTCAATGCACGGCGCGCCTTTCTGGCGTGCGCCGCGGCCGCCGCATGGCTGAACGCCGCACCTGCCTTCGCCGACACCGCCTGGCCCGACAAGCCGGTGCGGCTCATCGTTCCCTACACGCCCGGCGGCGCCACCGACATCGTGGCGCGGCTGGTCGCGCAGAAGCTGGCCGACGACACCAAGTGGACCTTCATCGTCGACAACCGCGCGGGCGGCAACGGCAACATCGGCATGGACGTGGTGGCCAAGGCCAAGCCCGACGGCTACACCATCGGCCTGGGCCAGACCGCCAACCTCGCGATCAACCCGACGCTTTTTCCGAAGATGCCCTACGACGCATTGAAGGACCTGATGCCGGTGTCGGTCGTGGCCTCGCAGCCGGTGGTGCTGGTGGTGCGTGCCGACGCGCCGTTCAAGACGCTGGCCGAGCTGGCCGCCGCCGCCAAGGCCAAGCCGGGCGAGATCCGCCAGGCGCTCGCGGGCACCGGCACGCTCGGCCACATGGCCGGCGAGGTGCTCGCCAAGCGCGCGGGCTTCAAGGTGCTCAACGTGCCCTACAAGGGCGCCGCGCCCGCCATCACCGACCTGCTCGGCGGCCAGACCGACTACATGTTCGCCACGCCGCAGGGCGCGCTCTCGATGGTCAAGGGCGGCCGTCTGCGCGCGCTGGCCGTCACCTCGGCCAAGCGCCTGCCGGTGATGCCGGACGTGCCCACCGTGGCCGAGAGCTACAAGGGCTTCGAGGCGGTGGACTGGAAGGCGCTGGTCGCGCCGGCCGGCACCAGCCCCGAGATCGTGAAGAAGCTCAGTGCCGCCGTCGACAAGGCGCTGGCCAAGCCTGCGACCATCTCTCAGCTGCTGGCCGAAGGCAGTACGCCCGTCGGCGGCAGCCCGGAGCAGGCGGCGCAGTACATCAAGTCGGAGCACGCGCGCTGGGGTGCCGCGGTGCGCGAGGCGGGCGTGCGGCCCGAATAAAGAAGAGGGCGGAACAAGGCGGGCGATATAGTTTCCGCCCCATGGACCGCCTCAAGCAGCTCGAATCCTTCGTTTCCGTCGCAACCCGCGGCGGTCTCACGGCCGCGGCCAAGGCCGAAGGCGTGGCGCCGGCCATCATGGGCCGCCGGCTCGATGCGCTCGAGGAGCGGCTGGGCGTCAAGCTGCTGGTGCGCACCACGCGTCGCATCACGCTCACGCACGAGGGCAGTGCCTTTCTCGAAGACTGTCAGCGCCTGCTGACCGAGTTCGCCAACGCCGAGGCCAGCGTGAGCGCCGGCGGCGTCAAGGCCAGCGGCCACCTGCGCGTGACCGCACCAGCGGGCTTCGGCCGCCGCCACGTCGCGCCGCTCGTGCCGCGCTTTCATGCGCTGCACCCCGAAGTGACGATCTCGCTGAACCTCAGCGACCGCGTGGTCGACGTCACCGGCGAGAGCTTCGACTGCGCCGTGCGCGTGGGCGACCTGCCGGATTCCTCGCTGGTGAGCGTGCGGCTGGCCGACAACCGCCGCCGCTGCGTCGCCACGCCGGAGTTCGTGCGGCGCCACGGCAAGCCGAAGCACCCGGGCGAGCTCTCGCGCTTTGCCTGCCTCGCGCTGTCCAGCGATGCCTCGCAGACGCGCGGCTGGGCCTTTCGCATTACCGCCGAGAGCGGCACGCAGGAACTGATCCACCTGCGCCCCAGCGGCCCGCTCGATTGCTCCGATGGCCAGGTGCTGCACGACTGGTGCCTGGCAGGCCACGGCATTGCATGGCGCAGCACCTGGGAGGTCGAGGCCGAGATCGACGCCGGCCTGCTGGTGCCGCTGCTCGACGAATTCGCCGCGCCGCCCAACGGCATCTACGCGGTGTTCGCGGGCGCCAAGCACCTGCCGCTGCGGGTGCGGCTGTGGCTTGATTTCCTCAAGGAGCAGTACGGGAAGCCGGAATTCTGGGGCGGGAGGGCGTAGAGCGCTTTCGCCGCGTCACAATCTGTTTACATTCCAATTCCATTGACGCTCCACCCACGCTGAAGGTGATCGCGGCTTCTTCGCGGAACACCGAGGGACCGGCTTTGCCGGGCCTCAGGTGTTGCCCCCGGCAGGGGGAAGGAGAAGCGACACGAAGTGCGCGAAGCCTGGGGGCGAGTCACAGCCTTGAAAGCCAACGATGACGCTCGAAGCCATCCTCGCCTATCTGCATTTGCTCGCCATCCTGACGATGGTCGTTTTCATTTCCAGCGAAGCGGCGCTGTGCCGTGTGCAGTGGCTCAACGCGGCCGTGGTGGAGCGGCTGGCCAGGGTCGACATGGTCTACGGCATGGCCGCCATCGCGGTGCTCGCCACGGGCATCGCGCGCACCTGGTGGGGCGTGAAGGGCACGGCCTGGTACTGGACCAACCCGCTGCTGCATGTGAAGCTGGGGCTTTTCATCATCGTCGGCGTGATCTCGATCTTCCCGACGCTGACCTACTTCCGCTGGCGCAAGACGCTGCGCGCCACCGGCAAGCTGCCGGCCGAGGCCGACGTGAAGAAGACGCGCCGGCTGGTGATGATCCAGGCGCACCTGATCGCGCTGATTCCGCTGGTGGCGGTGTTCCTGGCGCGCGGCTTCGGCAAGTAGGCCTCCGGGCGGGAAAAATCGCACGGGGTTCGCCGGACTTCAGGGCCGGTCACGGACATGAAAAAGGCCCGCACGCGGCGGGCCTCGTTTCACAAGCTGTGCCGTTTTCAGGCCTTGGCTGCATCCGCCGTGCACTTCTTCATGAAGCTGTTCTTGGCGGCGCCGGCCAGAGCTTTGCCGTTCTTGTCGACCGCCTTGGTTGCGCATGCGGGGGTCGCTGCAGCCTTGGCTTCCTTTTCGCACTTCTTGATGGAGCTGCTCTTGGCGGCGCCTGCCAGGGCCTTGCCGTTCTTGTCGACCGCCTTGGCTTCGCAGCTGGCGGCGGGTGCGGCCGCAGCGGCCGGGGCCGCCGCAGGCGCGGCCGCCTTGTCTTGTGCCTGTGCGGCACCGAAGGAAAGACAAGCGCCGAGTGCGAGCAGGGAAAGGAGCTTCTTCATGGTGATATGTCCTTGCAGGGTTGAGTTGTGACAGGAGCCCCGCCTTTGGGGCCGGCCCTCCTAACGGCCGAAGACAACAATCGGATGACGATCGTTAAATGGGCCCGGGTTTGCCCCCGGTAAAATTCGCGGATGCTATTGGTCAAACAGGAGCTGCTCGCGGCGCTCGCGAACACGCTCGAATCCCTCTCGCCCGGCGCCGGCTCCAAAGCCGCGTTCGAGTCGCCCAAGGTGGCTGCGCATGGCGATTTCGCCAGCACGGCCGCGATGCAGTTCGCCAAACCGCTAGGGCGCAAGCCTCGCGAGCTGGCCGAGCAACTGAGCGCTGCGCTGCTCGCCACCCCCGCTTTCGGCCAGTGGGTCGAGGCGATCGAGATCGCCGGCCCCGGCTTCCTCAACATCCGCCTGAAGACGGCGGCCAAGCAGCAGATCGTGCGCGAGGTGCTGTCCGCCGCGAATGCTTTCGGGCAGCAGCCGGCCTCCGGCGAGAAGGTGCTGGTCGAGTTCGTCTCGGCCAACCCGACCGGCCCGCTGCACGTCGGCCACGGCCGCCAGGCCGCGCTCGGCGACGCCATCTGCAACCTGCGCGCCTCGCAGGGCGAGAGCGTCTGGCGCGAGTACTACTACAACGACGCCGGCGTGCAGATCCAGACGCTGGCCAACAGCACGCAGCTGCGCGCCCGCGGCTTCAAGCCCGGCGATGCCGAGTGGCCCAGTGGCGATAAGGCCCCGGCCTACAACGGCGACTACATCGCCGATATCGCGGCCGACTTCAAGGCGAAGAAGACCGTCAAGTCGGAAGACCGCGAAGTCACCGCCAGCGGCGACATCGAGGACATCGACGCCATCCGCGAGTTCGCCGTGGCCTACCTGCGCCGCGAGCAGGACCTGGACCTGCAGGCTTTCCGCGTGCGCTTCGACCAGTACTACCTGGAGTCCAGCCTGTACACCAGCGGCCGCGTCGAGGCTGCGGTGCAGAAGCTCGTAGCCGCTGGCAAGACCTACGAGCAGGACGGCGCGCTGTGGCTGAAGTCGACCGACTACGGCGACGACAAGGACCGCGTGATGAAGAAGCAGGACGGCACGTACACGTATTTCGTGCCCGACGTCGCGTACCACATCGCCAAGTGGGAGCGCGGCTTCCACAAGGTCATCAACATCCAGGGCACCGACCACCACGGCACCATCGCGCGCGTGCGCGCCGGCCTGCAGGCCGCGGGCGAAGGCATTCCCGAGGGCTACCCCGACTACGTGCTGCACACCATGGTGCGCGTCATGAAGGGCGGCGAAGAGGTCAAGATCAGCAAGCGCGCCGGCAGCTACGTCACGCTGCGCGACCTGATCGAGTGGACCAGCACCGATGCCATCCGCTTCTTCCTGCTGAGCCGCAAGCCCGACACCGAATACACCTTCGACGTCGACCTCGCGGTGACGAAAAACAACGACAACCCGGTTTATTACGTGCAGTACGCGCATGCGCGCATCTGCTCGGTGCTGGCCGGCTGGGGCGGCGACGCCGCCACGCTCAAGGACGTCGACCTGTCGCCGCTCGAAAGCCCGGCGGCCCAGGCGCTGATGCTGCTGCTGGCCAAGTACCCGGCCATGCTCACGGCCGCGTCGAAGGACTTTGCCCCGCACGACGTCACGTTCTACCTGCGCGAGCTGGCCGCCAGCTACCACAGCTACTACGACGCCGAGCGCATCCTGGTCGACGACGAAAAGGTCAAGCTGGCCCGCCTGGCGCTGGTCGCCGCGACCGCGCAGGTGCTGCACAATGGCCTCGCGATTCTCGGCGTCAGTGCGCCGAGCAAGATGTGAACTCCTCACCATGAAGAAGACAACCAGACAACGCGGCAACATCGTCATCGGCCTGATCATCGGGCTGGTGCTCGGCCTGGGCGTCGCGCTGGGCATCGCGGTCTACGTGACCAAGGTGCCGATCCCGTTCGTGACCAAGACGCAGCGCGGCGGCGCCGAGCAGGACGAGGCCGAAGCCCGCAAGAACCGCGACTGGGACCCGAACGCGCCGCTGGCCGGCAAGGCCGGTGCCGCCAAGCCCGCGCCGGCGGCCCCGGCCGCTCCGGTCAATCCCGTCACCGGCGAGCCGGCAACCACCGCCGTGGCCCCGGCTACCGCCCCGCCCACGACCGCCCCCCCCGTGCCCGTGGTGGTGGCGCCCAAGCCGCCGCGCCCTGCGCCGGTGCCGGCCGAAGCCAACTCCCTGCCGGCATCGAACGATCCGCTCGGCGACCTCGCCCGCGCGCGCTCGGGCAACGTTTCGGGCTCCGGCACGACCACTGCCTCGGCCGCGCCGAGCAGCAGCAACAACAGCAACGCCAGCAGCAGTTCAGGCGCCGATCCGTTCATGTACTTCGTGCAGGCCGGCGCCTTCCGCACCACCGACGACGCCGAGGCGCAGCGCGCCAAGCTGTCGCTGATGGGCGTCGAGGCCAAGGTCACCGAGCGCGAGCAGGCGGGCCGCACCGTCTACCGCGTGCGCGCCGGCCCCTTCAACAAGAAGGACGACGCCGATCGCCTCAAGGAGCGGCTCGACGGCGGCGGCATGGATTCGGCGCTGGTTCGCGTGCAGCGCTGACCCGGCGGCCGACACGAATAGCCCCTAAGCTTCGCGCCGCGGCATTTGCCGCCACCATTCATCGTTGCCCTGGGCGCGCCGGGTGCGGGGGAACTCCCCGCCGCGCGCCGGCTCAGTCTGCGTACCAACTGGAGAACCTTTTCAATGAAACGTCGTGACTTTTCGCTGGCCGCCACTTCGCTGGGCCTGCTTTCGCTGGCTGGCAACACCGCGCACGCCCAGGCGCGCGCGCCCAAGGCGGGCACCGAGTACCTGGCGCTCGACAAGCGCGTACCGGTCGACGCGCCAGCCGGCAAGATCGAAGTGGTCGAGTTCTTCTCGTACAACTGCCCGCACTGCAACGACTTCGAACCGGCGCTGGAAGCCTGGCTCAAGACCGTGCCGAAGGAAGTGGCGTTCCGCCGCATTCCCGTGCCCTTCGTGGGCAACGACGTCGAGGCCAAGCAGCGCCTGTACTACGCGCTCGAGGCCATGGGCAAGGTCGACGAATTCCAGCCGAAGGTCTTCAACGCGATCCACGCACAGCGCCAGAATGTGAACGGCGACGCCAACATCATTGCCTGGGCCGCGGCCAATGGCCTGGACGGCGCCAAGTTCAAGGAGGTCTTCACCTCGTTCGGCGTGGCCAGCAAGGCCAAGCGCGCCTCGCAGATGACCGACGCCTACAAGGTCGCCGGCGTGCCGGCGATGGCCGTGGCCGGCCGCTGGTATGTGGATGGGGAAACCGCCGGCAACATGACCAAAGTGCTTCAGGTCGTGAACTATCTGGTCGGCGAAGCAAGGAAGGGCTGACCCCAGGCTGCGCGCACGTCGTGTCGCTTCGCCTGCCCCTTCCAGGGGGGGCAACACCTGCGGCCCGGCGGAGCCGGTTCCGCGGTGTTTCTGGTAGAACCAGAAGGAAAGTCAAGCCCGCTTCGGCGGGCTTTTTCATCTGTGCGGGCGGGGCTGACGCAATCAGCCGCATACAATGCCGAGCAAGTTTCGTGCCTCTATGACATTGCACTCTCACCCCACCACTTCCTTCCTTCGTCGCATCGGCCGCCTGGCCGCCGGCGCGCTGTTGCTGGCCGGCCTCGCCTCGGGCGCCGCGGCCGAGACCGCCGACCGCGCCAAGCCGATGAACATCGAGTCCGACTCGATGCGCTACGACGACCTGAAGCAGACCAGCGTGTTCACCGGTAACGTTCTGGTAACGAAGGGCACGATCATCATCCGCGGCGCGCGGCTGGACGTGCGCCAGGACGCCGAGGGCTACCAGTACGGCGTGGTCACCGCCGCGCCCGGCAAGCGGGCCTACTACAAGCAGAAGCGCAATGCGCCCGACGAGTGGATCGAGGGCGAGTCCGACGTCATCGAGTACGACAGCCGCGCCGACAACGTCAAGTTCATCCGCAACGCCACGATGCGCCGCCTGATCGGCGCCACGCCGAACGACGAAAGCCAGGGCGCGCTGATCGTCTACGACCAGAGCAACGACACCTACACGGTCAACGGTTCCACCGTGCCGCCGAACACCGCCGTCAACGCGGCCACCCCGGGTGGCCGCGTGAAGACCATCCTGACCCCCAAGGCCGCGACCGCGCCGGGTGCGCCCGCTGCCGGCGCCCCGGCCGGCGCCAAGGCGCCGCCGCCGGCGCCCACCCCGGCGCCCGGCAAGGGCCTGCGCCCGAGCAC
>NZ_JBFTJJ010000013.1:0-162335 GCF_056395365.1 Variovorax sp. 10L421
AACACCGCGCAGGGCAAGGTGATTGCCGCGGCCTTCATGGACGCCTTCAACCAGATGGTGCGTTCGCTGCGCAACTACAAGGCGCAGACGGTGCGCGGCCAGGGCCTCGGCGGCGGCGGCCGGTTGGGCGTGGATGGCGGTGCGGCGCCTTCGCAGACCTCCGCGCCAGAAGCGGCTGCGGCGCAGCGCCGCCGCAAGTAGGGGCGCATCGCCGGCCCATCTGCCTCGCTCAGAAGTAGCGCGTCTCGGCCGACGACTCGAACCAGTTGTTGTTGGACGGGCAGCCCCAGGGCCGCCCGCCTGCTGCGCAATCTCGGTTGGCTTTCTTGAGCCTCACCCGATCCGCACGGGCACGAAGATCTTGTCTTCACCGCGCTGGATCAGCAGCGCCACCGACTTGTTGGTCGCCTTCGCCACCACCTCGCGCACCTGCTCCACGCTCTGCGCCGGCGTGCCGTTGATGGCCAGCAGCACGTCGCCCGCCTGCACCCCGGCCTGCGCCGAAGGACCGCCGACATCCTCGATCAGAAGACCGTTCTCGACCGAGGCCTGGCGTTTTTCCTGCGGCTGCAGCTGACGCAGCGCCAGGCCCAGCTTGCCCTGTCCCACGTCGGCATCGGCCTTCGCGACCTTGGCGGGCTTGTCGCTCGCATCGCCCAGCTTGGCCTGCAGTTCCTTGCGTTCGCCCTGGCGCCACACTTCGAGCGCGACCTTCTTGCCCGGCGCTTGCTGGCCGATCACCGCGGGCAGGTCGCCCGAAGAGACGATGGCCTGGCCATCGACCTTGCGGATCACGTCGCCCGCCTTCAGGCCCGCCTTGTCGCCGGGGCCGCCCTTCTCGATGTTGGAGACCAGCGCGCCTTCGGGCTTGTCGAGCTTGAACGAATCGGCAAAGGCCTGGTTCACTTCCTGCACCGCCACACCGAGCCGGCCGTGCGTGGCCTTGCCGGTCGCGACGATCTGGTCCTTCACCTGGATCGCCACATCGATCGGGATCGCGAACGACACGCCCTGGTAGCCACCGCTGCGGCTGTAGATCTGCGAGTTGATGCCGACCACCTCGCCGCGCGTGTTGAGCAGCGGACCGCCGGAGTTGCCGGGGTTCACGGCCACGTCGGTCTGGATGAAGGGCACGTAGCTGTCGTCAGGCAGCGAGCGGCCCTTGGCGCTCACCACGCCGGCCGTCACGGTGTTCTCGAAGCCGAAGGGTGAGCCGATGGCCAGCACCCATTCGCCGACCTTCAGGTCCTTGGTGTTGCCCAGCGCGAGCACGGGCAGGCTCTTCGCATCGATCTTGAGCACCGCGATGTCGGTCTTGGCGTCGGCACCGAGTACCTTGGCGCGGAACTCGCGGCGGTCGGTCAGCTTGACGGTGACCTCCTTCGCGTCCTTCACGACGTGGGCGTTGGTGATGATGATGCCGCTGGGGTCGACGATGAAGCCCGAGCCTTGGGCGCGCACCGGCACGTCGCGCTGCTGTTGCTGCTGGCCGCGCGGGTTGATCTGGCCCTGGAAGCGGCGGAAGAACTGGAACATCGGGTCTTCGGGGTCGATGCCCTGCATCTCGGCCGCCTCGTCATCGGACGCCTTCATCGTGCCCGTCACGCTGATGTTGACCACGGCCGGGCCGTCGCGCGAGGTGATGGTCGAGAAGTCGGGCAGCGTGACCATGGCCGCGGGCGCCGCGGCGGTGGCGTTGGTGGTCGGCGCGCTCACGGCACGGGCACTGGTGTAGGCACCGGCACCGACGGCACCGATCACGCCCGCGCTCGCCAGGGCAATCACCAGGGCGCGGGGCGAAGTCAGACGGGAGTTCATTTGTCGGTTCCTTTCAGGGCGTATGGACGCCAATGCGATGAAAGGAATGTCGCCCCCCCGACTTAAGCGCCGCTTAAACCGGGTCCATCCCCCGGTTCCAGCCCTCTCCCCCTGGGAGAAGGAACGAAGACGACGCGTACCCGCAGGCCGCCCAGGCTCGGAGATTGATCGAGTGCCACCGTTGCCCCATGCAGGTCGGCAATCGACTTGACGATGGCCAGTCCGAGGCCGCTGCCGGATGCCTGCGTTTCACCGGAGCGGTAGAAACGGTCGAGCACGCGCTCGCGCTCGGCCGGAGGCAGACCCGGGCCGCTGTCGTCCACGGTGAGCTCGACCGAGTCGCCTTGCCGGGCGATGCCGATGTCGACGCGGCCCTCCAGCGGCGTGTACTTGATCGCGTTCTCGAGCAGGTTGCGCAGCAGCATGCGCAAGGCCTCGGGCTGGCCGTCGACCACGGCCGCATCGGCATGCGCGATGCCGATGTCGATGCCGCGCGCCTGGGCCGCCGCCACCGCGTCGGACACCGCGAGGCGCGCCACCTCGGACAGGTCGACCGGCTCCGGCTTCGCGCCGGCCGCCATGCTGGCCTCGTGCCGCGCCAGCGCGAGCATCTGCTCGACCAGCCGTGTCGCGCGATCGATGCCCGCCACCAGGCGGTTCACGGCCAGGTCGCGCGACGCACCGTCGGGCGCGCGCTGCAGGCCCTGCACCTGCAGCTTCAGCGCGGCCAGGGGCGAGCGCAACTCATGCGCGGCATCGGCGACGAAGTGCTTCTGCGCATCGAAGGCGTGGCGCACGCGGTCGAACAGCAGGTTCAACTCCTGCACCAGCGGGCGCACCTCCTCGGGCAACCCCTCCTCGCTCACCGGCGACAGGTCGTCGGCCTGCCGCGACGCCACCTGCTTGCGCACGCGCGCCACCGGCGCGAGCGAACGGCTCACCACCCACCAGACGACCAGCATCAGCAGCGGCGCCATCAGCGCGACCGGTGCGATGGTGCGCAGGGCCAGCGTGCCGGCCATGTGGCGCCGCGCCGCCATGTCCTGCGCCACCTGGATCACCAGTCCGCGCGTCTGCATCGAGAACACGCGGTAGGTGGTGCCGCGCGCATGCACGTCGGCGAAGCCCAGCACCGCGAGCTGCGGCAGTGCGGCCTCCTCGGCGGACTCGAAGATGCGCACACCGTCGGCGGTCCACACCTGCACGACGAAATCGAAGTTCTGTTCACCGGTGCCGATGCCGCCCACCGCCGCGCTCGGCGGCAGGCCGGCGCGCAGCGAGAGGGCCATCTGCTGCATGTGGTAATCGAAGATGTCGTCGGCCTCGGCCAGCACCGTGCGGTAGGCGACGAGCGCTTGCGCCCCCGCGGCGAGCACGATCGCCACCAGCAGGAACCAAAGCAGCCGTGCGCGCAGCGAGCCGGTCAATGAGCTCCAAACCTTCTTCATGCGCACTCCGTTCGTGGGACGACATGGAACCGGCTCAGCCGGGCCGCAGGCGTCGCCCCCGGCAGGGGGTAGGCGAAGCGACACGAAATGCGCGAAGCCTGGGGGCGAGTCACAGCTTCGGCACCATGTAGCCAACGCCGCGCACATTGCGGATGAGTTCGGCACCGAGCTTCTTGCGCAGGCCGTGCACGTAGACCTCGACCGCGTTGCTGCTGATCTCGTCCTTCCAGCTATAGAGCTTTTCCTCGAGCTGGGCGCGCGACAGGACCATGCCGGGCCGCGCCAGCAAGGGCTCCAGCACCGCCCACTCGCGCGCAGACAAAACCACCGGCTGGCCCGCCACCGTCACCTCCCGCGTCGCGGGATTGATGCTCACGCCCATGTGCTCGTACACCGGCTCGGCGCGCCCGGCCGCGCGGCGCAGCAAGGCGCGGATGCGAGCCAGCAGCTCGTCGAGGTCGTAGGGCTTGAGCACGTAGTCGTCGGCGCCAGCATCCAGGCCTTCGATGCGCTGCTGCACCGAGTCGCGCGCGGTGGCGATCAGCACGGGCATGCGCTGCTTGCGCGTGCGCAGGTTGCGCAGCACCTCGAGGCCGTCGCGGCGCGGCACGCCGAGGTCGAGCATCACGAGGTCGTATTGCTGGGTGCGCAGGGCCGACTCGGCGGCCTCGCCGTCTTTCACCCAGTCCACCGCGTACTGCTCTGCGCGCAGCAGGTCGAGCACGGCTTCGCCAATCATCACGTCGTCTTCGAGGAGGAGGAGTCGCATGGGTGTGTCCGTTCTCGGGATTCGAGGCCGCGGCGGCGCCGAAAGTTCAGATCAGAGGAGCGAGCGGACTTCGCGCGCCGCCTCGAACAGCAGCGGCAGCATCTCGCGCTGCAGCGTCTCTTCCTGGTAGCGGGTGCCGGACAGCACCACGTTGAGCGCGGCCACTGTGTGGCCCTGCATGTCGCGCAGCGGCACCGCCAGCGCCTGCACGCCGAGTTCGTGCTCTTCGCTGGCAAAGCAATAGTCGTTCTTGCGCACCTGCGCCACCAGCTGCCGCAGGCCCCGCGCCTGCGTCACGGTGTGGGGCGTGAGCCGTGCCAGGTGGCGGCCCTTGAGCCACTGCGTGAACTGGGTCGGCGCCATCGCCGCCAGCAGGACGCGGCCGGTGGAGGTGGCATGCGCAGGCAGCCGCGCACCGAGGTGCAGGCCGTAGGCCAGCACGCGCGTCGGCGTGCCGTAGCTGCCGCTGCGCGCAACGATGACCGCCTCTTCGCCGTCGAGCACCACGGCCGAGAAGGACTCCCCGGTCTGCGCCGCCAGCCGGTTCAGCGTGGGCTGCAGCGCGCGTGGCAGCCGCGACGAAGCGAGGTAGCTGCCCGAGAAGCGCAGCACCTTCGGCGCCATCCAGAAATAGCTGCCATCGGTTTCCAGGTAGCCCAGGTGGGCCAGCGTCAGCAGGTGCCGGCGGGCCGCGGCACGCGTGAGGCCGGCGCGCTCGGCGGCCAGCGTGGCATTGAGGCGCTGGCGTTCGGTGTCGAAGCTTTCGAGCACCGCCATTCCCTTGGCGATGCCCTCGATGAAGTCGGCTCTGGCGATGGTCATTCGTCGTCTGTGGTCGAGTTGTTGCGCGATCATCGCGCACGCATTCGCATGATCGCACAGAGCCTCGCGCAGCGTCCCCACAGACCGCCGAGTGCGCCCTACGCTCCACGAAACCCTCTCGGAGACACGAACATGCGCACACAAGTCGCGATCATCGGCGCCGGCCCAGCCGGCCTACTGCTCGGGCAGCTCCTGCACAAGGCAGGTATCGACAACATCATCGTCGAGCGCCAGAGCGGCGACTACGTGCTGGGCCGCATCCGCGCCGGCGTGCTAGAGCAGGTCACGATGGACCTGCTGGCCCGCGCGGGTGTCGACAGCCGTGCCAAGACCGAGGGGCTCCCGCACGAAGGCATCGAACTGCTGTTCAAGGGCGCGCGCCACCGCATCGACATGCACAGCCTCACGGGTGGCAAGCAGGTGACGGTGTACGGCCAGACCGAGGTGACGCGCGACCTGATGGAAGCGCGCACCGCGGAAGGCCTCACGACGATCTACAGCGCCGCGAACGTGAGCCTGCACGACTTCGATTCGGGCAAGCCGCGCGTGCGCTACGAGAAGGACGGCCGGACGCACGAGATCGAATGCGACTTCATCGCCGGTTGCGACGGCTACCACGGCGTGAGCCGCGCGAGCGTGCCGGCGGATGCGATCCAGACCTACGAGAAGATCTATCCCTTCGGCTGGCTCGGCGTGCTGGCCGACGTGCCGCCGGTGTCGCACGAACTGATCTATGCCAACACCGAACGCGGCTTCGCGCTGTGCAGCATGCGCAGCGCCACGCGCAGCCGCTACTACGTGCAGGTGCCGACCGAAGAGCGCGTGGAAAACTGGAGCGACGAAGCCTTCTGGAACGAACTGCGCGCGCGCCTCGATCCCGAAGCTCGCGCGCATTTGGTGACGGGGCCTTCGCTCGAGAAAAGCATTGCGCCCTTGCGCAGCTTCGTCGCCGAGCCGATGCGCTTCGGTTCGCTGTTCCTCGCGGGCGATGCAGCGCACATCGTGCCGCCTACCGGTGCCAAGGGGCTGAACCTGGCGACTGCCGACGTGGGTTACCTGTCGCGCGCGTTCGAGATCTTCTACGCAGAGAAGTCGGCCTCGGCACTGGATCGCTACTCGGACCTGTGCCTGCGTCGCGTCTGGAAGGCCGAGCGCTTCTCGTGGTGGTTCACCTCGCTGATGCATCGCTTTCCGGAGACGGGCGCCTTCGGCCAGAAGATCCAGGAGGCCGAACTCGACTACCTCGTGCACTCGACCGCCGCCTCTACCTCGCTGGCGGAGAACTACGTCGGCCTGCCGCTCGAAGACTTCTAGGCGGCTGCCGAAGCGGAGCGGCCCTCGAGCGCGGCCTTCATGGCCATCCCACCCTGCGCCATCATCGGCTCGATGTAGGCCGCGATGGCGTCGGGCAGCACGTCGGTGATCCAGACGAAGCGAGAACGGCCTTCTCCCTCGGTGAAAACCTGCGCGGAAGCATGGTGATGGGCGGCCTGCCCGCCGGTGACGGTGTAGGCCAGCCGCCGATGGGCGTCGTCGATGCCGACCAGCATTTCGCGCGCGACAAGGCCGTTGGCGAAAGTGAGGATGCGGGCGCCTTCGGCGTCGATCGTGCAGCCGGTGAGAAAACCCGGTGCCAGCCGCGTGTGCACCGCCTTGAAGTCGCGCAGCGCATCCCATACCCGGGCCGCATCCGCCTCGACGATGAATTCCTTGTAGACCGTGGCCATGGCAAACCTCGCTTCAGGGGTTGATCAGGCGGTCATCATCGAGGAGCGCGGCGATGCGGTCTTGGAAAATCCTGCGGTCGCCCCGGGCCGCCTTGCGAAAGCCCCCCGGCGACACGCCGGCAGCGCGGCGGAAGGTGCGCACGAAGTTGCTGAGGTCGGCAAAGCCCACGTCGAGCGCCACCTCGGTCACGGGCCGGCTGTCGTCGTCGGCCAGCAGGCGCGCGGCATGCCGCAGGCGCGAGCGCACGAGGTACTGGTGCGGTGTGACGCCCAGTACCTGAGAGAAGAGCCGCAGGAAGTGGAACGAACTCAAGCCGGTTTCGGCGGCGGCGCCATCGAGGCCGATGTCGTGCTGCGAATGCGCGTCGATCCACATCGCGGCATCGACCGCGCGGCGGCGGTCGCGCGGTACGGCCGTGGACGCGGAGCCGGACTTGGCTCGGTCGGACACGACTTCGACGAAGCGGCTCGCGAACCACATGCCGAGTTCGTCCAGGCCCACGTCGCTGTGCCCATCGGCCGCGGCCTGCGCGAGTTCGCCGATCACCACGAGTTCGGCCAGGGGTGGCAAGCCGCCGGTGCGCCAGGTCTTCCGGTCGCCGCCGATCAGGTCGACAAAGCCCGGCGACAGGTGGAAGGCCAGGCACTCGTCGCCGCAGACATGGTGGTCGTGCGTGCAGACGTACTCGTCGCCCGGGCAACCGACCAGCACCGATCCGGCGACCAGTTCGTAGGCTTGGCCGCGCGTGCGGTAGCCGAAGCTGCCCTTGCGCACATACGAGACCGAATAGCCTTCATGCAGTTCGGCGAAGGGCTGCGCATCGGGCCCCGCGTCGCAGCGGTAGCTGGCGACGCGGATCGGGTCGGTCTGCAGTTCGGTGGTTACGAGCATGGCTTGCGCCTTTCAGGTCCACCGCACCGCAATGCTCAGTCGATGGTCTGCATGGCCTGCCACACGCGCGCCGGGCTCAGCGGCATGTGCAGGCGCGGCGCGCGCGTGGCGAGGCCATTGCGTGCAAAGGCATCGGCCACCGCATTGACGATGGCCGGCGTGGCGCCGATGGTGCCGAGCTCGCCCACGCCCTTCACGCCCAGCGGGTTGTTCTTGCACGGCGTCGATTCGTCCATCTCCATCTGGAACATCGTGTCGACGATGTCGGCGCGCGGGGCCGCGTAGTCCATCAGGCTGCCGGTGACGGGCTGGCCGGTTTCGTTGTCGTACACCACCTGCTCGTACAGCGCCTGCCCGATACCCTGCACCGCGCCGCCCTCGAGTTGGCCGCGCACGATCATCGGATTGATGACCCGGCCCACGTCGTTGACCGAGCTGTAGGCCACCACGCTGATCTCGCCGGTGGGCGGATCGATCTCGATCTCGCAGATGTGGCAGCCGTTGGGCCAGGTCGGGCCGGCCACGGTGCTGGTGGAGTCGACGAAGATCTCGCGCTCGGGCTGCTTGGCGGCAAGCGCAAAGAGGTCGAGTTCGAGGTCGGTGCCGGCCACGTTGAAGACGCCGCGGCTGTAGACGATGTCGTCGATGGAGGCCTCGAAC
Organism: Variovorax sp. 10L421; assembly: GCF_056395365.1. Lineage (NCBI taxonomy): Bacteria > Pseudomonadati > Pseudomonadota > Betaproteobacteria > Burkholderiales > Comamonadaceae > Variovorax > Variovorax sp. 10L421. Next base: position 8,137 of record NZ_JBFTJJ010000013.1, read on the forward strand.
TCCTGCGCGGCGAGTTCGCGCGCCTTGTCGATGGTGCGCTCGGCACCGACGCGCACGGCCGAGCCGCCGGTGAACAGCGAGCGAGAACCGGCGCTGCCGAAGCCGTCGCCGCGGTCGGTATCGCCGAGCACCACGCGCACCTTCTCGATGGGCACGCCGAAGGCATCGACCGCGAGTTGCGCAAGCGAAGTGGCAATGCCCTGCCCCATGGCGTTGACGGCGGAAAACACCTCGATCACGCCATCGGCCTGCACCGAGACCGTGACACGCTCCTCGAACACATTGCCGCCTGTCCATTCGAGGAAGGTGGCGATGCCCAGGCCGCGGTGCCTGCCCTTGCTGGCCGAGTTGGCCGCGCGGGTCTCGAAGCCCTCCCAGTCGGCGAGCGTCAGCGCCTGGTCCATCACCGACTCGAAGTTGCCGGTGTCGTAGGTCTGCGCCATCGGGTTCTGGTACGGCATCTGCTCGGGGCGGATGAAATTGCGGCGGCGCAGCGCGATGCGGTCGATACCGGTCTGGCGCGCGGCCTCGTCCATCAGCCGCTCGATGGTGAAGATGGCCTCGGGGCGCCCTGCTCCGCGATAGGCGCCGGTGGGCGCGGTGTTGGTGAGCACCGCCTTGAAATGGAAGTCGATGGTCTGGATGTCGTAGACGCTGGTCTGCACCCAGGGGCCGATCAACAGCTGGATCGCGACACCGGTGCCAGTGGCGTAGGCGCCTACGTTGGCCAGCGTCTTGATGCGCAGGGCCAGGATCTTGCCGTCGGCGTCGAGCGCCATTTCGGCGCGCGCCTCGATGTCGCGCCCGTGCGCGCTCGACAGGAACTCCTCGCTGCGCTCGGCCACCCACTTCACCGGCCGGTCCACCTGCAGTGCGGCGAAGGCGACCGCAATGTCTTCAGGGTAGGCACCGGTCTTCATGCCGAAGCCGCCACCGACGTCGCCAACCACCACGCGCACCTTTTCCTTTGGAAGGCCGATGGCGGCACAGACGGAATCGCGTACGCCGGAGGGCATCTGCGTGCTCATGCGGATCGTGAGGCGGCCGGTTTCGGGGTCGCGCGCCGCCAGCACGGAACGCGGCTCGATCGTCAGGGCGACCACACGCTGGTTGTGCACGTCGAGCGCCACCACATGGGCGGCCTTGGCGAAGGCCGCGGTCGCGGCCTCGCTGCTGCCGTGGCGCATTTCGGCGGCGATGTTGCCCGACGCTTCTTCGCACAACAGCGGTGCATCGCTGGCGATGGCACTCTCAAGGTCGACCACCATGGGCAGGTCTTCGTAGTCCACCATGATGGCCTCGGCGGCATCGCGGGCCTGCTGCACCGTATCGGCCACCACGGCGGCCACGACTTCGCCGACGAAGCGTGCGCGCTCGTGCGCGATGGCATAGCGCGGCGGGCTGGCGCTGTCGCTGCCGTCCGCCCGCTTGAAGCCCGCGGCGCCCGGCAGGGGCTTGACGCCGGCCTCGGCCATCTCGGCACCGGTAATCACGCGCAGCACGCCGGGCATGGCGGCGGCGGCGCTGGTGTCGATGGAGAGAATACGCGCGTGCGGATAGGAGGATCGCAGGAAGACGAGATGCGCCTGCTCGGGAAGCGTGACGTCGTCGGTGTAGCGTCCGGCGCCTGACAGCAGGCTTTCGTCCTCGAGGCGGCGCACCGCCTGGCCGCTGCCGAAGCGCGTGGGATTGGGTTCAGTGGTCAACATGGTCCTCTTGTGCTCATCCCCGGCGTGTGCGCGGGCCTGCCTGATCTGCTTGTGGAAGCTGCGATTGCAAGCTGTGGACTATAGGGTTTTCGGCGGGTTTTGTGGTGCCGCAGCGTGAGGGCCGAACCTTGTGGCGCGTCAGCGGTGTGCGATTTTCACCCGGCTGGATTCGGTTTCGCGAAGCCGTGTATACCTATGCCCATGCGACAACTGCCTTGGCTCGAACCCGGAGACGCCCTGCCCGACCCCGCCTCTGCCTGGGGCGTGGCCGACCCCGTCCCCGGGCTGCTGGCGGCCGGTGGGGCGCTCGATGTCGATACTTTGATGCAGGCCTATGGCAACTGCGTCTTCCCCTGGTTCAGCGAAGACCAGCCGATTCTGTGGTGGAGCCCGGACCCCCGCATGGTGCTGCAGGTGGCGGAGTTCAAGCTGCACCGGTCGCTGCGCAAGACGCTGTTGCGCTTCATGGAGACACCTGGATGCGAGGTGCGCATCGACCATGACTTCGCGGCCGTCATCAAGGCCTGTTCGGCCTCGCCGCGCGTCGGCCAGTCGGGCACATGGATCGTGCCGGACATGGTCAGGGCCTATACGGATTTGCACGACGCCGGCCATGCCCACAGCGTCGAGACCTGGATCGACGGCAAGCTCGCGGGCGGACTCTACTGCGTAGCCCTGGGCCGCGCGGTGTTCGGCGAGTCGATGTTCACCCGCCGGCCGGACGCCTCGAAGATCGCACTGGCCGCGCTCGTGGCGCTGTGCCGGCATGCCGGCGTCCAGATGATCGACTGCCAGCAGAACACCTCCCATCTCGCGAGCCTCGGCGCCCACGAGATGGCGCGCAAACGCTTCGTCGCACACGTGGCGCGGGTACGGCAACAGGAGGGCCCACGCTGGCGATTCGACCCCGTATACTGGTCCGAACTCCTTTCCGCGCGACCTCTTTCACCGACGTGACGCACCTCAAGGACCTTCCGCTTCACACGCTGCAGTTCTACGCAACGGCGCCCTACCCCTGCAGCTATCTGCCGGACCGGCAGGCCCGCTCGCAGGTGGCCACGCCCAGCCACCTGATCCACAACGACGCCTATTCAGACCTGGTGCTCAGCGGCTTCCGGCGCAGCGGCATGTTCACCTACCGCCCCTATTGCGACGGCTGCCGGGCATGCATTCCGCTGCGGGTGCTGGCCAACAGTTTCCGGCCCACGCGCAGCCAGCGCCGCGCGCTCAAACAGCATGCCGGCCTGCAGGCGCGCGTGCTCAAGCTGTGCTTCATGCCCGAGCACTACCAGCTCTATCTGCGCTACCAGACCGGCCGCCACGCGGGCGGCGGCATGGACCACGACAGCATCGACCAGTACACCCAGTTCCTGCTGCAGAGCCGTGTGAACTCCCGGCTGGTGGAGTTCCGCGAAACGCTGCCCGACGGCAGTGCGGGCGCGCTCAGGATGGTGTCCATCCTCGACGTGCTGAACGACGGCATCTCGGCCGTCTACACCTTCTACGAGCCCGATACCCGCGCCGCGCCGGGCCGTCTCGAGCAAGCGGACGGCCCCCAGGGGGGGCAGCGAGAACACGAAGGGTCGAGCGTGGGGGCAATCTCCACCGGCTACGGCACCTACAGCGTGCTCTGGCAGATCGAGCAGGCCCGCAAGCTGGGGCTGCCGCACGTCTACCTCGGGTACTGGATCGAACACAGCCCGAAAATGAGCTACAAGGCGCGTTTCTCCCCGCACGAAGTATTGGTGGATGGACACTGGCAGGCGCCGGGCGATTTCACAAGGTAAAATGGCGCCCGGTCATCACCGCAGAGCGCCATGAGAAAAAACCAATCCGACATTCCCGCCGTTCCCGTGATCCAGGTGATCGAGCGCATGTTCGCGCTGATCGATGTCCTGGCATCCCGCGAGGAGGCGATTTCGCTGAAGGAAATCAGCGAAAAGACCGGGCTTCATCCCTCGACCACGCACCGTATCCTCAACGACCTGGCGGTCGGCCGCTTCGTCGACCGGCCCGAAGCCGGAAGCTACCGGCTGGGCATGCGCCTGCTGGAGCTGGGCAACCTGGTGAAGGGCCGGCTCAACGTGCGCGATGCAGCACTCGGCCCGATGCGCGAGTTGCACAAGCTGACGCAGCAGCCCGTCAACCTCAGCATGCGCCAGGGCGACGAAATCGTGTACATCGAGCGCTCCTACAGCGAGCGCTCGGGCATGCAGGTGGTCCGGGCCATCGGCGGACGGGCCGCCCTGCACCTGACCTCGACGGGCAAGCTGTTCCTGGCGGCGGACGATCCGCAGCGGGTGCGCAGCTATGCCACGCGCACGGGCCTGGCGGGCCACACGCGCAACAGCATCACCCAGTTGCCGGCGCTGGAGCGTGAGCTGTCGAAGGCGCGCCAGTACGGCATCGCCCGCGACAACGAGGAACTGGAACTGGGCGTGCGCTGCATGGCTGCCGGCATCTACGACGATCAGGGCAAGCTGGTGGCGGGCCTGTCGATCTCGGCGCCGGCCGACCGGCTGGACGAAGGCTGGCTGCCCAAGCTTCAGGCCACGGCCAATGAAATCTCGGGCGCGCTGGGCTTCAAGGACGGAATGGCCGTCACGCCGTCGCCCACGAGCAGCAGCACCCCGCCGGCAGGCTGACCCAAAGAAGAAGGCCGGCCTCAAAAGCAAACAGGCCCTGCGAAGGGCCTGTTTTCATTGCGGTCTGACGGACTGTTGCGAATCGATCAGCCGGCCACCTGGTAGCTGGTATTGCGCGAAGAAGCGGCTGGCGTACCGTTGGCATGGGTGGCCTCCACCCAGCGGCGAACCCGCTCGGCGTCGGCGATGCGGCTGAACTTGCCGGCCGAATCCAGGAACACCATGATCAGCTTGCGCCCGGCCACCCGGGCCTGCATCACGAGGCACTGGCCGGCTTCGGAGATGTAGCCGGTCTTCTGCACGCCGATTTCCCAATCGGGGCTCTTCACGAGGCGGTTGGTCGTGTTGAACTGCAGCACGCGGTTGCCGACCTCGACCTGGTACTCAGGCGAAGTGGACAGGGAACGCACCGTGGCATCGGAGTAGGCAGCATTGACCAGCAGCGCCAGGTCTTGCGCGCTCGACTGGTTGCGGCTCGACAGGCCGGTGGGCTCCACGTAGCTCGTGTCCTTCATGCCGAGCATCTTGGCCTTGGCATTCATGATGCTCACGAAGGTCGTCAGGCCACCCGGGTAGGTGCGGCCCAGCGCGTGCGCGGCGCGGTTTTCGCTCGACATCAGCGCCAGGTGGAGCAGTTCGCCGCGCGAGAGCGTGGTGCCGACCGTCAGGCGCGAACTGCTGCGCTTTTCGGTGTCGACGTCGTCCTGCGTGATGGTGATGAGTTCGTCGTTCGGCAGATGGGCCTCGCTGATGAGCAGGCCGGTCATGAGCTTGGTGAGCGATGCAATCGGCAGCACGGCATGGTCGTTCTTGCTGAACAGCACTTCGTGCGTGTCCTGGTCGACGACCAGCGCAACGCTCGACTTCAGGTCGAGCACGTCCTCGGTGCCATGCAGGCCAGCCATCTGGCCGAAAGATTGGCGCGGCGCCTCTGTGACACGAACCACCGAGCGGCGCTGCACGGCCACTACAGTCTTGCCGTTCCTCTTGCGGATGGTGGCCACGACATTGCGGCCGCCACGAACCACCTTGTCCGCTTTTTCGTTGTTCTCGGCCCGTCCGGCACGCGCCGTCTTGGACGATGCGCTGCGCTTGACCTCGACCGGCACCGGCCCCTTCGCCTTCTTGGCAACGGTGGCTTTGGCGACAGGCTTTTCTTTCTTCGCGGCCTGGGCGCCAGGCAGCAAAAACGCCGCGGCGCACAGCGCAACGGCGAGCATTTTGAGTGCGGGTAGAAACCGCTGGCTGGAAACTCGGCGGAGACGGGCTTCAGACATTTATAAATCTCCAGCGGCGACAAACGAGGACCGCAGTGTATCGAAATCAAAAAAGGCACGCAATATCAGTTACTTGCGTCCTCTTCTTCAATCGAAAATCAAGGATCGCCTAAAACCTAACCCTGTGCTGCAACTCTCTCAGCTTGGCTCTGTAACTTGTTGAGCGCGCTCAAATAAGCCTTTGCCGAAGCGACCACGATGTCCGGGTCTGCACCCACACCGTTGACCACCCGCCCTGCGTTTTGTAACCGAACTGTAACCTCCCCTTGGCTTTCCGTCGAGCCACTGATGGCATTGACAGAGTAAAGAACCATTTCGGCGCCGCTCTTGACGTGCGACTCGATGGCTTTCAGGGAAGCATCAACCGGGCCATTCCCGTCGGATTCGCCGGTGACTTCCTTGCCCTGGACGGTGAACACGACCTTCGCCTGGGGGCGCTCGCCGGTTTCGCTGTGCTGGGAGAGAGAAACGAAAGCAAACTGCTCACCAACGTTCGACACCTCTTCCGCGCTGACGAGCGCTAGGATGTCCTCGTCGAAAATTTCCGACTTACGGTCGGCCAGCTCCTTGAACCGGAGGAACGCGGCATTGATGTCGCCCTCGCTTTCCATGGCCACGCCCAGCTCCTGCAGTCGCTGCTTGAAGGCATTGCGGCCGCTGAGCTTGCCAAGCACGATCTTGTTGGCCGCCCATCCCACGTCCTCCGCGCGCATGATCTCGTAGGTGTCGCGCGCCTTGAGCACGCCGTCCTGGTGAATGCCCGAGGCGTGCGCGAAGGCGTTGGCCCCCACCACCGCCTTGTTGGGCTGCACCACGAAGCCGGTGGTCTGGCTGACCATGCGGCTCGCGGCCACGATGTGCTGCGTGTCGATGCGCAGGTCGAGCCCGAAATAATCCTTGCGGGTCTTCACCGCCATGACCACTTCCTCGAGCGAGCAGTTGCCCGCGCGCTCGCCCAGCCCGTTGATGGTGCATTCCACCTGGCGCGCGCCGCCGATCTTCACGCCCGCCAGCGAATTCGCCACGGCCATGCCGAGGTCGTTGTGGCAGTGCACCGACCAGATCGCCTTGTCGCTGTTGGGAATGCGCTCGCGCAGCATCTTGATGAAGTTGCCGTAGAGCTCGGGAACGGCGTAGCCGACAGTGTCCGGCACGTTGATGGTGGTGGCACCTTCGTTGATCACGGTTTCGAGCACCCGGCACAGGAAGTCCGGGTCGCTGCGATAGCCGTCTTCGGGGCTGAACTCCACGTCCGCCAGCTGGTTGCGCGCGAAACGCACGGCCAGCTTGGCCTGCTCGTGCACTTCGTCGGGCGACATGCGCAGCTTCTTCTCCATGTGAAGCGGCGAGGTCGCGATGAAGGTGTGGATGCGCCCGCGGGCCGCGCCCTTGAGGGCCTCGGCCGCGCGCGCAATGTCGCGGTCGTTGGCGCGCGAAAGGCCGCACACCGTCGAGTCCTTGATCGCATTGGCAATCGCCTTTACGGCCTCGAAGTCGCCGTTCGAGCTGGCGGGAAAGCCGGCTTCGATGACGTCGACCTTCAGCCGCTCCAGCAGCTTGGCGATGCGCATCTTTTCATCGCGCGTCATCGAGGCGCCGGGCGACTGCTCCCCGTCGCGCAGGGTGGTGTCGAAAATAATGAGTTGGTCGGTCATCGTGGATCTCCTGTGTTCGTTCCCACCTTGCGCGTCGGCAGCGTCAGGCGGCTTCAACCACCGATTGTGCGCCGTGTGCGCCCAAGGCACGAGCACGCTGCACGCCCGAGACAATTGCCTTCAGCGACGCCGTGATCACGTTCGCGTCGATGCCCACGCCGAACAGCGTGCGGCTTTCGTCGACGCGCAGTTCGAGGTAAGCCACGGACTTCGCATCGGCGCCGGCGCCGATGGCATGCTGGTGGTAGTCCATCACGCGTACCGTATGGCCGGTGGCCTGGCTCAGTGCTTGCGTGAAGGCGTCGATGGGGCCGTTGCCGCGGCCTTCGATGGCATGGGTTTCACCGTTCCACGACAGGTCGCCGCGCAGGACCACGGAGGCGCTGGCGCCCTCGCCTTCTTCCTCGATCACGCGGTGCTGCAGTGCCTGAGCGGTCTCGATGCCGTACTCGCGCACGAACAACTGCCAGAGGTCGGCGGCGGTGAGCTCCTTGCCGGCAACGTCCATCACGCGTTGCACGGTCTGCATGAATTCCATCTGCAGGCGGCGCGGCATCTCGAGGCCATATTCGCTCTCGAGCAGGTAGGCCATGCCCCCCTTGCCGGACTGGCTGTTGACGCGGATCACGGCTTCATAGCTGCGGCCCACATCCTTCGGGTCGATGGGGAGATAAGGCATGTCCCAGATGTCGCCTTCCCTGCGCGCGGCGAAGGCCTTCTTGATCGCGTCCTGATGCGAGCCCGAGAACGAGGTGTAGACGAGGTCGCCCACATACGGATGGCGCGGGTGCACGGGAATCTGGTTGCAGTGCTCGACGGTGGTACGGATCTCGTCGATATTCGAAAAATCGAGCTCGGGCGAAACGCCTTGTGTGTAGAGGTTGAGCGCGACGTTCACGAGATCAAGGTTGCCGGTGCGCTCGCCATTGCCGAACAGACAGCCCTCAATGCGCTCGGCGCCGGCCATCAAGGCCAGTTCGCCGGCCGCGGTGCCGGTGCCGCGGTCGTTGTGCGGATGCACGCACAGCACGATCGAATCGCGGCGCGCAAGGTTGCGGTGCATCCACTCGATCATGTCGGCGAAGATGTTCGGCGTTGAATGCTCCACCGTCGTGGGCAGGTTCACGATGCATTTGCGCTGCGGCGTCGGGGCCCAGACCTCGGTTACCGCATCGACCACGCGCTTCGAGAACATCACGTCGGTGCCGGAGAACATCTCGGGCGAGTACTGGAAGGTCCACTGCGTGTTCGGCTGCCTGGCGGCGAACTCGTTGAACATGCGGGCATGGCTGCTGGCCAGCTCGACGATCTGGTCTTCGTCCATGCCGAGCACCACGCGGCGCATCACGGGCGCCACGGCGTTGTAGAGGTGCACGATGGCGCGCGGTGCGCCCTGCAGCGATTCGAAGGTGCGTTCGATGAGATGGTCGCGCGCCTGCGTCAGCACCTGGATCGTCACGTCGTCGGGAATGCGGTCTTCCTCGATGAGCTTGCGCACGAAGTCGAATTCGACCTGCGAGGCAGAGGGAAAGCCGACTTCGATTTCCTTGAAGCCGATGGCCACGAGGGTTTCGAACATGCGCATCTTGCGCGCGATGTCCATGGGCTCGACCAGCGCCTGGTTGCCATCACGCAGGTCGGTCGACAGCCAGATCGGCGCCTTGGTCAGCACGGCATCGGGCCAGGTGCGGTCCTTGAGGCCGATCGGGGCGAATGCGCGGTATTTGCTTTGAGGTTGCTTGAGCATGTCGATTTCTCTGAGATGGTTGGTAATCAACCAGCAACCCCAAAAACAAACGGCCCGTTGCTGGTGCGAACGGGCCGTGGTGAGGGATTTGCGCGCGCGCTACCGTCTCCGCCCGTGAGGGAGGGCTAGTAGGGCCAGCAGCGAAATCTTGGTCATGAGGGCTGTGAATGTAGCACAAGCCGCCGTCAGTTATGCAAGCCCCGTTCGTCCGGCTCTTCGGTCGAGGTGCTGATCACGCTCGCCGGCTGCCCCTTGGCCTTGCGCCACGCATAGACCACGTAGCCACTCAGGCCGTACATGACGAAAAGGCCGAACAGCACGGTGGGCGGATGGATGTTGATGACCGCGATCCCGAGCGCTATGAGCACGATTGCGGCAAAGGGCACGCTCTTCTTCATCTGGATGTCCTTGAAGCTGTAGAACGGCGCATTGGTGACCATCGTGAGGCCCGCATACAGCGTGAAGGCAAAGGTGACCCAGGTGATCTGCGTCCACGAGAGATACAGCACCTCCCCGCCGCGCTTGCCCCATTCGTCCACGAGCCAGATGAAGCCTGCCACCAGTGCAGCAGCCGCGGGCGACGGCAGCCCCTGGAACCAGCGCTTGTCGACCACGCCGGTGTTCACGTTGAAGCGCGCGAGCCGCAGCGCCGCGCAGGCGCAATACACGAAGGCGGCGATCCAGCCCCAGCGGCCCAGGCCCTTGAGCGACCACTCGTAGGCGATGAGCGCCGGCGCGGCGCCAAACGACACCATGTCGGACAGCGAATCCATCTGCTCGCCGAACGCGCTCTGCGTGTTGGTCATGCGGGCCACGCGCCCGTCCAGGCTGTCGAGAATCATCGCGGCGAACACACCGAGCGCCGCGAGGTCGAATCGCGCATTCATGGCCATCACGACCGAGTAGAAACCGCCGAACAACGCCGCGAGCGTGAACAGGTTCGGCAGGACGTAGATGCCCTTGCGGCGCTTGCGCGGCTGCACGTCGTCGGGAATCGTATCGTCATGCATTGGAATGGCCTCCATCGCTCGCGGGCGCTGCGCGGTCAGCTATCCATTCGATAGCATCTATGTCTGTGAGTCGCATGGCTTGCAGTGTAGTTCAGGGGACCTCTTCGGCCCCTGCAAACAAAAGGGCCACCGCGACGGGTGGCCCTTGGGAAACGGGTGCCGAAAGCACCCTCTCGCCGGGAAGATCAGTTGCGGGTCTGATCGACCAGCTTGTTCTTCTTGATCCAGGGCATCATCGCGCGCAGCTTTTCGCCGACGACTTCGATCTGGTGCTCTGCATTCAGGCGGCGGCGGCTGATCAGCGCAGGCTGGCCGGCAGCGGCCTCGAGCACGAAGCTCTTGGCGTATTCGCCGGTCTGGATGTCGCGCAGCACTTGCTTCATGACCTTCTTGGTCTCGTCGGTCACGATGCGCGGGCCCGTGACGTACTCGCCGTATTCGGCGTTGTTCGAGATCGAGTAGTTCATGTTGGCGATGCCGCCTTCATAGATCAGGTCGACGATCAGCTTGAGTTCGTGCAGGCATTCGAAGTAGGCCATTTCGGGCGCGTAGCCGGCTTCCACCAGCGTTTCGAAGCCGGCCTTGATCAGCTCGACCGTACCGCCGCACAGAACCGCTTGTTCGCCGAACAGGTCGGTCTCGGTTTCTTCGCGGAAGTTGGTCTCGATGATGCCGGCCTTGCCGCCACCGTTGGCGGTGGCGTAGCTCAGCGCGAGGTCACGCGCCTTGCCGGTCTTGTCCTGGTGCACGGCCACGAGGTGGGGCACGCCGCCGCCTTGGGTGTAGGTGCTGCGCACCGTGTGGCCGGGGGCCTTGGGAGCCACCATCCACACGTCGAGGTCGGCGCGCGGCTGAACGAAGCCGTAGTGCACGTTGAAGCCGTGCGCGAAGACGAGCGAAGCGCCTTCCTTGATGTGCGGGGCCACGTCGTTCTTGTAGACGTTGGCGATCTGCTCGTCAGGCAACAGGATCATGACCACGTCGGCCGCCTTCACGGCGTCGGCGACTTCGGCGACCTGCAGGCCGGCCTTGCCGACCTTGTCCCACGAAGCACCGCCCTTGCGCAGGCCGACCACGACCTTGACGCCGCTGTCGTTCAGGTTCTGCGCGTGCGCATGGCCTTGCGAGCCGTAACCGATGATTGCCACCGTCTTGCCCTTGATGAGGCTCAGGTCCGCGTCTTTGTCGTAGTAAACCTTCATGTATTTCTCCTAAAAAATCTCAAGCACCCGCAGAGCGGGTGAATTTCACTCAGAGGCCGGAGGAATTCCGGTCCTTCATTTGCTGGTTGATGGACACGAGGCTGTCGTGGATGCGGAACAGCACGATGAGCAGTTCGCTGTAGATGCGAACACCGATGGCACCGAAGATCAGGAACGTGAAGGCCGGCAGGTACTGGCGCTGGTAGAGCGCCGCCCCCGCAAGGACAATCACGCCCAGCAGGCCGAGAAAGTAGAGCACCCGGACGATCGCGGGAGTCACCATCCTGTCGAAACCGAGCAGACCTCGCATCACTTTTGCCTCATGTGTGGATGAACGAATGAACTGAGGGCGCCTTCACCCTCCTACACGCGCAGAATGCGCTCGCCGCGGCCGATGCCGCTGGCACCGGTACGGACAGTCTCGAGGATAGCGCTACGTTCGATCGCTTCCAGAAAAGCGTCGTTCTTGCCATGGTCGCCAGTGAGTTCGATGGTGTAGCTCTTGTCGGTCACGTCGATGATGCGGCCGCGAAAAATTTCGGCCATGCGCATCATTTCCTCGCGCTCCTTACCGACCGCGCGCACCTTCACCATCATGAGCTCGCGCTCGGTGTAGGCGCCTTCGGTCAGGTCGACGACCTTCACGACTTCGATCAGGCGGTTCAGGTGCTTGGTGATCTGCTCGATCACGTCGTCGGAACCGGTCGTGACGATGGTCATGCGCGAGAGGCTCGCGTCCTCCGTGGGTGCGACCGTCAGCGATTCGATGTTGTAGCCACGGGCCGAGAACAGGCCCACCACGCGGGAAAGAGCACCCGGCTCGTTTTCCAGCAGCACTGCAATGATGTGTTTCATGTTTGCGTGACTCCTCTTTTCGCCGCCCTCCCCCGCGCACGGTAATGCGCGGGCTTGGCGGGCAATAGATTCGTCAGTAAAGGTTGAGCGAGAGAAAAATGCCCCGCGGATCAGAGATCCTCGGAACCCATCAGCATCTCGGTGATGCCCATGCCGGCCTTCACCATCGGGAACACGTTCTCGGTGGGGTCGGTGCGGAAGTCCATGAACACCGTGCGGTCCTTGAGCTTACGTGCTTCGCGCAGCGCGGGCTCCACGTCTTGTGGACGCTCGATCAGCATGCCGACATGGCCATAGGCCTCGGCGAGCTTCACGAAGTTGGGCAGTGCGTCCATGTAGCTGTGGCTGTAGCGGCCGGAGTATTCGATCTCCTGCCACTGGCGCACCATGCCCAGGTAGCGGTTGTTGAGCGAGCAGATCTTGATCGGCGTGTTGTATTGCAGGCAGGTGGAGAGTTCCTGGATGCACATCTGCACCGAGCCTTCGCCGGTGATGGTGAACACTTCCGAATCGGGCTTCGCGAGCTTGATGCCCATGGCGTAGGGAATGCCCACGCCCATGGTGCCCAGGCCACCCGAATTGATCCAGCGGCGCGGCTCGTCGAAGCGGTAGTACTGGGCAGCCCACATCTGGTGCTGGCCCACGTCCGACGTGATGTACGCGTCGGCGTCCTTGGTCATGTTCCAGAGGGTCTCGACCACGTACTGCGGCTTGATCACGTCCTTGTTGCCGCGGTCGTACTTGAGGCAGTCGCGCGAGCGCCAGGCTTCGATGGTCTTCCACCAGTCGGCCAGCGCGCCGGCGTCGGGCTTGGTGGTGCTCTCGCGGATCATCGAGATCAGCTCGGTGAGCACGTCCTTCACGTCGCCGACGATCGGGATGTCGACCTTCACGCGCTTGGAAATGCTCGACGGGTCGATGTCGACGTGGATGATCTTGCGTTCGTTCTGCGCGAAGTGCTTGGGGTTGCCGATCACGCGGTCGTCGAAGCGCGCGCCCACGGCCAGCAGCACGTCGCAGTTCTGCATCGCGTTGTTGGCTTCGATGGTGCCGTGCATACCCAGCATGCCGAGGAACTTGCGGTCGCTCGCCGGATAGGCGCCCAGGCCCATCAGCGTATTCGTGACCGGATACCCGAGCATGTCGACCAGCGTGCGCAGCTCGTTGGTGGCGTTGCCCAGCAGCACGCCACCGCCGGTGTAGATGTAGGGACGCTTCGCGGCCAGCAGCAATTGCAGCGCCTTGCGGATCTGTCCGCCGTGGCCTTTGCGGACCGGGTTGTACGAGCGCATCTCGACCTTGTCGGGATAGCCTGCATAAGGCGTTTTCTTGAACGAAACGTCCTTGGGCACATCCACCACCACCGGGCCGGGACGGCCGCTGCGTGCGATGTGGAAGGCCTTCTTCATCGTCATGGCCAGATCCTTGGGATCCTTGACGAGGAAGTTGTGCTTGACGATGGGACGGGTGATGCCGACCGTGTCGCATTCCTGGAAGGCGTCGAGGCCGATGGCGGCCGTCGGCACCTGGCCCGAGATGATCACCATCGGGATCGAGTCCATGTACGCCGTCGCGATGCCGGTGACCGCATTGGTCAGGCCAGGACCGGAGGTGACCAGCGCCACGCCGACGTCGCCGGTGGCGCGCGCATAGCCGTCGGCCGCGTGGACGGCAGCCTGCTCGTGGCGTACCAGCACGTGCTGGATGGTGTCCTGCTTGTAGAACGCGTCGTAGATGTAGAGAACCGCGCCGCCCGGGTAGCCCCAGACGTACCGGACGCCTTCGGCCTGTAGTGCCTTGACCAGCACTTCAGCGCCCATGAGTTCTTGCGTCGGGTTGCCTGCGCCTGAGGACGCGGCTGCTGCGGAAGCGATTTCCGCCTTGGAGATTTCCATGATCAACCTTTGTGTTATTTCGGGAACGAAATACCTTGGGTGCCCCTTGCCAACCCTTGTGGGGCCGCGCCAGGACTTGAGGCCAAAGCCATGGGCGGACTGATGTTCCGCCGGACCGTGACCCGTTTGCCTTTTGACTTGCAAGGCGAATTATGACATTTCTGGGCGTTCAGATTCGCTTCAGCTGCCCTGTAAAGCCACAAAGGCATAATCCGCGGCGATAAACACACATGCGACTTACGCAATCGCCAGACCCCTTTTCCCATGCGGCGCGCCTTTCGCGCCCCCTCTCGCTTGGCCACTGAACAAGAACTCTCCGACTTCCTGAAAAGCGTCGAACGGCGCGCTTTCAAGCGCTCGGTCTACCACGTGCGGGATGAAGAAGCTGCGCTCGATATCGTGCAGGACAGCATGATGAAGCTGGCGCAGCACTACGGTGACAAGCCCCCGGCCGAGTTGCCGATGCTGTTCCAGCGCATCCTGTCGAACTGCACGCTCGACTGGTTCCGCCGCCAGAAAACCCGGCGTGCCCTGTTCTCCAACCTCAGCGATTTCGAATCGATCGACGACGACGGAGATTTCGACCTGCTGGAGAACTTCGTCTCGCCGACCGACTCTAGGGAATCGGAGAGTGCCGAAGACACGACCCGCCGCGCCCAGGTCTTCCACGAAATCGAGGAACAGATCGCGGCACTGCCGGGTCGTCAACGCGAGGCTTTCCTGATGCGTTACTGGGAGGAAATGGACGTCGCAGAGACGGCCGCTGCGATGGGCTGCTCCGAGGGCAGCGTCAAAACCCATTGTTCGCGAGCCGTTCACGCTCTGAGCAAGGCGCTCAAGGCCAAGGGAATATCGCTATGAACACTAAGGTTCCAACATCAACTTCCAGCACCGCCGAAGACCAGTTCGGTCAGCGCGTGATTGCCCGCCTTTCGGCCGGCAATCGGGAGTTGCCGCACGACATCGGCGAACGGCTTCGCGTGGCGCGCGCACAGGCCGTGGCCGCGCGCAAGCTGCCTCCGCAGCTGCGAACCGCGACTGTGGCGGTGCAGTCGGGTCATACGCTCACGATGGGTGGCAGCTGGTGGACCCGCATCGGCTCCGTGGTGCCGCTGATCGCACTCGTGGCCGGCCTGATCGCCATCAGCGCGATGCAGGAGGACGATCGCGCCAGCGAACTGGCCGAAGTGGATTCCGCGCTGCTGACGGGCGACCTGCCGCCCGCCGCCTACACCGACCCCGGTTTCGCTCAATTCCTGAAGGCCGACAGCGCCTCCGACTGAACCCTCACCAACCGAATGCGACGCCGCTCCATCTCCAGCGCGAACACTACCCATCCGTTGCGCCCGCTCCAGGCGGGCGTAGTCGTTTGGGCGGGTACGCTTGCGGTCGCAGCCTTCGGCCTGACGCTCGCCAACGCCCAGCCCCCCACCGAGGCGGCGGTCAAGGGCTCGACCCCGGCAAGTTCCGCGTCTGCCACCAGCCCGAAGGCCGTCTCGACCACAAGGCCACTCTGGAGCGAACTCACGGCCGAGCAGCAGCAGGCCCTCAAGCCGCTCAGCGTTCACTGGAACACGCTGAACGTCGGCCAGAAAAGGAAATGGCTGGCGCTGTCTCGCAACTACGCGAGCATGTCGACCGAAGATCAATCCACCCTGCACAGCCGCATGATCGAATGGGCTGCCCTGAGCAATCAGCAACGTGCGCAGGCTCGCCTGAACTTCGCCGAGGTCAAGCGCATTTCACCCGACGAGCGCAAAGTCAAATGGGAGCAGTACCAAGCCTTGAGCGAGGAAGAAAAGCGCAAGCTTGCGGAACGCGCCCCACCCAAGCCACGCGGGGCAGCCATTCCCGTTCGGCCGGTTTCGTCCCAGAAGCTCGTGCCGGTGCCGGCCGTCACGCCTGCAGGGCAGCACACGCCCAGAATCCTGCTGGCACCGCCGCCCCCGGCCGTGCCCGCAACGATCCTGGTGGCCTCGCCGCCGGAGCGAGCCCCCGCGGTCACGACGCCGGCGGTTTCCGTCACGCCTGCGCCCCCGGCGCCAGCCAGCGCCACGTCCGCGCCGGTTCCGGCGGAAGCCCAGGTACCGGCGCCGTCTTCTGGGGCCGAGGCACCTCCCTCTGCCCCCTGATCCCAAGGCTCCGATGGTTTCCAGCTCCCCCGAGGCGTCGGGCTCCGATCAGGCCGCCTCGCAGATTCCTCCAGCAACCCACGCTCCTGTTTCGATAGTGCCGGGCCTCTGGCGCCGCATGGCCTGCTGGCTCTATGAGGGCATGCTGCTGTTCGCCGTGGTGTTCGTTTCAGGCTGGCTCTTCAGCACGCTGGGCCAGATGCGCGACGCCATGGATTCACGGCGCCATCTTTTTCAGGCTTTTCTTTTCGTGGTGTTCGGCGTGTACTTCGTCTGGTTCTGGACCAAGGGCCAGACCCTCGCCATGAAGACCTGGAACATCCGCATCGTCGATGCACACGGACGGCCTGTCAGCCAGCGCCGGGCGTTGGCGCGCTACCTGCTGAGCTGGGTCTGGTTTCTGCCGCCGCTGGCCGCCATTGCGCCGTTCAAGCTGTCGGGCGGCGAATCGACCGTCCTGATTTTCGGCTGGGTCGCCGTCTGGGCGCTGCTGGCGCGTTTTCACCCCGAGCGCCAGTTCTGGCACGACGCCTGGGCCGGTACACGGCTCATCACCTCCAAACCGATGAGTCGCCGATGAGTGCCTTGCCCAAGCTCCCCGATCCCTCCGTCAATCCGCAGAAAGCCCGCAAGGGCCTCGAACGGGTCTGGCATGCCGCGCTGATTTCTCTGCACGGCCTGCGCGCCGGCTGGAGCGAGCCCGCTTTCCGCCAGGAAGCCATCATGTCGATCGTGATGATCCCGGCCGCCTTCTGGCTCGGACACGGCTGGACCGAGGTGGCGCTGCTCGCGGGCAGCGCGATCCTGGTGATGATCGTCGAGCTGCTCAACACCGCCGTCGAAGCAGCCATCGACCGCATCGGGCCCGAGTGGCACGACCTCTCCAAGCGCGCCAAGGACATGGGCAGCGCCGCGGTGCTGCTTTCGCTCACGCTTTGCGGGGGCATCTGGGCGGCGGCGTTGTGGCAACGATTCGTGTCATGAGCAGGCCTGCGGGCTGCGGCATGATGGCAGGATGAATCCTGAATTTTCGATTTGCGTGTATTGCGGCTCGCGCCCCGGCGAGCGCCCCGAGTTTTCCCAGGCCGCACAAGCGGTCGGCCAATGGATCGGCCGGCATGGCGGCCAACTGGTCTATGGCGGCGGCCGCACCGGCCTGATGGGCACGGTGGCCGAGGCCACCCGCCTCGCCGGCGGCCGCGTGGTCGGCATTATCCCCAAGGCACTGGTCGACAAAGAACTGGCCAACCCGCTGTGCGATGAACTGCATGTGGTCGACACCATGCACGAGCGCAAGGCCATGATGGGCGAGCGCGCCGACGCCTTTGTCGCCCTGCCGGGCGGCATCGGCACCTTCGAGGAACTGTTCGAGATCTGGACCTGGCGCCAGCTCGGCTATCACGACAAGCCGACCGGCATCCTCAACACCGCCGGCTATTACGACGGCCTGCTGGGCTTCCTGGCGCACAGCGTGCGCGAAGGCTTCATGGGCGAATGGCAGATGGAACTGATCCGCACCGGTACCGACGTGCCCGAACTGCTCACGGCGCTGCGCGCCGAAGTGCCGCTCCACCCGCGCGAAGACAGGCTGTCGGAAAACCTCTAAGGCGCGCGGTTCGAAAAAAGGCCCCCGTTGCCGGAGGCTTTTGCTTCAGACTGCGTTCTCGTTTTCTTCGCCGGTGCGGATCCGCACGATGCGCTCCACGTCCGTCACGAAAATCTTCCCGTCGCCAATCTTCCCGGTGCGCGCCGAGCTGACGATGGCCTCGATGCAGCGTTCCACATCGGCCTCGTTGACGACAACTTCCACCTTCATCTTGGGCAGGAAGTCGACCACGTATTCGGCGCCGCGGTAGAGCTCGGTGTGCCCCTTCTGGCGGCCGAAGCCCTTGACCTCGGTGACGGTCAGTCCGGTAACGCCCACTTCGGCCAAGGCCTCGCGCACGTCCTCGAGCTTGAAGGGTTTGACGATGGCGGTGATCTGCTTCATGGTTTTTGCGCTCCGGCGGTTTCGTTGAATTTGCTGGTGATAGGGTAACGCCAATCCTTGCCGAAGCTTCGGTGGGTGACCCGGATGCCTACCGGCGCCTGACGCCGCTTGTATTCGTTGATCCTGATGAGCCGCGCAACCCGCTCGACCACCGCGCGGTCGTAGCCCGCGGCAATGATCTCGTCGATGCCTTCGTCGTCCTGCATGTAGCGTGCCAGGATGCCGTCAAGGATGTCGTAGGGCGGCAGGCTGTCCTGGTCGGTCTGATCGGGGCGCAGCTCGGCGCTGGGAGGCCGCGTGATGATCCGCTCGGGGATCGGCGCCGCCCCCATGCCGTACGGATCGTGGGCATTGCGCCAGCGCGCCAGCGCAAACACGGTGGTCTTGAGCAGGTCCTTGATGACCGCGAAACCGCCCGCCATGTCGCCGTAGAGTGTGCAGTAGCCGGTGGCCATCTCGCTCTTGTTGCCCGTAGTGAGCACGATGGCGCCGAACTTGTTCGACAGCCCCATCAGCAGCGTGCCGCGGATGCGGGCCTGGATGTTTTCCTCCGCCGTGTCTTCGGGCCGGCCCTTGAATTCCTCTGCCAGCGCATCCTTGAAGGATTCGAAGGTGTGCTTGATCGAAATCTCGTCGTAGCGCACGCCCAGGCGGCCGGCCATGTCGCGCGCATCGATCCAGCTGATGTCGGCGGTATAAGGCGAAGGCATCATCACCGCGCGAACCTTGTCCTTGCCCAGTGCATCGACCGCGATCGCAAGCACCAATGCGGAGTCGATACCGCCCGAAAGCCCCAGGATGGCGCCCGGAAAACCGTTCTTGCCGACGTAGTCGCGCACGCCCAGCACCAGTGCGTCCCAGAGCTGTGCTTCGGCGTCGCGCGGGGGTGCGATGGCAGCCGGCTCGGCCACGAAGCCGACGCTGCCCCGGGGCGTGCGCTCCAGCTGCGCGAAGACCAGCTTCTCCCGGAAGCTCTCCGCCTGCATGGCGGTGGTGCCATCGGCCTGCAGCGCGAACGAAGCGCCATCGAACACCACCTCGTCCTGCCCGCCGACCAGGTGCGCATACACCAGCGGCAGCCCCACGGCACGCGCTCGGTCGGCCATGCGCGCGACGCGCTCGCCCTCCTTGCCCACGTGATAGGGCGAGGCGTTGATCACGGCCAGCACCTCGGCGCCGGCGTCGCGGGCCAGCTCGGCCGGCTGGTCGAACCAGGCGTCCTCGCAGATCAGCAGTCCAACGGAAACCCCGCCCGCCTCGAACACGCAAGTGCCCTGCCCCGGCGTGAAATACCGGCGCTCGTCGAACACCTGGTAGTTCGGCAGTTCGCGCTTGGCGTAGGTTTCGAGGATGCGGCCTTCCTTGATGACGCTGGCCGCGTTGTGGCGCATTTGCACGGCCACCGAGCGACTGCGCAGGCTGCCGCCGGTTGGATGCCCCACCACCACGACCATGTCTTTGAGGTCGGCCAGAGCGGCAGCAATGCCTTTCACGGCATCATCACAGGCTTCGGTGAAGGCGGGACGGAGGAACAGGTCCTCCGCCGCATAGCCTGCAATCGAGAGTTCGGGCGTCAACAAGAGACGCGCGCCCTGTGCATGGGCCTGGCGCGCGGCGTCGACGATCTTTTTCGCGTTGCCGGCGAGGTCGCCCACCACAAAATTGAGTTGCGCGATGGCGAGCTTGAGCGTCATACAGAAGGAAGAAAAAGGCTTGAACGATTATGTCATTCGGGTTCTGTCGTCGCCGTCGGACCTGAGCCCGGAAGCATGGAACGCGCTGCTGGCCGCCGAGGCCGAGCCCTCGCCTTTCATGCGCCACGAATACCTTGCGGCGCTGAATGACAGCCGCAGCGCCTCGCCGGACAGCGGATGGGTGCCGCAGTTCGTCACGCTGTGGCAAGGTGAGCAGTTGCAGGCGGCGTGCCCGTTCTACATCAAGGACCATTCGTACGGCGAGTACGTGTTCGACTGGGCCTGGGCCAACGCCTACGAGCAGCACGGGCTGGCCTACTACCCGAAGGCCGTGGTTGCAGTGCCTTTCACGCCCGTGCCCGGCGCGCGGCTGCTGGCGCGCGATGCGCAGAGCCGCACATTGCTGGTGCAGGGGCTCGTCGCGCTGTGCAAACAGGAGGAACTGTCGTCGCTGCACCTGCTGTTCGGCGCCGAGGCGGACATCGCCGCCTGCGTCGAAGCCGGCCTGATGCTGCGCAACACCGTGCAATTCCACTGGACGAACACGGCACCCTCGGCCGGCACCGGCTACGCGGACTTCGACGCCTTCCTCGCCAGCCTCTCCCACGACAAGCGCAAGAAGATCCGCCAGGAGCGCCGCAAGGTGGCCGACGCGGGCGTGAGCTTCCGCTGGTCGCGCGGCGCCGACATCTCGAAGGCCGATTGGGACTTTTTCTACCGCTGCTACGAACGCACCTACCGCGAGCATGGCAACCCGCCCTACCTCACGCGCGACTTCTTCCGGCGCATGGCCGACACCATGCCCGAAGCCTGGCTGCTGTTCATCGCCGAGCGCAACGGCAAGCCGATGGCCGCCAGCCTGATCGCCCTCTCGACGCAGTCCGACAGGCCGTTGGTCGCCTATGGCCGCTACTGGGGTGCGCTGGAGCGCGTCGACTGCCTGCATTTCGAGGCCTGCTACTACCAGCCGCTAGCCTGGTGCATCGAACATGGTGCCCAGCGCTTCGAGGGCGGCGCCCAGGGCGAGCACAAGATGGCGCGCGCGCTGATGCCGGTGAAGACCACCAGTGCCCACTGGCTGGCGCATCCCTCGTTCGCCGATGCAGTCGAGCGCTTCCTGGAGCGCGAGGGTGCGGGCATCGAGAACTACATGGACCACCTGGGCGAGCGCAGCCCCTTCAGGTCCGCCTGAGTTGTGCCATTCGGGGCTGCTATAAAGGCGCCCGATTCGACAATAACACAAAGAAACCAATGCCATTCTTCGGACTGGGGCTGCACGTCCTCATTGCGCTGTTCTTTGCCGTGCATGCAATGCGCCACGGCAAGCAGATGTACTGGCTCATCATCCTTTTCAGCTTCCCGCTGCTGGGCAGCATCGTGTACTTCATGGTCGAGTATCTGCCCGCTTCGCGCATGCAGCGCACCGCGGGGAAGGTGGCGAACGCGGCCATCGGCTTCATCGATCCCGAGCGCGAATACCGCGCGGCCACCGAGGCCTACGACCTCGCGCCTACGGCGCAGAACAAGCTGCGCCTTGCCAAGGCCGCGCTCGACAAGGGCCAGGCCGCCGATGCCGTCGGCCACTACCGCGACGCGCTGAAGGGTCCGCTCGCCTCCGATCCCGAATTGCAGTTCGGCCTCGCCAGCGCGCTGATGGCCGCAGGCAGCCCTTCGGCGGGTCGTGACGCACTGCAGGCCTTGCAGACCCTGCGCAGCACGCGCGACGATTACCGCAACGACGAAGTCGCCGTGCTGACG
Organism: Variovorax sp. 10L421; assembly: GCF_056395365.1. Taxonomy (NCBI): domain Bacteria; kingdom Pseudomonadati; phylum Pseudomonadota; class Betaproteobacteria; order Burkholderiales; family Comamonadaceae; genus Variovorax; species Variovorax sp. 10L421. Next base: position 29,706 of record NZ_JBFTJJ010000013.1, read on the forward strand.
GCCCGCGCACTGGCGGCCGACGGGCGCAACACGGAAGCGCGCGAAGCCTTCGAAGCCGCATTGAGCAAATACAACACGGTCGAGGCGCGCGCAAGCTATGTGGTCTGGCTGGCGCAGCAAGGCGACGCCGCTGCGGCGCAGCGCCAATGGGACGAACTCCAGCAGGCCGCGCGCCACTGGAACTCGCACGCCAGGTCGGTCAACCGCGAGTGGATGCGGCAGGCTGGCGATGCGGTCCGGGGCTGACTACTTCTTGTAGGCGGCGATGCCGTCCAGGACTTCCTTCTTGGCGGCGTCGATGCCTTCCCAGCCCAGCACCTTGACCCACTTGCCGGCTTCCAGGTCCTTGTAGTGCTCGAAGAAGTGGCTGATGGCCTTCAGGCGCATCGGGTTCACGTCGTCGACTGACTTCCAGTGGCTGTAGATCGGCAGCACCTTGTCGGTGGGCACGGCCAGCACCTTGCCGTCGACGCCGGCCTCGTCTTCCATCATCAGGATGCCCAAGGGGCGGCACGGCACCACCACGCCCGGCAGCAGTGGGTATGGGGCAATCACCAGCACGTCCACCGGGTCGCCATCGCCCGACAGGGTCTGCGGCACGTAGCCGTAGTTGGCCGGGTAGTACATGGCCGTCGTCATGAAGCGGTCGACGAAGATCGCGCCGGATTCCTTGTCGACTTCGTACTTGATCGGATCGGCGTTCATCGGGATTTCGATCACGACGTTGAAGGCATCGGGGACGTTCTTGCCGGGGGAAACTTTGTCGAAGGACATGACGTTTTTCGAGTAGTTGAAAAGTATGAGAGGGATGGGGACAAACCCGGAGTTTACTTTCCGCGTCACCGACCCGTCGCACGCACGCTCGTTTTTGCCTGTAAATTGCAACCGTTGGCCAATCGGCTCCGCACCCCAGGTGCAGCGAGCTTCGAGGAAGCAACGCGGCGGAAAACATGGTCCCGTACGCGTTGCACGCAGGGCCCATGCTGTCCGTCTCCACAAGTCACAACGAACGAATGGAGAAGCAAAGCATGATCGGCAACACCCCCCTGATACTGGCCATCGTCTGCGGCCTCGTGGCCGTGGCCTACGGTTTCTGGGCCCGAAGTTGGATTCTCGCGAAGGACCCGGGCAACGCCCGCATGCAGGAGATCGCGGCGGCCATCCAGGCCGGCGCCTCTGCCTACCTCGCCAAGCAGTACAGCACCATCGCCGTCGTCGGCGTTGTGCTCGCCATCCTCATCGCCATCTTCCTCGACCTGACCACGGCGGTCGGCTTTATCGTGGGCGCGGTGCTCTCGGGTGCTTGCGGCTTCATCGGCATGAACGTGTCGGTGCGCGCCAATGTGCGCACGGCGCAGGCGGCCACGCACGGGATCGGCCCGGCGCTCGACGTGGCATTCCGCGGCGGCGCCATCACCGGCATGCTGGTGGTGGGGCTGGGCCTGCTGGGCGTGTCGGTCTTCTACTGGGTGCTGTCCGCTGGCGGCATTCCGGCCGGGGCCCACGGCCTCTCGGCCATCCTCAATCCGCTGATCGGCTTTGCCTTCGGCTCCTCGCTGATCTCGATCTTCGCGCGCCTGGGCGGCGGCATCTTCACCAAGGGCGCCGACGTCGGCGCCGACCTGGTGGGCAAGGTCGAGGCCGGCATTCCCGAAGACGACCCGCGCAATCCGGCGGTGATCGCGGACAACGTGGGCGACAACGTCGGCGACTGCGCCGGCATGGCGGCCGATCTGTTCGAGACCTACGCCGTGACGCTCATCGCCACCATGGTGCTGGGCGCGCTGATGGTCACGGCGGCGCCGACCAATGCGGTGCTGTATCCGCTGGCGCTGGGCGGCGTGTCGATCATCGCGTCGATCATCGGCTGTTTCTTCGTGAAGGCATCGCCGGGCATGGTCAACGTGATGCCGGCCCTCTACAAGGGCCTCGCCGTGGCGGGCGTGCTGTCGCTGGTCGCGTTCTGGTTCGTCACCAGCTGGCTGATTCCCGACAACGCCATTGCACCGAGCGGCAGCCAGCTCAAGCTGTTCGGCGCCTGCTTCGTCGGCCTTGCGCTGACGGCCGCCCTGGTGTGGATCACCGAGTACTACACCGGCACCCAGTACAAGCCCGTGCAGCACATCGCGCAGGCCTCGACCACTGGCCACGGCACCAACATCATCGCGGGCCTCGGCGTGTCGATGCGCTCGACGGCGTGGCCGGTGATCTTCGTGTGCATCGCGATCCTGGCGTCCTATTCGCTGGCGGGCCTGTTCGGCATCGCAGTGGCGGCCACCTCAATGCTGAGCATGGCCGGCATCGTGGTCGCGCTCGACGCCTACGGCCCCATCACCGACAACGCCGGCGGCATCGCCGAGATGAGCGAGTTGCCCGACAGCGTGCGCGCCGTGACCGATCCGCTCGACGCGGTCGGCAACACCACCAAGGCCGTGACCAAGGGCTACGCCATCGGCTCGGCCGGCCTCGCCTCGCTGGTGCTCTTTGCCGACTACACGCACAAGCTCGAGAGCTTCGGGCTGAACATCAGCTTCAACCTGAGCGACCCGATGGTGATCGTCGGCCTCTTCATCGGCGGCCTGATCCCTTACCTGTTCGGCGCGATGGCGATGGAAGCCGTGGGCCGTGCGGCCGGCGCGGTGGTGGAAGAAGTGCGCCGCCAGTTCCGCGAGATCCCCGGCATCATGGAAGGCACCGGCAAGCCCGAGTACGGCAAGGCCGTGGGCATGCTGACCGGCGCGGCCATCAAGGAAATGATGATCCCCTCGCTGCTGCCGGTGCTGGTGCCGATCATCGTGGGCCTGGTGCTCGGCCCGAAGGCGCTGGGCGGGCTGCTGATGGGCACCATCGTCACCGGCCTGTTCGTCGCGATCAGCATGTGCACCGGCGGCGGCGCCTGGGACAACGCCAAGAAGTACATCGAGGACGGCCACTTCGGCGGCAAGGGCAGCGAGACGCACAAGGCCGCCGTCACCGGCGACACCGTGGGCGACCCCTACAAGGACACTGCCGGCCCGGCGGTGAATCCGCTGATCAAGATCATCAACATCGTGGCGCTGCTGATCGTGCCGCTGGTGGTGAAGTTCCATGCCGGCGATGCGGCGGCGGCGGTACCGACGAAGGTCGAGCAGCCGCCGGCCTCCACGGCGCCCGCTGCCTCGCCCGCCGCCGCTGCCACGCCGTCGACGCCCGCGGCCGTGGTGGCTTCGGGCGCCGTGTCGGCCGCCGAAGCCGCCGCCGTGAAGGTCGAGAACGGCGTGGTCAAGTTCTACTTCGCGAGCGCCAGCGCCGAAGTGGCGCCCAACGCCAGGGAAGCGCTGACCGACGTGATCAAGGCCGTGCAGAGCGGCAGCACCGTGCTCGTGAGTGGTTACCACGATGCGAGCGGCGACCCAGCCAAGAACGCCGAACTTGCCAAGCAGCGCGCGGTGGCCGTGAGCGATGCGCTCAAGGCGCCCGGTGCGCCCGAAGACAAGATCGAGCTCGCCAAGCCCGAGCAATCCCAAGCCGACGGGCCGCCCTCCGAAGCGCGCCGCGTCGAGGTCAAGATAAAGTCCTGAGATGCCCACACCCGCACGACTCGAATCCTTCATCGCCGCCGTCGAAGGCGGCGCGCATGCCAAAGCCATCGAGGACTACTACACGGAAGACGCCACCATGCGCGAGAACCAGGCCGAGCCACGGCGCGGCCGCAGCACGCTGGTGGCGCAGGAGACGGCCGTGCTCGATCGCACCGAAACCGTCACCTCCACCTGCGTGCGTCCGGTGCTCGTGAACGGCGACCATGTGGCGATCCACTGGATCTTCGAGTTCACGTTCAAGGGTGGCGCCAGCATGCGCATGGAGGAAATTGCCTGGCAGCGCTGGGAGGGCGAGCGCATCGCCGAAGAGCAGTTCTTCTACGACCCCGCGCAGCGAAAGCCGGGCTGATTCTCGGCTTCTAGCGCCGGCTCTCGGCCGCCACGGCCCGCACCAGCCGGGTGGCTGGCGCTACCAGCTCCCGCAGGTCCGCAGCGCGATCCTGCTCGATGGCTTGCAGAACGAGTTCATTGATGCCGCCGACCACCGTCATCGCCATCTGGCTCGTCAGATGCACTGCGAGGCCTTCCGCGTCGCCGCTGCTGTTGATCGCCACCTGGATGAAGTTGGCGATCTCGTCGTTCACCCGGCGCCGCACCGCGAGGCCCGGCATGCCCAGGCCGAGGATCTCGACAAACAGCGTGCGCAGCAGCACCGGGTCCTGGGCGAGGTAATCGAAATACGCCGCCATGGCCTGCTCCACCTGCGCATGCCACGGTTGCGCGGGGTCGAAAGCCTCGCTCACCGCCTGCAGCGCGAGCCGGCTGGCGGTTTGGTAGAGCGCGATCAGGCACTCGGTCTTGGTGCTGAAGTGCTCGTAGAAGGTGCGGCGCGACACGGCCGCCTCGCGCACGATGTCGGCAATGGTGGTTTCGGCGTAGCCCTTGGCTGCCACGGCATGCGCCATGCCTTGCAGCAGGCGCGTGTAGTGCTCGCTTCCGGTGCCATCGGCTGACTTGGAAGGCACGGCTGTTTCGACGGCTTCACTCATGAACGGCACATTTTCCTACGTCATGGTACTTGACAGTACCAACTTGCGATTGCACCATGGAGGCAAGTCGGTACGACGATGTACCAACCATTTCAATTCCGTGCTTTTTTCGAGGCTTGTTTTTCATGACTGATCTCGTGGTCCGCCGCCTTCTGATCGATTTGCAATCGCCCTTTGCCCGCGACTGGTGCGGCGGCGACGCATTCTCGACCGCTTTCTTCAACGCCCTGTCGATGAGCTTCCCCTTCGGCGAACAATTCTTCATCGACGCGGTTCGCGATGCCGTCGCCACGCTGCCGACGGAAGTGCAGGAAAAGCATCGCGCCGACGTGCGCGGTTTCATCGGGCAGGAAGCCACGCACCGGCGCATTCATTCGCTCTTCAACAACCACCTCGAAAGCCAGGGCCTGGTGGATGGCTGGACGGCGCGCGCGGGCAAGCGCCTGACGCTGATGGAAGACGCCGACCCGCGCCACGCGCTGGCGGTGACGGCGGCCACCGAGCACTTCACGGCGCTGTTCGCCGAATGGCTGCTGGCCCACCCCGAGATCCTCGACGGCGCCGAGCCCCGGCTGCGCACCATGTGGCTGTGGCACAGCGCCGAAGAACTGGAACACAAGAGCGTGGCCTTCGACATCTACAAGGCCGCAGGCGGCTCCGACGAATGGCGCAAGCGCTGGTTCCGCCGCGTCACGATCATGTTCCTGGGCGACCTGATGCATCAGACCATCGACAACCTGCGCCGCGAAAAGCAGCTGTGGAAATGGTCGACCTGGAAGAGCGCCGTGCGCATCCTGCTGAGCCGCGACGGTCTGCTGCGCGGCAACCTGGCCGGCTGGCGCGGCTACCTGCGCCCGGACTTCCATCCGATGCAGCAGGACAGCAGCCTCTCGGTGCGCTGGCTGGAGGACAACCGCGCACAGTACACACCCGTGGGCGCGACACCCGAGGCAGCGGCCGCGGGTTGACCGGCAAGAAAGCTCAGTAGAAGTTGGCGCGTTGCGGCGCACCGCCGCCGGCCTGCTGGTGTTCGGGGCGCAGCGCCAGGTCGTGCAGGGTGTCGAAATCGGACGGAGCATCCGGCACGCGCATCACCACTTCCAGCTCGTGCATCGAAGTGACCCAGCGGCCGGCCGGCGATTCGGCAGGCTCGTCGTTGGCGAAAACGCCGTCGCGGATGTAGAGGGTCTCGCCCTCGGGGCGCTCGGCATGCAGCTCGATCAGGCGCGCGATGGAGAAGTTGTACGTCACGAGCTTTTCGCGCGTCTTGCGGTCCTTGCCGCCGCAATTGAACGAGCCTTCCGCGGCAATGACGATACAGGAGCCGTCCACGCCTCCGTCCATCTCGATCTCGTTGCCCGAACGCCAGATGGCGTTGGGCAGGCGCACGCGCACCTTATCGATCACGAGGTCGCGCTGCTTGTTCAGGCTGCCAAGAGGCGGCACCAGCGAGCGCAATTGGCGCAGGCGCTCGGCGAAGTTGTCGTCCATCAGGAATTCGACATGGTGCGTGGCGCTGCCGGAGGAGCGCTTGACCACCTGAATGACCACGTGGCGCGACTTAGCCATGGCAGAACCCCTTTGCAAGCGTTGAATTCCATGTCCCGCGAGGGGCGTCGACGGCGTGGCTGCAATTCATTGGAAATCGGCTACAAATTAGAACTTTTGAATTCATGCAATCACTTGCATCATTTGTTTCTAACTGTATAACGATTGGCGGCAATGGGGAAGGCCAATTCGTGACTTATGCACGCGGAAATGTCTCCAAAGTGCCTCCCTGATGTGCTAGCAGGGTGTCTCTAACGGACTCGGTCAATACCTACTCAAGGGATTCGTCGAGCGCCTTGCACGAAGGCGCGCAAACGGTCTGGGACTTGCCCAGCACCTGGCGGGTGCGCAACTGCGAGCGCACGCGGTGCTTGCCGCACATGAAGCACGACATGGTCGCGCCACTGAACGACGCCGACGCGCGGAACGGCGAACCGGGCGTCTTCGATTTGTAACGTAGGCCGTCCGCCACCACTGCCGTCTTCACTTCACCCTTCGCCATGCGTCTTGTCCTTGCTATTCGGTTCGGCACGGCGCATCGCGCGTGCAATGGCTTCCCGGGCACTGGTTTCAGCCGCCAGGGAAGCGTCCAACGCCGAGCGGCAAAGCCCGGCGTACTGGTAGTTGAGGTTCTCATACACCTCGGCCGCGGCCGGATAGGCATCGAGCAGGCGGCCGAGCTCGGCGCCCTGCTCGACATCCTCGAACTCATGCACGAGGTGTTCGACCACGGAACGGTACTGCTCTGCGCCGACGGGCACAGCGCTGTGTTCAAGCTTTTCCAGCAGTTGTGCCAACACGTGGGTCACTGCCAGATCGGTCTTGGGAGACGGATTATCGGTCGTGTTCATGGTTTGCATCTGGGGGCAGCATACGCCTATGCAAGTGGCTGCTCGCACGGGGAGGTCTCTGGCGCCCCGGTTTCCTGGGCCGCCTGCATCCGCTGGAGCAGGCTATGCAGCATCTCGGTGGACAGCCCGTGGATCACCAGCCGATGCCCCGCCCGCAGTGTCGACAGGGGCACGAGCGGGTGCTTGTTGTTGACCAGAATGAGGTGTTCGGGCGCGGCCAGGATCGTGGCTGCGTAGATGCCGATGGTTTCGTCCAGCTGCAGGGAGTTGGCGGCACGCCAGAAATCGTTGTCCGTCAGCATCAGCTGGTAAAGCGGCGTAAAAAGCTCGATCGCGCTTTGCAGGTCGAGAAAATTGAGCTTTCCCTGGGGCATGTCTTCCAGCCGCGGGCCGGGCTCCCTGATCATCGAGAAATCGACCTGTTCCGCCTTGCGCAACGCCACGCCCTTGTCGCGCAGCGCCTTGTTCAGCCGGATCACGAAATTGAACAGGTTCAGGTCGTGCTTCAGGAACATCTCGTCCTTCAGCGCGTCGATGCCGGCCGGCTCCAGCGGGCTCGTCGCTACCGGGGCCGGCGAGTTTCGCCCGATGAAGGCCAGCACCTGCGAGCCCAGGTGAAAGTGCCGCAGGATCAGCCAATTGGCCTCCGGCGAAACAAAGCGCTTCAGCCCCCACGCGAGAAGTCGGTGCAGCAGCATCGAATGCGACCAGTTGCGCGGCACGAACACCTTCACGATCTGGATCAGGATGATCGTCAGCCGCGCGATCGGCCGCAGGAACGGCAGCAGGTACTGGCGCGACGCCGAACTCGAATCGGCCAGCCACGCGGCCTTGACGTCGTCGGGCAGCGGCGTGCTCTGGTCGAGGTAGAGCGCCAGCCAGGGGCTGGGGTCGCGCTCGTCGTGCGCCTGGGTCAGGAAATCAGGTGTTCGGTCCATGGGGCCTGCGTTCGGTGATGTGCTGGAACTGCATCAGGTACAGCGCGGCCGTATGGYGCGCGGTGTCGGCTATCTGTCGGGCGGCGCGCGCGTGCCCCTCTACGGCCATGACCATCTCGACCGCCGTGAGCCAGCGGCTCAGGTGATGCTCGTCGTTGTGACCGTGGTATTCGAGGAAGCGGAAGGCATCGGGTGGCAGCTTCAGGCCGGACTTGAGCAGCGGCAGCAGCGCCGGCACGATGCGCTGGCCCGTGCCCTCGATGATGTAGATCGCGCCCAGCAATCCGATCGGGTCGCGCGTGGCGGCCAGGCCATGCAGGTAGGCGTTGAGCGCCTCGCCGCCGGGGTTGCGGCGCAGGTCTTCGATGTTCTCGACCATGCCGCCGGCCTTGCGGTAGTCGCTGAAGAGGATGTTGAAGTCGTTCTGCTCCTCCCCCGCGTGCACGCCGATCAGCGAGGCCAGCATCTGGTACGGCTCGCTCAGCGAGGCGGCGCCTTCGCGCATCCACAGGCTGCCTTCGCGAACCTGGGGCACCCATTGCTCCATCCAGTTCAGGTAGTCGGGCACGGCAAAGCGGCGCTCGCGGATCTGGCGGACCAGCGGCGTGCGCCAGACCCGGGAGCGGTAGTCGTGCCAGATGGCGGCCAGTTCGGTCAACAAGGCACCGAGGCCCTCGGGCGCGGCGGCCGGGTCGTGCGGAGGCGCGATCACGAGGTCGTCGTCAGGCGCCGCTGCCGCCGCCGCGCGCGATGCGGCAACCACCGGCACGGCATCGACCGCCTCCACTTCGAGCAGCATGTACGCCGCCATGAATCGCCCCGACTCTGGCACGTAGCAGAAGATCTGCTCGCCGGGATTCAGCGCCCTGGTGTGCAGGAATTCGGCCAGCATCACGAGGATCGACGCGGCCCCGGTGTTGCCGCGCCAAGCCAGGTTGCTCCACCAGCGCTCGCGCGGGATCGACAGGTCGGCCTTGGCCATCAGGTCCTCGACCACCGGGATGAATTTTTCCGACGAGTAGTGGCAGAGAAAGTGATCGACCCGCTTCGGATCGACCCAGCCGTCGCGCACGAGACCCGCGTACTCGTGGATGCCGATGTCGAACAGGTGCGGCAGCAGACGGATGTCCTGGCGCAGCGACAGCGCGCCGGCAGCTTCGGCCTCGGCCCAGGAACCGAAATCGAGGTGGCCGCGTGCCCGGTCTTCGGTCAGCCCGAGCTGCATGCACACCGGGTAGTCGCCCGAGAAGGCGCGCTGGTGCACCCACTTCAGCTTCAGCCGCAACCCCGGTGCACCGGCCAGTGCGGGCGTACCGTCGGACAGCAGCAAGGCGCCCGCGCCATCGGACAGCATCCAGCGCAGGAAGTGAGAGTCGAAGTCTGTCTCGTAGCCGCGCGCCGCGAAGCGCGAGCGCTTGAAGAGGCGCGACGGCATCTCGCTGGCCACCGCCACCGCCGAGCGGTGCGCCCCCAGCTCGATGCCCTGCGCGGCCGTCTGGATCGCCGACACGCCCGCCGCGCAGATGCCGTGCACCGAATGCGTCTCCATCGGCTGCGCCGTCAGCTCGCCCTGGATCATGTTGGCAAAGCCTGGCATCAGCGTGTCGCCGCCCGACGAGCCGCTGGCCAGCAGCGACACGCGCGACAGCTCCGCGCCGCCCCGCCGCAGGCAGTCGCGGATCGCACCTGCCGCCAGTTGCGCATTGGTGTGGCGGGTCACGCCTTCCTCGTCGATGGCGTAGTGCCGCGTGAGGATGCCGTTCTCCGCCAGGATGCGCCGCTTGATGCGCTCCGACATGCGGTTGAGCGGCGCGATGTAGGCGTCCATGCGGTCGTTGGGAATGGGCTCGCCCGGCATGAAGTAGCCGGCGCTTTCGAGGTAGACGCGTTGAAATGAGACGGGCATGGTTCAGTTGATGGGTGAATCGGGAGGCATCAGCGGGCGGCTGCGAAAACGCGGCCACACGGCCCCCAGCAGGAACACCCGCACCATGTACGGCACCAGCCCGCCCTCGTTGAGCGCAGGGTCCACCTGCGCGCGGTAGCGCGTGCGATGCAGGCGGGTGAGCTCGGACCAATGGGCATGCGAGTTTTCGTGGTGTGCGGTGTGCAGGCCGATGTTGAACAGCAAGGGGTTCACCAGCCCCTCGAAATTGCGGGCGTAGTTCAGCCGGCTACCCGGGGTATCGCCCTGCGCCTCCTTGCGAGGCGCCTTCCGGCCGTCGGCGTGGGCATGCTGCAGGTAATTGGTCGCCAGCAGCCAGTGCAGGCCGTGCAGTTGCGGCACGATGACGAAGACCAGCGCCTTGCGCCAGTCGAGCCCCAGCAGCACCGCCCAGCTGGCCAGCCACAGCGCGTACTGCGCCATGCAGTAGCGCCACGCGCCTCGCCTATGCAGCCGCAGCCGAGCAAGCCAGGCGAAGAACACCGGCATCAACACCCACACCGCCTGGAACGGATGCAGCAGGTAACCCCGCAGATGGTTGGTGTCGCCGCCGAAGCGGTAGGTGCGCGCCACGTCCTTCGAGCCATGCCGGTGGCGATGGTGGTTGGCCACGTGCGCAGGCCAGAACACGAAGGTCGGGTGTCCCTGCAGCAACGTGATCCAGAAGTCCGTCAACCGGTTCATGCCCCGCCCGCGCCACATGCGCAGATGCACATGGTTGTGATGGATCACGCCGACGCCGAGCGTCAGGAACAGCGTCATCCCATATAGCAGGACATCGAAGCCATGGAACCACTGCCACGCAGCCAGCCCAGGCAACGCGACGAGATAGGCAAGGCTCTGCCAGTCGCGCCGGTGACGCAGCCGCGGCAGGTGGCGGCTCGCGTCAGGCCGTGGTCGCGCCATGCTTCTTGCGGAAGGCCTGGAGAACCGGCTCGGCTGCATCGGCCGCGACGCGCGTTCCGAACAGCCGGTCCATGAACGTGAATTGAAAACCGTAGTTGCCGTTGTGCACGGCATGGTGCAGATGGTGCCGGCGGCTCGCCGCGAACCAGTGGCTGTACGACACGCCCGTGAAGAAGTCGTAGTTCGAATGCCCGATGCAGTTGAAGAACAGGCTGAACACCGGCACCGCCGCGAGCGACCAGAAGCTGAAGTCGTGCACCACCATCGGCAGCAGGATCACGTTGCCGAGCATCAGCGCCTCGACGGGGTGAAAGCTGTAGGTGGCCCACGGGGTGGTCACGAACGAGCGGTGATGCGGCCCGTGAAAGCGCCGCAGCCAGCGCGCATGCAAAAGCCGGTGATTGATCCAGAAATGCACGTCGTTCCAAAAGGCGAGCGCGAGGATCTCGACCGCGACTTGCCGCCAACCCGCATCGCCGTCGAGCCGCGCCCAGCCCAGCTGCAGCAGCCCCCATGGAAACACCATGCCCAGCCCGAAGATCAGCACCGACACCCCCGACTGCCCCAGTTCGCGCCGCAGCTGCCCCGGCTGCAGCGGCCGCGGATCGAGTTCGCGCCCGATGCCCAGCGCCGGCAGCGCGCGCTTCGTCAGCAGCCACGTGAGGCCGCCAAAACAGAGATAGATGCCGCCGAAAAAAAGCACGCCCCACAGCATGACCTGCGGGGCGGACAACGAGGTGAAGGTCTGCGCCATCCCCCGAGGCTACAACAGCATCTCGGGAACGATCGGCGCGATGAGCATGTTGTAGAAGCGCTGGAAGAAGCCCGACTCCGGCTCCGAGGTCAGGATCATCTCTTTCTCGCCGTCGTTCGTCAGCCATTGCAGCGTGCCGGTGTCCTTGGCCAGCCGCAGCCGGTAGGAATTCTGCAGCTTGCTGATGTTGATGACGCGCAACATCTCGCGCGCCAGTTGCGGGCTGTCGACCACCACCCCCATCTCGGTGTTCTGGCTGGCCGAGCGCGGGTCGAGATTCATCGAGCCGATGAAGATGCGCGTCCTGTCGATCGCAGCGGTCTTGGAGTGCAGCCGCCCCAGCGACTTGCCGAACATGCCGAAGCGCTCGCCCGCGCTGGTGCGCTGCGGGCTCAGTTCGTAGAGGTCGGCGCCGCTTTCGAGCAGCCGCTGGCGGTAGCGCGCATAGCCGGTGTGCACCAGCGGCTCGTCGTTGGCCGCCAAGGAATTGGTCAGCAGCGTGAGCTTGACCTTGCGCCTGGCCAGGTCCTCGAAAGCCTCCATGCCGCGCTCGCCCGGCACAAGGTACGGCGAGGTCAGGTCGACCTCGGTCTTGGCGTCGAGCAACAGCGCCCAGACCTTCATCGTCACGCTGGTGGCGATGGCCTCGTCGGCGGACATGGTCGCGGGCTTGGTGGGCGGGTCGGCGATGGCGCGGGCTTCGCCCCACAGCAGGCCCATGCGGCCGCCGTCGAGCTCCTCGGCAATGGGCCCGTAGCCGAGGATGTCGGATGGCGGCAGCACGATCTTCGGTGGTGGCGCGGCCATGCCCACCCAACTGTCGAAATYGGCGCCGTTCGGCCTGCGGCCGCCCTCGCCCGTCACGATGTCGGCAATCGGCCAGACCTGCACGCTGTTCCAGTAGGCGTCGAAGATCGATTCGAGCTGCGGCACCACCTTGCCGGTCACCAGCGCATCCATGTCGATGAAGTTCTGCGCCTCGCTGAGCACGAAATACTCTTCGGCGATGTTGCGCCCGCCTACCACCGCCATCACGCCGTCGGCGATGAAGAGCTTGTTGTGCATGCGGTGGTTGAGCCGCGAAATCTCCCACGGCGACGCCGCGAAGCGCGACAGGAAGCCGTTGCGCCCGCAGCAGAACGGGTTGAACAGGCGCACGTCGACGTTCGGCGTCTCCGAGAGCGCCAGCAGCAGCTGCTGGCTCTTGACGGTATACAGGTCGTCCACCAGCACCCGCACCTTGACGCCGCGCATCGCCGCCTCGCGCAGCGTGCGCAGCAGCAGGCGGCCGACGGCGTCGTTCTCGAGCTGGTAATACTGCACCACCAGCGAGCGCTGGGCCCGCTGGGCGAGTTGGATGCGCGCGTCGAGCGAGTACACGCCCAGCGGCATCAGCCGGAAGCCCGAGTGCTCGCCGGGCGGCGTGGATGCGGCGGCAATCTTCGCGAGCGTGGTCGACGGGTCGGCGGAGGCGGCAAATTCGGGGGGCCGTTCCCGTGCCGGCGGCAGCGAACCGCAGGCGCCGAGTGCCGCGATCAGGGCGCCAGCGAGCGCGAGGCGCAGAAGCAAGAGGCAGGCGTTCATGATGGTGCTTCCATGGCGTGGTTCTTCCCCGTCGTTTCTTCAATTGTTCTGCTCAATACGCGGGCCGGCCTGCACCGGTTTCAAGGGCCCCTTTTGGGGACGCCCGGCCTAGAATTCGGCCCACATCGCTGCGGAGTTACATCATGGCCCGTTCGCACCTCCATCGCATCGCCTGGATGACGGTTTTTTCAGCCCTGGCGCATCCCGCCTGGGCCGCGCTGGACATCGGCGACCCCGTCCCCAGGTTCACCGCCACCGCGGCCCTGGGCGGCAAGACCTTCCGTTACTCGCTGGCCGACGCTCTCGCGAAGGGGCCGGTGGTGCTGTACTTCTTTCCAGCGGCCGATTCCAACGACTGCTCGATCGAGGCCCACGCCTTCGCCGAGGCCGTGGACCAGTTCGCCGCACTGGGCGCCAGCGTGATCGGCGTTTCGGCGGACGACATCGGCACCTTGTCGAAGTTCTCGGTCAAGTCCTGCCAGAGCCGCTTTCCGGTGGCGTCGGACGAGGGCAAGACCGTGATCCAGGGTTTCGACGCGCTGATGCAGACGCGGCCCGACTTCGCCAACCGCCTGTCGTACGTGATCTCGCCGGACGGCAAGGTCGCCTACTACTACCAGAACCTGAATCCGGACAAGCATGTGGAGCGCACGCTGAATGCGGTGAAGGCGCTGCCGAGATCCACGGCAAAGTAAGCAAAGGGCCAGGCCCGCTCTATCGAACCCGGACGCCCTCGTTCCAGCCCTTTTCCAGCGGATTCAGCACCAGCTGGATCAACCGGCGCCTATCGGTCTGGATGTCCGCCTGAAGGCTCATGCCGGATTGCAGGGCCTGGGGGCGCCCTTTGACCCAGATGCTGGCATCGGGCCCCGCGAGCGCAATCTGCACGCGGTAGGCAAGGCCGTTTGTTCGCTGGTCCGAATTGCTGCTGTCGAAGTTGCGATTGCCGGATGCGGACTGGCCCGTGCCCGTCTGCTTGTCGAGCGCCTGCGGATTCTGGAACTCCGCGTCCGCACTGACCCATTTCACCCTGCCGGCCACGGCCCCGTATTGCGTGAAGGGAAAGCTGTCGAGCTTGACCTCGACGGGCTGGCCGATCTTGACGTAGCCGATGTCGTTGTTGCTGAGGAAGACTTCGGCGATCAACGGTGTATTCTCGGGAACGATCGTCAGGAGCGGCTGATTGGCCGCCACCGCACTCCCCAGTGTCGTGACCCCGAGGCTCTGGACCACACCGGACACTGGCGCACGCAAGGTCTTCAGGCCATTGAGTTGCTGGGCCTTTTCGAACTCGGCCTGGAGACTCGCGCCCTCCCGGCTTGCCTGCTCGACCTCCGCAAGGATCTGCACCTTGCGCTCCTGCTCCACGGCCGCTTGACGGAAGCGCGCCTCCTGGAGCCCAGCAGCAAGCTGCGCCAGCGTCTGGCTTTGCGCCGCCAGGTCATGCTCCAGGCCTACCACTTCCTGCTCTTGTTTGAGGCGCTCGCCTTCGCTGAAGAAGCCTTCCTTTACGAGTGCCAGGCTCTGCTGGTAGCGCTTAGTCGCGAGCCCGAGATTCAAGCGCAATTTCGTGTGCGTCGACTCGGCCGCCCTGAGGGCCTTCGTCTTTTCGTCGACCGATGCCCTGGCTTCCGCTAGCTTGGCTTCGAATGCCGCTTCGCGGGCTTGGATCGTCGCCATCTGGTCGGGCGTCAACGCCAGCGTTCTCGCCGCGCCGGAACCGCCGCCCGGCACCGACATAGGCAGGTGCTGCCCCTTCATCTCCACCATGAGCCGCGCCATCTGCTGCTGATTCTGCTGCAGCCGTTGCTGGCTGCTGGAGAGATCGGCCTGGGACAAGGTTGGATCTAGTTCGATCAGGAGATCGCCTTCCTTGACGCGTTGACCTTCGCGCACGTGGATGACGCGCACGAGGGCCGGCTCGATCGTCTGCATGACCTTCACACGCCCATCGGGAATCAGCCTGCCGGGCGCCGTCGCCACAATCTCGATCTCTCCGATACACGCCCAGGCAATGGCGCCGAGCAACAGCACCGCCAGCGCCCACATCAGGCCACTGGCAAATGGCGCAGGAGGCGCTTCCTCGATGGCGAGCGCCGGGCTGTGAAACGCTCGCTCCTTCGGGGACAGCACGACGCTCATGCTTCCGTCTCCGCGGGGTTGCCGCGCCGTTCGGGACGATGCGCTGCATGGGGCTTGCGGACACCAGTCAGCGGCTCGTGCTGCTGCATGGCCCAGAGCCTCGCAAACTCGCCTTGCTGCGCAATGAGTTCCTGCAACCCGCCCTGCTCCACCACCTTGCCGCTGTCGAGCACGACGATGCGGCTGCAATGCCGCAGCGTGGAGAGCCGGTGGGCAATCATGATGACCGTGCGGCCACGGCAGATCTGCGCCATGTTGGCCTGGATGGCCTGCTCGCTCTCAACGTCCAGCGCACTGGTAGCCTCGTCCAGGATCAGGATACGCGGGTCTCCCGTCAGTGCCCGGGCGATCGCGATGCGCTGGCGCTGCCCGCCGGACAAAAGGGCACCGCGTTCGCCGACCGGCGTGTGGTAGCCCTGCGGCAAAGCCGTGATGAATTCGTGCGCCCCCGCCTGCTGCGCCGCGAAGACGATGCGGTCAAAGGACATCCCCGGGTGGGCGACTGCAATGTTTTCCGCAATCGTCCCGCTGAACAGGAAACTGTCTTGCAGCACGACGCCGATCTGCCTACGCAACTGCTGGGGATCGGCATGCGCGATGTCGTGGCCATCGAC
Source organism: Variovorax sp. 10L421 (assembly GCF_056395365.1). Taxonomy (NCBI): domain Bacteria; kingdom Pseudomonadati; phylum Pseudomonadota; class Betaproteobacteria; order Burkholderiales; family Comamonadaceae; genus Variovorax; species Variovorax sp. 10L421. The sequence goes on from NZ_JBFTJJ010000013.1 coordinate 45,558, forward strand.
CAGCACGCGCCCGGCCTCCACGCCGTACAGCCGCTGAATGAGTTTGGTGAGCGTCGACTTGCCGCATCCGGAGCGCCCCACGATGCCCACCACTTCGCCCGGTTCCAGCAGAAGGCTTACATCGTTCAGCACCAGCGGCGTTTCTGGCTGGTAGCGGAAGTGGATCGAACGCAACTCGACGCGGCCCTTCAATGGCGGCATGGCCTGGACACCTGCGTTGGTGGGCTCCGGCTGCGCATTCATGAGGTCGCCCATGCGGTCGACCGAAAGCTTGACCTGCTGGAAGTTCTGCCATAGTCCCACCAGCCGGGACACCGGCTGCAACACCTGTCCGGCGAGCATCTGGAAGGCAATAAGCCCCCCGACGGTGAGATCGTTGTTCATCACCAGCGTAGTGCCGACCCAGAGCACTGCCAGTGTCAGCATCCGCTGGACTGCCTGCGAAATGCTCTGCGCCGCATTGCCCAACTTGCTGACATCGAACCCGGCTGCCACCTGCCGCGCGGCCAGCAGGTCCCATTTGCGCTGCCACACGGGCGCCAGCGCGAGGCTCTTCAGCGTATGGATGCCCTGGATGCTCTCGACCATGAAGCTGCCGGCCTCCGCGCTGCGATCGAACTTCGTCTGCAGCGCCGTCGCAAAGATGGGCTGGGCCACCAGCGTCACGAGGGCAAGAATCGGTAGGCCGATGAGCGTCACGATGGTCAGCTTGATACTATAGAGCAGCATCACCGAGATGAAGATGCCGATGAAGAGCCCATCGACCAATGTCGTCAGTGCGCCGCCCGTGAAGAAACTGCGGATGTTTTCGAGCTCGCGTGTGCGAGCCAGCGTGTCGCCGGCCTGGCGCTGTTCGAAATATCGGATGGGCAGGCTGAGCACATGGCGGAACAGATCGCTCGACAGGCCGGCGTCGAGACGAGCAGACGTATGCGCGAGCATGTATCCGCGCAACGTGTTGGTCACGGCTTCGAAGACGATCAGGCCCGCCATGCCGATACCGAGAACATGCAGGGTCGACAGGCTCTTGTGCATCAGGACCTTGTCGATGATGACCTGGCTGAACAGGGGCGTCGTCAACGCAACCAGTTGGAGCAGAAATGCGCCGAGCAGCACCTGCCCCAGCGGCTTGCGATAGCGCCACAGCACTGGCGCGAACCACCCGAGGCCAAAGCGGCGGGAGCCCGAGCCGCCGATTGCGCCGAGTTGCAGGGGTTGGCGGAAGCAAATGACGGCAAGAGTGCCCCTTTCTCCATGGCTTTCGACGAGCTCTGCCATCGAAACCCATTTGAATTTGGAGGTCTGGGGTATCCAGAGGAGGAGTTCCCCCGAAACCTGTGCCGGATCGACTGCAGATTCGTCCGCAACACCAGGGTGCCGACCGGTGGAAGGCCCGCGCTTTTCGCGCCGGGCAACCACAGTGACCACGTTTCCATCGGCGCCAACGATCACGCAAGGGATGGGGAGCGAGCGCGCCCCACCGCGCTGTTTGAGTAGCCGCCATTTGCGTGACGGGCGTTCCTGGATCCGCAGGGGTTTCGACACGAGCCCCAGGTGCTGCGCCGCATGTTGCAGCTCTTGTGTGCCGATGGGGGTTTCAGGACGCCAGCCCATCGCCTCGCCGAGCGCCTGTACGCTCATTTCCAGAGAGAAAAAAGCAATCACGGGCTGCAATGCGGCGAGACCTTGAAGCGCACGAAAAGAGGCGCCGCCAACCTCAGTAGGCATTTTTTGACCGCCAGAATTTATGGGAGGCTGCGGATAAATCACGCTCCGCTCTCCATTTCTTCAATTTGGTCCAGGCGCTTCATCCAACCCAAGTTTCAACCATGCAAAGGCTGCGGCGACACGAGAGCGACAGGCCGCTCACTTCACGCTGTCAACAAGAAATTGACTTGCGATAGTTGCGCCAGCGTAGCGTGATGGAATGTGATGTTTTGGGCCCCGTCAGTGAAAACTACATCTTGGCCGCTTTGCGTCATATGACCGAGTACATCGGCACTACCGCTATATCCAAACCCAACGAATTTCAATTGATCTACATTTTCCAATCCAAATACCTGGTCGTTTCCAGGCCGAAGGGAATCAAACGTAAAGACGTCTGCACCACGACCACCAATTAACGTATTGCCGCCTTGTCCACCGAGCAACTCATCGCTCCAGCTTCCAAAGCTTGAAGCCATGAAATTTGCCTGCCCAGACATGGTGTTTGCGCGAAACTCCGTTGAATCCGAAAATCCAACTACAGCATCGGCACGTGACATTCCATGATCGAGCGCATTGACCCAGGCGGCCAACCCAGCCTGATCAGGTTCTCGCCCTAAAACATTTTTATAAAGGAGCGTCGCAAACTGATTATTGTTAAGCGCTCCGTAGGTATTTTGAAACTCGACTGATCCAACGAAACCCTGCGCAACCGATTTGATCGTTTGCGCACCAGCATCCAGTGCATTGACCCAATTAACAAAACCAGTTCCATCTGGCTCTCTGTTTAGAGTAGCCTTGTAAAGGCGAAAAACCTCGCCTTGGTGCTCATTGCTGAATCGCGCCGTCATATAGGCATCAACGCCTGTCGCACTATTATTTTTGAATTCCATTGACTCAGAAAAACCCACCACCACATTGGCTCTGGAATTTCCGGCATCGAGAGATTGAACCCATGCAGAAAGGCCGTTACTATCAGGAGTCCGCCCAAGGACATTCTTATAGAGCAAAGTCACGAATTGCGTATTGTTGAGGGCCCCGTAATTTGCTTGAAATTCCGTAGAATTTACGAAGGTTGCCGCAGCAGCCCCTACGGTCATTCCACTTTTCAATGCAGTCACCCATTCTTGAAAGCCACCAATATCGGGCTCCCTCCCCAATGTCGCTTGGTATAGCCGATAAGCGCTCCCATACCAAGAATTGGAGGCTCCGGTTATGCCATCGCCGCCGTCGATCGTGTCGTTGCCGCTTCCCCCGACCAACGCATCGTTGCCCCACCCGCCAGTGATCTTGTCGTCACCACTGCCACCGTTGAGGTAGACAGAACTCGTGGCCCCCCAGGCCGTGAGGGTGTCATTGAAGTCAGAGCCAAGGACTGCATAGATCTGCGAAAGCGTGTCGCGATTGCCCCAGCCATCCGTCGCGGTACCCGACCGGAGATCGACGCTGACACCGGCGGGACCATCGTTGTAGTGAACTATGACCGCGCCGGTGTTGTTCCCGGTGATGAAGTCGTTGCCTTGTCCGCCCCAGATGTCGTCGTTCCCTTCATCACTGAAGATGGAATCGTTGCCTGCGCCGCCGTCGATGAGATCATTTCCGGCACCGCCGTGGATGATGTCTGAACCTGAGGTTCCTACCAAAGTATCGTTTCCGGGGGTGCCGTCGATGATCGCCACAGTACGTTCCTTCGTTTTTAAGTAAGACCTACCAACGCTTGTAGCGCTCCTCGCTGCCGATACAAACGCTCCAGGGTCATGGGCTTCACCCCTTCCCCCTTAAACCAGCACTGCTGGTCTACAGGTATCGTATCTGCTTGTATCCATATTTCATCAATGAAACACGCGCCCGGCTCGTGCTTTTTCCACGGATGACTGGCTTTTCGCGGCGCCCTTTGAGAGAGCAATACTTAAATACTAAGTTTTTTTAGGTAACGTTTCCCTGATCGGCGCTCCAGGACAGGAGCGGCCGGACAGAGATGTTTTCGGTCCGCGCAAAATCCAACCCCATGCAGCTCAACTACATCGCCAACGCGCACGTCCCGTCCTCCTCCGGCCGCACCCTGGCCGTCATCGACCCTTCCGACGGCCAGGTTTTCGACGAAATCCAGCGCAGCAACGCGGCCGATATCGACTCCGCCGTGCGCGCCGCGCGCGACTGCTTCGAGGGTGTCTGGCACAAGGTCAGCGCGGCCGACCGCAGCCGCCTGCTCTACAAGCTCTCGCAGAAGATCGCCGAGCACGTCGACGAGCTCGCGCTGATCGAGCAGCGCGACTGCGGCAAGCCGGTGAAGCAGGCGCGCGCCGACGCTGTGGCACTGGTTCGCTATTTCGAGTTCTATGCCGGCGCCTGCGACAAGCTGCACGGCGAGACCATCCCCTACCAGGACGGCTACAGCGTCTTCACCTGGCGCGAGCCGCACGGCGTCACCGGCCACATCATTCCGTGGAACTACCCGATGCAGATCTTCGGGCGCAGCGTGGGCGGCGCCCTGGCGGCTGGCAACGTGTGCGTGGTCAAGCCGGCGGAAGACGCCTGCCTCTCGCTGATCCGCGTGGCGCAGCTCGCGGCCGAGGTCGGGTTCCCGGCCGGCGCGCTGAACATCGTGACGGGCTACGGGCACGAGGTGGGGGACGCGCTCGCTCGGCACGAGGGCATCGACCACATCAGCTTCACCGGCAGCCCGAAGATCGGCACGCTGATCCAGCAGGTAGCGGCCGAGCGGCACTGCCCGGTCACGCTGGAGCTGGGCGGCAAGAGTCCGCAGATCATCTTCGCGGACGCTGACCTGGACGCGGCCATTCCCGTGGTCATCAATGCCATCGTGCAGAACGCCGGGCAGACCTGCTCGGCCGGCTCGCGGGTGCTGATCCAGCGCGACATCTACGAACCGCTGCTGGAGCGCCTGGGCCACGCCTTCGAGGCGCTGCGCGTCGGCCCCGCGGCCATGGATCTCGACGTGGGCCCGCTGATCCGCCAGACGCAGCAGCAGCGCGTGTGGGACTTCTTGAGCGATGCGCAACATGCCGGCATCCCGATGGTGGCGCAGGGCATCGTGGTCGACGAAGCGCCCGAGACCGGCTTCTACCAGGCGCCCACCCTGCTGCGCGACGTGCCGGTGAATCACCGGCTCGCACAGGAAGAGGTGTTCGGCCCGGTGCTGGCGGCCATGGTCTTCGCCGACGAAGACGAAGCCGTGGCGCTTGCCAACGCCACGCAGTTCGGCCTGGTCGCCGGCGTGTGGACCACCGACGGATCGCGCCAGTTCCGCATGGCCAGGCGCGTGAGGAGCGGCCAGGTGTTCATCAACAACTATGGCGCGGGCGGGGGCGTCGAGCTGCCGTTCGGCGGCGTGAAGTCCTCAGGCTACGGCCGCGAAAAGGGTTTCGAGGCCCTCTACGGCTTCACCACGCTCAAGACCGTCGCCGTCAAGCACGGCTGAGGCCAAGGGCCGGCCCGGCAGCCGCCCAAACAGAGCGCATTCCAGAACATTGACCTGGGACATGGTTTACGCAGCGGCGATCAAGTAGCCTGAGGTTCACAGGCCCTTGGGCCGTGGCGCAAAATCGGACCCGCTTCATGAAAAACAGCAGCAATACCGTCATTCCGATCTCCACGATCGGCCGCGCACGTCCCGCCGTGGCCGTGCCGGAGGTCGCCGTGCCCGCCACGGGGGTGCTGCTCGACCGCCTCGGCCGGCCCATGACCGACCTGCGCATCAGCGTGACCGACCGGTGCAACTTTCGCTGCAGCTACTGCATGCCGAAGGACGTGTTCGACAAGGACTACAAGTACCTGCCGCACAGCGCGCTGCTGAGTTTTGAAGAAATGACGCGGCTGGCCCGCCTGTTCGCTGCGCACGGCGTGCGCAAGATCCGCCTGACCGGCGGCGAGCCGCTGCTGCGCAAGAACATCGAAGGCCTCATCGAACAACTCGCCGGGATCCGCTCGCCCTCCGGCGAGCCGCTGGCGCTGACGCTCACCACCAACGGCTCGTTGCTCGCGCGCAAGGCCGCCGGGCTGCGGGCTGCAGGCCTGCAGCGCGTGACCGTGAGCCTCGACAGCCTCGACGACGCCGTGTTCCGCCACATGAACGACGTCGACTTTCCGGTGGCCGATGTGCTCGCCGGCATCGACGCGGCGCTGGCCGCCGGCCTCGGCCCCATCAAGGTCAACATGGTCGTCAAGCGCGGTACCAACGAGCAGGAAATACTGCCGATGGCCCGCTACTTCCGCACGCACCACGGCGGCAAGGTGGTGCTGCGCTTCATCGAATACATGGATGTGGGCGCCACCAACGGCTGGCGCATGGACGAGGTGCTGCCCTCGGCCGACGTCATCGCTCGCATCCATGCCGAATTTCCGCTGGTGCCGCTGGAAGCCGCCACGCCCGGCGAGACCGCCCAGCGCTGGGCCTATGCCGACGGCAGCGGCGAGATCGGCGTGATCAGCAGCGTCACGCAGGCCTTCTGCCACGACTGCAGCCGCGCGCGCCTGTCGACCGAAGGCAAGCTGTACCTCTGCCTCTTCGCCAGCGCCGGCCACGACCTGCGCCCGCTGCTGCGCGGCACCGCCAGCGACGACGACATCGCCTCGGCCATCGGCCACATTTGGCAGGGCCGTGCCGACCGCTACTCCGAGCTGCGCGCCCTGCGTGGGCCTGACAACGACAGCGGCGATGCCGGCGGCAAGGCGCCGCGCCGCGTCGAGATGAGCTACATCGGCGGATGACGCAGGCGCCCGCCATGCCCGCGCACGCCTTCATCGCGGCCGCCGACATCACGGGGCTTCTGCTGGCCGGCGGACGCGGCTCTCGCATGGGCGGGGTCGACAAGGGACTGCAGCTTTTCAACGGCGAGCCGCTGGCTCTGCATGCGATCCGGCGGCTGGGGTCGCAGGTCGGCCAGCTCATCGTCAATGCCAACCGCAACCTCGCCGACTACGAAGCCTTCGGCGTGCCGGTGTGGCCCGACAGCCTCGCGGACTATCCGGGGCCGCTCGCGGGCTTTCTCACCGGGTTGGAGCACTGCACGACACCCTGGCTGTTGACCGTACCTTGCGACACACCGCTATTTCCGCCAGACCTCGCCGTCCGGCTCGCCGAAGCGGTGGCCGCCGAAAATGCAGAGATCGCGATGGTCAACGCACCCGAAATCTCCGAAGGCGAGGTGGTGCTGCGCCTCCAACCCGTCTTCTGCCTGCTGCGCGCCGACCTGCGCGAGAGCCTGCGGCGCTACACCGAAGCCGGCGGCCGCAAGGTCCACGCATGGACCGCACAGCACCGCACAGTGCACGTGCCCTTCAACCGCCCCGGCGACGCGCCCGACGCTTTCTTCAACGCCAACACCCTGGCCGAACTGCACGCCCTCGAAAACCGATGAGCCGCATCGCAGACATCGCCTCCGCCCTTTCGGGCTACGACGCTGCCATCGACCTGAGCGTCGAGGCCGTCCACGCTTTTCTCTCGCAACTCACGGCCTCGGCGGTCGTCACGCAACGGGAGACCGTCTCCCTGCTCGACGCGCTCGGCCGCGTGCTGGCCGAAGACATCGTCTCGCCCATCAGCGTGCCGCCGCACGACAACTCCGCCATGGACGGCTACGCCTTCGACGGCGCGGTGCTGCCGCGGGACGCACCCATCGACGTCTCGGTCACGCTGCGCGTGGCGGGAACGGCGCTGGCCGGCGCCGCCTGGCGTGGCACGCTGGGTTCAGGCGATGCGGTGCGCATCATGACCGGCGCCATGATGCCGGCGGGCCTCGACACCGTCGTGCCGCAGGAGTTCTGCAAGGTCGATGGCGACCGCGTGTGTTTCCCGGCCAGGGTGCTGCGCCGCGGCGACAACCGCCGCCTTGCGGGCGAAGACCTGATGCAGGGCCAGACCGCGCTGCGCAAGGGCGAACGCCTGTCGCCCGCCGCGCTCGGCATGGTCGCGAGCCTCGGCCTGCCGGACGTGCCTGCGCTGCGGCGGCTGCGGGTGGCCTACTTCTCGACCGGCGACGAGATCCTGAGCCTCGGCGACGCGCCGCGCGAAGGCGCCGTGTACGACAGCAATCGCTACACCGTGTTCGGCATGCTCGCGCGGCTGGGCTGCGAGGTGATCGACCTCGGCCTCGTGCGCGACGATCCGGCCACGCTCGCCGCCGCATTGCGGCGCGCCGCGCGCGAGGCCGATGCCATCGTCACCAGCGGCGGTGTCAGCGCCGGTGTGGCCGACCACACGCGCGACGTGATGCAGCAACTGGGCGACATGGCGTTCTGGCGCGTGGCCATGCGCCCGGGCCGGCCGCTGGCGGTGGGATTGATCCCGCGCGAGGCGTCGCCGCAGCCAGCGGTGCTGTTCGGACTGCCGGGCAATCCGGTGGCCGTGATGGTGACCTTCCTGGCCTTCGTGCGGCCGGCGCTGCTGCGCCTGATGGGCTGCCACGACGCGGCAGCCGCGCCACCGCCCTTGCTGCGTGCACGCTGCACGGGTCCGATTCGCAAGAAGCCGGGCCGCACCGAGTACCAGCGCGGCTTCGTGAAGACCATGCCGGACGCGTTGCCTGAGGTGTGCGTCGCGAGCCATCAGGGCTCGGGGGTGCTCAGCTCGATGGTCGAAGCCAACGGGCTCGTGGTGCTGCACCACGATCAGGGCAATGTCGCGGCGGGCGGCGAAGTCGACGTGATGATGTTCGACGGCAACATCTAGGCGCCCCGAACGGTCAGATCCGGCCCAAGGCCTTGTCCACGCCCTTGTTGGCCAGCATGTCGGCGCGCTCGTTGCCCGGGTCTCCCGAGTGGCCCTTGACCCAGCGCCACTCGATCTGGTGGCCGCCCTCGCTCACCAGCTTGTCGAGCCGCTGCCAGAGTTCGACGTTCTTCACGGGCTGCTTGCTGGCTGTCATCCAGCCCTTGGCCTTCCAGCCGCGGATCCACTCGGTGATGCCCTTGCGCACGTACTGGCTGTCCAGGTAAAGCAGCACCTTGCAGGGCCGCTTGAGCGCGGCCAGGCCTTCGATGACGGCAGTCAGCTCCATGCGGTTGTTGGTGGTGTCGAGTTCACCGCCGAACAGGTCTTTCTCGGTGGAGCCCGACTTGAGCCACGCGCCCCAGCCGCCAGGGCCGGGGTTTCCCTTGCACGCGCCATCGGTGTAGATCACGACTTCGTTCAAACCGGCTTTTCCTTCTTCATCATCATTCGTTTTCGTTCATTCTCAATTCTTGCCGACCTCGTTGCGGTGCACCTTGCCCGCGATGGGCACCGGCGCCGTGGCGCGGGCGCCCGAGCGGCGCCACTCGGCGCTCAGCAGGCGCATGCCGCGCACCCGCTTCACGGCGACCAGGAAGTAGGCTGCGCCAAAGATCGGCCACCAGCGCTCGCCGGCGGCATCCATCCAGCGCGAGCGCTCCAGCCAGGCTTCGCTGCGCACCGCAGGCCGGTAGACGCCGAAGCGGCCCGACTCCACCTCGAAGCTCAGGAGCCGCAGCCAGTCGCGCATGCGCCAGTAGCCGATGAACTCCCCGCCTTCGGGCAGGTACAGGTCGCCGATGCCGAGCCGGCGATAGAGGTGTGCGCGTCGCTGCCGCATGCCCCAGAGGCTGGCCGGATTGAACCCGCAGATCACCACGCGGCCCTCGGGCACCAGCACCCGCTCCACCTCGCGCAGGGTGGCGTGCGGATCAGGGCTCAGTTCGAGCGCGTGCGGCATCACCACCAGGTCGAGGCTGTTGGCTGCAAACGGCAGTGCCGCGAAGTCGGTCAGGAGCGTCGCCCTGCCGCCTCGGGCGGGGTCGTCCAGCGCCAGCCAGCGGTGCGGCATGCGGTTGGCGCGCAAGCCGTCGACCTCGGCCGCACCCAGCTGCAGCGCGTGATAGCCGAACACGTCGGCCACCGCCTGATCGAACTGGGCCTGCTCCCAAGCCAGAAGGTAGCGCCCCGGGGGGGTCGCGAACCAATCCTGCAAACCTATAATTTGACCGCTCATGACCCTTGTTCCGCTGCCCGCCTTCGCTGACAACTACATCTGGATGCTGCACGACGGGTCCCACGCCATCGTGGTGGATCCGGGCGACGCCCAACCGGTGTTCGACGCGCTGGCGCGCCACAAGCTGCAGCTGGCCGCGATTCTAGTCACGCACCACCATCCCGATCACACAGGGGGCGTGGCCGCGCTGCACGAGGCCACCGGCGCACCCGTGTGGGGGCCGGCGCGCGAGCGCATTCCCGAGCCGTTCACGCCGCTGGCGCAAGGCGACATTGCCGAGGTGCTCGGCCTGCGCTTCGAGGTCATCGACGTGCCGGGCCATACGGCCGGCCACATCGCGTACTTTCTGCCTGCGGCGCAAACGGCGGGTGGCGATGCGCCGCTGCTGTTCTGCGGCGACACGCTGTTCTCCGGCGGCTGCGGGCGCCTGTTCGAAGGCACCCCCGCGCAGATGCTGGCTTCGCTCGATGCGCTTGCCGCATTGCCGGGCGACACGCGTGTCTGCTGTGCGCACGAATACACACTTTCTAACCTGCGTTTTGCCCAGGCGGTGGAACCGGGCAACGCCGAACTGGATCACTACAACGCGCGCTGCGAAAGCCTGCGCGCGCAGGGGCAGCCCACGCTGCCGTCGCAACTGGCAATCGAACGCCAGGTCAACCCCTTTCTTCGCAGCCGCGAAGCCACTGTCCTTCGAGCGGTGCGTGCCCACGCCGAGCTGGCTGCCGATGCAGTCGAGGCCGACGTGTTCGCCGCACTGCGCCAATGGAAAAACGACTTCCGATGAAACTGATCGCTGCCACCTGCCTTGCAGGTTCACTGGTGCTCGCGGGCTGCGCGGGCACGAGCAACAACAACTCCTCCCCCTCTTCTTCGTCGGCCGGCGGCACCGGCGCCAAGGCCACGGGTAGTGCGGCCCCCATCTACCCACGCGACTCTCTCTCGCCCCTCGCCACCGGACAGGCCCAATCGCAGAGCGTGGTCACGCTCGCGCCACCGGTCGACATGTGGGACCGCATCCGCCGCGGCTTCAAGATGCCCAACCTCGACAGCGACCTGGTGCGCGATCGCGAGCAGTGGTATTCCAGCCGGCCCGACTACATCCAGCGCATGACGGAGCGCTCGAACAAGTACATCTTCCACATCGTCGAGGAGCTCGAGCGGCGCAACATGCCGACCGAACTCGCACTGCTGCCCTACATCGAGAGCGCGTTCAATCCGCAGGCCATCTCCAGCGCGCGCGCCGCGGGCATGTGGCAGTTCATGCCGGCCACCGGCACCGACTTCGACCTGAAGCAGAACATCTTCCGCGACGACCGCCGCGACGTGGTGGCCTCCACCCGCGCCGCGCTCGACTACCTGCAGAAGCTCTATGGCATGTTCGGCGACTGGCAACTGGCCCTGGCCGCCTACAACTGGGGCGAAGGCAGCGTGAGCCGCGCCATCGCCAAGAACCAGCGCCTGGGCCTGCCCACCACCTACAGCGACCTCACGATGCCCGCCGAGACGCGGCTCTACGTGCCCAAGCTGCAGGCCGTGAAGAACATCGTGGCGAATCCGCAGGCCTTCAACACCGAGCTGCCGTTGATCGCCAACCACCCGTACTTCCAGACCGTCACGCTCACGCGTGACCTTGACGTGGAACTCGCGGCCAAGCTTGCCGACGTGCGGCTCGAAGACTTCCGCGCGCTCAACCCCGCTGCGCACAAACCGGTGCTGATCGCAGCCGGCACGCCGCAGATCCTGCTGCCGTGGGACAACGCGGCCGTGTTCCAGCGCAACTTCGATGCCTATTCGCAGGGTCAGTACGCCAGCTGGACCGCCTGGGTCGTGCCCAACACCATGACCGTGGCCGACGCGGCCCAGCGCTCCGGCATGAGCGAAAGCGACCTGCGCGCCATCAACAACGTGCCGCCGCGCATGCTCATCAAGGCCGGCTCGACGCTGATCGTGCCGCGCGGCGCCCGCGTGAAGGAAGACGTGGCGGCCGTGGTGGCCGACGGCGGCCACCTGAGTTTCCAGCCCGAAATCATCACCCACCGCACGACGGTGAAGGCCGGCCGCGCGGACAGCGTCGCCAGCATTGCGCGCCGCTACAACCTCAAGCCCGCCAACGTGGCCGAGTGGAACGACGTGAAGCCCAACCACGCCTTCAAGCGCGGCTTCAGCGTGGTGGTGTACCTGCCGATCCGCGCCACGGTGGCGGCGCGCGCCGGCACCGGCGTGGCGGTCGCGCGCGGACACGCGGTGGCGGTATCTGCGAAGCGCGGCGCACCGGTGAAGGTTTCGGCGCCGCGGGGCACCAATGTCGTCAAGGTGCCTGCCAGCAGCAAGCAGCAGGTGGTGCGCGAGAAGCGCGGCGGCACGCCGGCCAAGAAAAAACGCTGAAACGGCGCTCTTCCTGCTTCGGCCTCTGGAGGTTCAGCGGGCCGCTGCCGCAGCCCATGCCCTGCGGCGCACCACGGCTTCGAGTGCGGCCACAGCGATCATGACAAGCGTCGTGAGCGTGCCCACCACCATCACCGAGAGGTGCGGAGCAAAGACTGCGAGCACGGCCAACAGGCCCAGGCCGTAAAGGTGCGACTGCGGCAGGAAACCGCGTACCACACGCTTGAACAGCGCATTGCCGAACAGGTACAGCGCCGGCCCACCGATGAGTGCGCCGAGATACTTGAGCTCGGCATGGTGCGAGCCCTCGTTGATCGTGAGCTCGTCCGCCACCGCGCACACGATGATGCCCGCCACCAGGATCACGTGCGTGTAGTGGAACTTGGCGCCGATGCCACCGGGGTCGGGCGAATGCTCGATGGCATGGGTCGCCTCCCTCGCGCTGGTGTCGAAGTACATCCACCACATCGCGAGGCTGCCCGAGAAACCCACGAGCAGCGCGAACAGGTCGATGCCGTGCCATTCAGTGTGCTGGCCGAAGGCGATGCCGGTGGCCAGCACCGACTCGCCCAGCGCGACGATCACGAACAACTGGCAGCGTTCGGCGAGGTGCCCGCCGTCAATGGTCCAGTCGGCGGTCGTGGAGCGGCCCAGTCCCGGAAAGCGCAGCCCGATCATCGGCGCGATGTATTCGCACAGCACGCCGACGAACCACAGCGCGAGGCGCGCCTGCCCTTCGGCCAAGCCGCCCGCGATCCAGAACGCTCCGGCCAGGCAGTTCCATGCCAGCAGCCGGCGAAAATTGGGTGTGAGCGGATCGTTCGAGCCGATGGCGATCAGCATGCAGAACGTGCGCCCCGCCTGGATGCCCACGAAGCACAGCGCGAACACCAGCCCGCGCTCTGCGAAGGCGCCGGGCAGCGCCGAGGCCATCACCATGGCCAGCAGCATGATGGCGAACAGCACGCCTCGAATGCGTAGCGCGCCAGGGTTGAACCAGTTGGTGGTCCATGCCGTGTACTGCCAGCCCAGCCATACCGCGAACCACATCACCAGCGTCTGGAACGCGCCCGACAGCGTGAGGTGATCCAGCAGATAGTGGGAGAGTTGCGTGACCGAAAACGCATAGACCAGGTCGAAGAACAGCTCTTCGTTCGAGACCCTGGCAGCCTCGTTGCGCGAGCGCAAGGTCGTGGCCCGCTTGTTGTCGTGGCTCATTGGCTTACTACCCCCGTGAATTCGTTGCCGCGCTCTCCGGAGCGTCGCGCAAGATCATCGCATGAGGGAGCTACAGCTTCTCGGTTTCGCCGGTCTTGGGCTGCCACTTCATGAGCCGCTTCTCGATCAGCCCCACGATGCCGTCGAGCACCAGCGCAAAAGCCGTGAGCACCACGATGCCGGCGAACACGGTGTTGACGTCGAAGGTGCCTTCGGCCTGCAGGATCAGGTAGCCCACGCCGCGCGCCGAGCCCAGGTATTCGCCCACCACCGCGCCCACGAAGGCCAGCCCGACCGAGGTGTGCAGGCTGGAGAACACCCAGCTCGTTGCGCTCGGCAGGTACACCGTGCGCAACAGCTGCCGCTGGTTCGCGCCCAGCATCTTCGCGTTGGCCAGCACCACCGGGCTCACCTCGCGCACGCCCTGGTAGACGTTGAAGAACACGATGAAGAACACCAGCGTGACGGCCAACGCCACCTTGCTCCAGATGCCCAGGCCGAACCACAGCGCGAAGATGGGCGCGAGGATCACCCGCGGCATCGAGTTGGCGGCCTTGATGTAGGGGTCGAGGATCAGGCTGGCCGTGGGCGCGAGCGCCAGCCACAGCCCGCAACCCAGGCCGAGCACCGTGCCGATGCCGAAGGCCAGCACCGTCTCCAGCAGCGTGGTTCCCAGGTGCAGGTAGATGTCGGCGTTGCCCTTGAGCCCGTCAGGGAACAGCGCATTGGGCGGCACCTCGAACGGCAGGAACCAGCTCCAGATGCGGCCCGCCACCTGGATCGGCTCGCCGACGAAAAAGGCGAACTGCTGGTTGCGCGAGGCAATGTGCCACGCCACCAGGATCACTACCAGCAACGCCAGCTGCCAGAAGCGCGCGTTGCGCTCGTTGAGCCCGAGGCGGGGCATCACGCGGCCTTCCTCAGCTGCTGCGCGTAGCCCTTCAACACCTCGTCGCGCAGCACCTCCCAGATCTGGGTGTGCAGCTCCACGAAGCGCGGCTGCGTGCGCACCTCGGCAACGTCGCGCGGACGCGACAGGTCGATGGCGAACTCGCCGATGGGGTGCGTTGCCGGGCCGGCCGACAGCACCACCACGCGGTCGCTCATGGCAATGGCCTCGTCGAGATCGTGCGTGATGAAGAGCACGGCCTTCTTCCTTGCGCTCCAGAGGTCGAGCACTTCGTTCTCCATCAGTTGGCGCGTCTGGATGTCGAGCGCGCTGAAGGGTTCGTCCATGAGGATGATGTCGGGGTCGAGCACCAGCGTCTGTGCCAGCGCCACGCGCTTGCGCATGCCGCCGGAGAGCTGGTGCGGGTAGCGGTCGCCGAAGCCTGATAGGCCCACGCGCGAGAGCCATGCCTCGGCCTGCTGGCGCGCTTCGGCATCGGACACACCGCGGTACTGCAGGCCCACCATGACGTTGTCGATGGCGCTGCGCCAGGGCATCAGCGCCTCGGTCTGGAACATGTAGCCGGCGCGCGTGTTGATGCCCGCGAGCGTCTGGCCGAAGACCTTCACGGTGCCCGAAGAAGGTTCGAGCAAACCCGCACCAACGTTCAGCAGCGTCGATTTGCCGCAGCCCGTGGGACCGACCACCGAGACGAACTCCCCCGCCTTGATGCGCAGCGTGGTGTCGGCCACCGCGGTGTAGCGCTGGCCTGGATCGTCCTTCGAATGGAAGGTGCAACTGATGGAGAGAAGTTCGAGTGCGTGGTCGGACATGGCGTAAAAAACCCGGCCTGAGCCGGGTCGCGGGGCCGTTCGAAATCAGGCTTTGAACCTGTCTTTCGCGCGCCGAGCAAAATCGTTGGTGTAGGTCTTTGCGAGGTCGATCCTGTCGGCCTTCACGGTGGTGTCGAAGCTGGCGATCGCGGTCAGCGCGGTCTTGGGGCCGTCGACCGGCACGAGGCCGTCGGTGGCGATCGACTCGCGCACCTTGTCGAAGGACGCGAGGTACAGCGCCCGGTCGCCGAGCAGATAGGTCTCCGGCACCGTCTTGATGATGTCGCCGGGCCCCGCCGTCTGCAGCCACTTGAGCCCGTGCACGATGGCATTCGCCAGCGCCTGGCAGGTGTTGGGATTCTTCTGGATGAACTCGCTCGACGCATACAGGCAGGCTGCCGGCATCGGGCCGCCGAACACCTGCTGCGTGCCCTGGAGCGTGCGCGTGTCGCTGATGATCTTCACGTCGCCCTTCTGTTCGAGCATCGTCATCACCGGGTCGGTGTTGCTGATCGCGTCGATCTGGCCCGAGCGCAGCGCGGTGAGCGCGCCGGCCGCCACGCCGACGCCGATGTAGCTCACGTCGCTGGCCTTGAGGCCGCCGCGCGACAGCACGAGGTTGGCGACCATGTTGGTCGACGAGCCTGGCGCCGAGACACCGATCTTCTTGCCCTTGAGGTCGGGAATGCCGGTGTAGCCCGCCATGTTCTTCGTCGACACGCCCACCGCGATCTGCGGTGCGCGGCCCTGCAGCACGAAGGCCTGGAAGAACTGGTTCTTGGCTTGCAGGTTGATGGTGTGTTCGTAGGCGCCCGAGCAGACATCGGCCGAACCGCCGACCACCGCCTGCAGTGCGCGCGCGCCGCCCGCGAAATCGGAAATCTCCACATCGAGCCCCTCGGCCTTGAAGTAGCCGAGCTGTTCGGAAATGGTGAGCGGCAGGTAGTAGAACGCCGCCTTGCCACCCACCGCGATGGAGATCCTGGTTTTTTCCAGCTTCGCCTGCTGCGCAAAGACGCGCGGCAGCGCGATGGTTGCGGCGGCGATGGCGGAAGCTGAAATGAGGGTTCGGCGATGGAGCATGAAACGGTGCCTGCGGGCTCGGTGATTCCTGGGACTGAATCGAGCTTAGGGGCCGCATCAGGCGACGGCATCGGGGTGATCCCGTGCGGGTTTTCACGTAATCATGAAGGCCTCGCCGCGAAGCCCGCGCCGAAGCGTCAGCGCGCCAGGAAAAGTATCGCGACGTTGACCAGGAACCCGAGCGCCCAGACAGCACTGCGCGCGCTGCCCAGACCCTTGATGTAGAGCACGATGTAGATCGCGCGCAGCACCACGTAGGCCGCGGCGAGCATGTCCAGGCGCGCCTGTGCCGCGCCGAGCTGGTGCGCGATGATCACCGCGCCGATGAAAAACGGCAGGCCTTCGAAGCTGTTCGCCTGCGCGCTGTTGGCGCGCGCGCGCCATCCGCCCTGCTTCGCGGCCCAGTCGCGCGGATGCTGGTTGTCGCGAGGGCCGAAGCTTCCAGCCTTGGCGATCCACGCCGCGAAATACGGCAAGCCGCAGGCGATGAAAACGCACCAGTAGGCGATGGTGAGCAAGGAAAAAGTCACGTTCGCATGCGCGTGCTACCTGCGATCCACCAGGGCATGCGCGATGGTGCCGAGATCGACGTATTCGAGTTCGCTGCCGGCCGGCACGCCGCGCGCAAGGCGCGTCACCGTGAGGCCATGCTGCTTCAGCGCCTCGCCGATCACGTGCGCGGTGGCTTCGCCCTCGGCGGTGAAGTTCGTGGCCAGGATGACCTCGCTCACCGTGCCGTCGCGCGCGCGGTCGAAGAGCTTCTGCAGTCCGATGTCTTTCGGCCCGATGCCGTCGAGCGGACTGAGCTTGCCCATCAGCACGAAGTAATAGCCGCGGAACGCGCCGGTGCGCTCGAGTGCGGCCTGGTCGGCCGGCGTCTCGACCACGCAAAGCTTGGTTCCGTCGCGCCGCGAGTCCATGCAGACGCTGCAGATCGGCGCCTCGGTGAAGGTGTTGCAAAGCTCGCAATGCCGAACGTGACCCGCGGCCTGCTGCAGCGCGCGCGCGAGCAGCTGCGCACCCTCGCGGTCGTGCTGCAGCAGATGGAACGCCATGCGCGAGGCCGACTTGACGCCGACACCGGGCAGGCGGCGCAGCGCATCGATCAATGCGTCGAGCGAACCGGCGTCTGCCATCTCGGCCGCTTAGAACGGCAGCTTCATGCCGGGCGGGAGACCAGGCATGCCGGCCGTGAGCTTGCCCATCTTCTGCTCGCTGGTTTCCTCGGCCTTGCGCACGGCGGCGTTGAAGGCGGCCGCCACGAGGTCTTCGAGCATGTCCTTGTCGTCCGCCAGCAGGCTGGGGTCGATGGTGATGCGCTTGACGTCGTGCTTGCAGGTCATGACGACCTTGACGAGGCCGGCGCCGGATTCGCCTTCGACCTCGATGTGGGCGAGTTCTTCCTGGGCCTTCTTGAGGTTGTCCTGCATTGCCTGCGCCTGCTTCATGAGGCCGGCCAGTTGTCCTTTGTTGAACATCGTTGGTCCTGGTTGTTGGGTTGAAAAGTGGGTGAAGGATAAGAGAGATGGGAGCTCAGGCCGGTTTCAGGGTTCCGGGAACGATCTTCGCGTCGAAGTCGCGCATCAGCGCCTGCACTTCAGGGTCGCTCATGATGGCCTCTTCGGCCACGCGCTGGCGCTCGTCGGCGGCCTGCTTGTTGCGGCGCGCGGGGCTGTCGATCACGCCGCCGATCTCGATGGCGAGCTTGATGTTGTGGCCGAGGTTGTTCAGCGCAGCTGTCAGCTTTTCGCGGCTCGACGGCTGGTTGAGCGTCTCGCGCTCGATGCGCAGCAGCCACTGGTCCGTGTCGCGGCCCACCAGCTGCGACTGCAGCGCCAGTTCGCGTGCAAGGGCCGTGATGGCCTCGGCCGCGACCAGTTCGGAGACCGTGGCGTACCAGAAATCGCCGTCTTCGCTGGTCGGAATGGGGGTGAATGTGCTGCGCGGCTCATCGGGGCGCGGCGTGTCCCGGACACTCGGTGGAGGCTGCACGCGAATGGGCACGCCGACAACCCTGGCGGTCGTATCGCTGGCCTCGGGGCGGGATTCGGCCTGTCGGGGTTCATCGACCACCGCGAGGCGATGGCCCGCCGGGACCGGGGCGGCATGGGCGGGCGCCGCAGCAGGCGCTTCAGCGTCAATCGGAGGGCGAACGACCGGCATGGGCGCCGGAGCGGAGGCTGCGGCACGCACCGGAACCTGCGGCGCCGCGGCCGCAGCTTCATTCAGAGTTTTTTTTTCCGTGGAAGCCGTCGAAGCAGCCGCGTTGGAGGGTTTGAAGGCCAGTAGCCGCAACAGCACCATGGTCAGCGCGGCGTACTCGTCCGGGGCCAGGCCCAGCTCGCCGCGGCCGTGCAGGCACAGGCTGTAGAGCAGTTGCGTCTCGTCGGCCGGCATCAGCGCGGCGAGGCGCGCGGTGTCGGCCGCGTCGGGATCGGTGGCGGCATCGGCCGACTCCGCCCGCGAGGGCACGGCCTGCAGCACGGCCATGGCCTGCAGCACAGCCGTCATTTCTTCCAGCGTGGAGGCGGCGGACATGCCGTCGACGCGCAGCGCCTCGGAGGTTTCGACCACCGTCTTGCCGTCGCCCTGCGCGAGCGCCTCGATCAGGCGGAATACATGACCTCGATCGACGCTGCCGAGCATCTGGCGCACGCCCGCTTCCACGAGTTCGCCGTTGCCGAAGGCGATGGCCTGGTCGGTGAGCGACAGCGCGTCGCGCATCGAGCCGCGCGCCGCGCGCGCCAGGAGGCGAAGCGCCTGCGGCTCGGCCGGAACATTCTCGGTGTGCAGCACGCCGGTGAGGTGTTCGAGCACCGTCTCGGGCGCCATCGGCCGCAGGTTGAACTGCAGGCAGCGCGACAGCACCGTGACCGGCACCTTCTGCGGATCGGTCGTGGCCAGCACGAACTTGAGGTACTCGGGCGGCTCCTCGAGCGTCTTCAGCATCGCGTTGAACGCGGTGTTCGTGAGCATGTGCACTTCGTCGATCATGAAGACCTTGAAGCGCCCCTGCACCGGCTTGTAGACGGCTTGCTCGAGCAGCGACTGCACCTCGTCCACGCCGCGGTTCGAGGCCGCGTCGAGCTCGGTGTAATCCACGAAGCGGCCCGAATCGATGTCGCGGCAGGCCTGGCACACACCGCACGGCGTGGCCGTGATGCCGCCCTGGCCATCCGGGCCCTGGCAGTTGAGCGACTTCGCCAGAATCCGCGAAACAGTGGTCTTGCCGACACCGCGGGTGCCGGTGAAAAGATAGGCGTGATGCAGGCGCTGCGTGGTCAACGCGTTCTCGAGCGCCTGCACCACGTGCCCCTGGCCGACCATCTCACCGAAGGTTTTCGGACGGAACTTGCGAGCGAGCACGAGATAAGACATTGCGGGCATTCTAAAAGGCGTGAGGCGCCGATCCGGCCCCGGTCGCAAGAAACGAGAGGCTTCTCTGCCCCGCTCCGGAGGGGCGCCGCGCACGGCCGCCCGAAGCGGCCGCCCCGCCTCCTGGAAGGGGGTTGGCGAAGCGACACGAAGTGCGCGAAGACTGGGGGGTTAGAATCCATGCTGACGGGCCTCCCTGCATGGTGAAGTGGCCAACCGGGTCAGGTGGGGAACCAAGCAGCCCTAACTGCGTAGTCAGTGCCAGGGGTAAGGCTCGTCAACCTCTTCAGCAGCTTCGTTTCATTCCGTGCGAAATGAAACGAGGCTTGCAACAATCACTCTCAGCCCAGACCTAGACGACGAATCGCGCCGCGCGCCGCGGCCGCGCCGCTGGCCATCGACGCTGTCAGCAGGTAGCCGCCGGTCGGCGCCTCCCAGTCGAGCATCTCTCCTGCCGCAAACACGCCGGGCAGCGCGTTCGACATCAGCTGCGCATCCAGCGCGTCGAAGCGCACGCCGCCTGCCGTGCTGATCGCCTCGTCGACCGGCCGCGTCGCGATGAGCTTCAAGGGCACCGCCTTGATCGTCGCGGCCAGTTGCGCGGCGTCCTGCATCGCTTCGCGGCTCAAGGCCTCGTGCAGCACCCCCGCCTTGATGCCCTCGAGCCCCAGCCGGCTCTTGAGATGGCTGCTGAGCGAACGCGCGCCGCGAGGGTGCGTCACTGCGGCCAATACCTGTTCGGCACTGCGGTCGGGCAGCAGATCCAGCAACAGCGTCGCGCTGCCCTTCGCGGCAATCTCGTCGCGCAGCAGCGCCGACGCCGCATAGATCAGGCTGCCTTCGATCCCCTTGGCTGTCGCGACGAACTCGCCCTTGCGCGCAAAGTGCCTCCCGTGGCTGTCGGTGAACGAGATCGCGACCGACTTGAACGGCTGCCCGGCAAAGCGGCTGGAGAAATGCTCGCTCCAGCCGGTGCCGTCGAAGCCTGAATTGGCCGCCAGCAGCGGCGCCACTTCCACACCCTGCGCCTGAAGCCACGGCACCCACGCGCCATCGGAGCCGAGACGAGCCCAGCTCGCGCCGCCGAGCGCCAGCACTACCGCATCGGCCTTTGCCGCAATGCCGCCGGCAGGCGTCGCGAACCGCAGCGACGCCGTGTCGAAAACCCCATCGCCCATCCAACGATGCCGCATATGAAACTGCACACCCGCCGCGCGCAAACGATGCAACCACGCGCGCAGCAGCGGCGCGGCCTTCATGTCGGTTGGAAACACGCGCCCCGACGTGCCGACGAAGGTCTCGATGCCCAGGCCGCTCGCCCATTCGCGCATCTGCTGCGGTCCGAACAGCGCCAGCATCGGTTCGAGCTGCGCGCGGCGCTCGCCGAAGCGGGTCATGAACACATCGAAGGGCTCCGAGTGCGTGAGGTTCAGCCCGCCACGGCCGGCCAGCAGGAACTTGCGGCCGACCGAAGGCATCGCGTCATACACATGCACCTGTGCGCCGGAAGCGCTCAGGACTTCAGCCGCCATCAGGCCGGCAGGTCCGCCGCCGATGACGGCGACGGTAGGGGAAACAGTCATTCGAGATTTACCAGTTCGCCCTGCCCGGTGAGGAACGCGACGCGCACCGTGGCACCGGGATAGGCATGTTGCACCGCTGCGCGATAGCGCTGCATCTGTGCGATCAGCGCAGCGTCCCGTTCGGGGCGCGCCGCAGATTTGTAGTCGAGGATCCACCAGGCGCCGCTGTCGCGCTCGCGCACCAGACGGTCGATGCGCAAGATCTCGCCTTCATGCACCAGCGTGACTTCGTTGCCATGCCAGTCGACCCTGCGATCGTCCCACACCCAGGCGCCCTCGCCCGCGCGGATGCGCTGCGCCAGCGCGGCGGCACCGCGCGCCTGCTGCGCATCGAGCATGAATTCGCGTGCTGCAGCGCGCACGTGGGCCGCAGGCAGCGGCTCGCCAGGGACAGCCCATTCGAGCAGGCGGTGCATGGCCTGGCCGAAGGCGGCGGCGCGCGCGTCAACGGTGGTGTCTGGCGCTTTCTTGGTGGCAGGTTGTTCGACCAACACGGGCGCCGCAGGCATGCGCTTCATCGAGAAGCTGCCCGCGCCGGAGTCGGTCGGCAAGGCGACCAGTGGCTCGTCGGCCTCGGTAGGCTCGCACAGCGGCTCCAATCGCGCCCACCAGCTGCCTTCGTTGGCGCGCGCCGGGCGCACCGACGACAACACCAGCCGCTCGCGTGCCCGCGTGGTCGCGACGTAAAGGCCGTTGAGCTCTTCACGATGGCGCGCGCGCTGCTCCTCTTCGAGCAATGCCGCCGCGCAGGCCGGCGGCGTCTTCTCGCTCGCAAGGAACACGAAGCGCGTCGGCGCGCTGTCGCTGCCCTTCCATTCGACCAACACGCCCATGGTCTGGGCACGCGGTGGTGCCGCGTCGCAGTCGAGCATGAGAACGGTATCGGCCTCCAGTCCCTTCGCGCCATGCACGGTCAGCAGTTGCACCGCATCGGGCGCGGCAACGGCCGGGGCGCGCACGCCGCCAGCGCGCAACGCACGCACCAGTGCATACGGTGTCGCGAAACGTGCGCCGTCAATCTCGAGCGATGCGGACAGCAGGCCGCGCAGATTGGCCAGCGCGCTCTGGCGCATCGCGGCGGGAACTGCGGCGCCGAATTTCGCGAGCAGATCGCCATCGTGAAAGATCGCGTCTAGCGCGTCGTGGGGCGGCAGTGTCATCAGCCAGCGCTGCCACTTCCTGAGCTTTGTGCCCGCCTCGATCAACGCCGGCGGCAGGCTTTCGTCCTTCAGGATCAGTGCGAACCAGCTCACCGGGCCGCGCTCGCGCTGGCGCAGTGCGAGCTGCACCAGCGCCTCGTCACCGATGCCGAACACCGGCGACTTCAGCGCCCGCGCCAGCGAAAGATCGTGCGCGGGCGACACCAGCACATCGATCAGCGCGACCACGTCCTGCACTTCGGGTGCGTCGTGCAGATCGTTCTTCTCTGGCTGCTGCACGGGAATGTGGCGCTGGCGCAATGCGTCCTGCATGGCCGAGAGCCGGCTGCGGCGGCGCGCCAGCACCATGATCTGGCGCGGCGGCGTGCCGTCGGCGATGCGCTGCGCCACCCATTGCGCGGCCTGTTCGCATTCCTTCTGCAGCAGCTGTTCTTCGGGCAGCACGCGCGGTGTGACGAGGCTGTCGCGCCAGTGCAGCATGCCGTCGTCGGCCGGTGCCGCATCGGACGCATCGCCGAGTGCGTCGCGGTCGATGGCCGGCAGCTTGAGCAGTTCGCCTTCGTCGCCGCGCTCGGTGGTGTGGGCGCGGTAGCCATCGAACTCACCGGCCTCTTGCGCCGCCAGCATCGCCGTATTGACCAGCCCGACCACGGCCCGCGCATTGCGGTGGGTGTGGTCGCAGTTAAGCAACTCGCCGTCGAGCCCTTCGCGCACGAACTTCTTCGCGGCGATGAACACCTGCGGCTCGGCGCGGCGGAAGCGGTAGATGCTCTGCTTCGGGTCGCCCACGATGAACACTCGCGGCGCTCGGCCCTGCGCTCCGGTGTACGCGCTGAGCCAGCCGTACAGCGCCTGCCACTGCAGCGGGTTGGTGTCCTGGAATTCGTCGATCAGCAGGTGCGCAATGCGCGCGTCGAGCCGCTCCTGCACCCAGCCCGACAGCGCCGACTGGCCGAGCAGCAGTTGCGCGGCCTGCTCGACGTCGTTCATGTCGACCCAGCCGTGGGCACGCTTCACATCGGCAAAGGCTGTGATCAGCAGGCGTGTGAGGCGCGTCATGCGCTGCTGGTAGAGCCATGCGGCGTGCTGGGCCTGCGCGCCGCACAGCACCTGCAGCTCGGCCTCGGCTTCCTGCGCGGCGGGGAACTTCTGCAGGTTCTTGTTGAGGCGATCTTCGGTGGCGACGAAGAAGTTCTTACGCAGGTGCGCGAGCGCGGCCGCCAGCGAATCGGCTGGAGGCTCGCCCATGCCGAACACGTCGATGATGGCCTCGGCCGCCTTCTGCGGCGTCTTGTTGCTCTCGCGGCCGAGCGCGGCGGCGCGGTCAAGCCAACGGCGGCGCACCGGCTCGCCGAGCAAGGCCTCGGTCGGTTCGTCAAGGCCTTCGAGCGACGGAAAGAACACGCTGAAATGCTGGACGGCATTCTCTGCATCGGCCAGTGAGAACTCGACGCGCTTCGAGAGCGCCTCGCTCAGGGCCTTGGCCGTCTGCGAGCGGCCGTGCGTCGCGACGACGGCGTAGTAATCGGCCAGCGCATTCTTGTCGGCGGTGACGGCCTCGAAGAAGGGCCGCCACGTGTGGCCGCGCGCCTCGGCGTCGTCTTCGAGCAGTTCGTAGTTCGACGGCAGGCCCAGCTCGCGCAGCACCGCGAGCGGCGCATTGCGCAGCAGGCCCGCGAACCAGGCGTGGAAGGTGCGGAACTGCACCGGCCTGCCACCTTCGAGCAGGCGCCTGTAAAGGCCCTTCAGGCGCGGCACGGCGGCCAATGCGGCCGCCGGCTCGACGCCGCGCATCACGAGCTGGCCGACCAGTTCTTCCGGCGTCCGTTCGGCAAAATCCTCGAGCCACTGGTCGAGCCGCTCGCGCATCTCGCCGGCCGCCTTCTTCGTGAAGGTGATGGCCAGGATCTCATGCGGCTCGCAGGCAGACTCGCCTTCTTCGAGCAGCGCGCGCAAGATGCGCGACACCAGCATCCAGGTCTTGCCCGCGCCTGCGCAGGCCTCGACGGCGACCGAGCGGCGCGGGTCGCAGGCGACGGTATAGAAGGCCTCGCGCGTGACGTGCCGGCCGTTGTGTTCGTAGGCAGCGCCGTTCATTTCGCAATGCCCCCGAGCCGGGGGACCTCGTTGCCCCAGAAGTCCTTGCGGCAAAGGCCGCGTGCGGCGCAGTAGTCGCAGACGGCGCCCTCCCCTAATGGCGGCAGTGCTGCCCCCTGTGCAATGCGCGTGAAGTCGTCGATGATGCCGGCCACCAGCGCATCCCGCGCCTCGACCACGGCGGGCTGCTCGACGGTCTGCGTGCCGGAGGACTTTTCCCCGACGTTCACATAGGCCGCACGCAAGGTGTCGTCGGCCACCAGCGCGGCATAGAAGGCCAGTTGCGTGTCTTCGGTCGGGTCTTTCACGCGCTCCTTGCTGACGGCGGCGGACTCGGTCTTGTAGTCGATCACGAAAGCCTGGCCGTCTGGCATGCGGTCGATGCGATCGAGCCGGCCGATCAGCCGCAGCGTGCCCAGGGACTGCTCCTTCCAGGGCTCGGCTTCGACGAAAACCGCGCCGCCCGCCTCGTGCCCCGTCAACCAGTTGAGGTAGCCGTCGCGCACCGCGGGCCAGGCCGCGGCGAAAGGCAGGAACTCGGCTGCGGACAGGCTGAGCTCCTGCGTCGCGCGCCGGGCGGCCTCTTCGATGAGCGCAGTGCGTTCCTGCGCGTCCTGCGTCGCAGCCCCTGCCAGCGTCTCGTGGAAGTGACCAAGCACGGCATGCAGCCAGTTGCCGAAGTCGCGCTTGTCGACCTCGGCATCGAGCTCGTCGGCGCTGCGCAGGCCCAACTGCCGCAACGCGAAGAAGCGGTAGGGGCAGCGGCGCAGGTCTTCGTACACGCTGGTCGAGATGTTCTCCAGTGGCAGGAGCGCGCCGGAAGGGATCGGATATTCGGTTGGCTGCACGGTCACGTCGCGCGGCGTGCGCGGATCGGCCGAGGGCTGCAGCGCGTGATCGAGCTGCAGCGCCTGCACCAGCGGACTGGGCCGTACCGGCTCGCCGCTGGCGTCGGACTGGCGCCAGATCAACTCGCACGACGAGTTGTGCAGGGCCGCGGCCCAGGCCGCGCGTTGCGCAGCTTCGAGCGTTTCACGCGACGCCAAGCCCAGTTCGAGTCGCTGGGCGGCGCTCCAGTTGCCGGGCGGCTCGGGCGACGCAGGCAGGCGCCGGTCGTCGCAGCCGGGGATGACCACGGCGCCGAACGCACGGCCCAGCAATTGGTACAGCGGCAGCACGACGACCTTAGGTGCCTGGTCGCCCGCGGGGGGCACGAAGCTCGCGTCTTCCAGCACGTCGCGGACCCAGGCGGTGAATTCGGCCAGCGTGTGGCGCCCGCCGGGGAAATCGTCGTCGTCGCCATGCGCGCCGGCATCGAGCCACAGGGCGCCGATCACTTTGCCGCCCGCGAGGTCTTCGTCGAGCAGCGCCCATTGGCCGCTGGCTTCCAGCAGCTCGCGCAACGCGCGCAGCCAGTCGGCCAGGGGGCGGGACCGGGCCATGGGCGCGCGTCGCGCCTCGATGGCCTCGGTGAAGGACAGCAACGTGGCGTCCTGCGCTTTCTCGCTGCGCGCCACCAAGGCACACCAGGCCAACCAGTCGCGCAGGCCCTCGCGGCGCAAGCGGGCTTCGAGCAGTTGCACAGCCGGTGCATCGCCATCGGTGCCGCTCTTGAGCCATTCGAGCACCTGGTCGCTGGCGGCGTCGTGGGCGCAGGCGCGCAGCGCGCTCATCAGCGTGGCGGCAGCGCGCGTGGTCGACAGCTTCCAGCCCGTTTCGTCGTGCGTGACGATACCTTTCGCACTCAGCTGGGCGCTGATGCGGCGCGTGAGGGCGCGGTCGGTTGCGATCAAGGCGACCGGTGCGCGGTCTTCGGCGAGGTGGCGCAGCACGCAGGCGGCGGCGAGTTCGGCTTCGTCTTCGGGGTCGAGGGCGACGTGCGAAACCGCAGCCTGCGTGGGCGCGCCCGAGGGCACGAGCGAGAGATGAAGAGCGCGGTCGCCCCACAGCTTGCAGAGCGACTGCGTGAGCGGATCGGCCAGGAAGCCCTCGAGCACGATCAGCGCGTCGACCTGCGCGCGCGTGCTGTCGCGCAGGAGCACGTCGGTGGCATAGCCCGAGGTCGAGGCCCACGCGACGGCGATGCGGATCAGCGCGCTCTCGATGCGAAACCATTCCGACTCGCTGCCCGCCTCGGCCACGCCCGCCGCGCGTTGCGCCCATTCGCCGCCCCGCTCTTCGGGACTCACGGCAGCTGCAAGAGGGGCCAGTTGATACGCCAGTTCGACGACGCGGCCGGCAAGGGCGAAGCGCTCGGCGCTGAAACCGGCTTGCGACAGCAGCGCCTGCGCCGTGACCAGGTCGCGCGCCATGTCGTGCGCGATGTCGTAGCCGGCCGGCACGAAGCCGCCCGCGCTGCGGGCCCAGTTATGGGTGGTCTCGAAGCGCGGCACGAAGCCTGGGCTGCCGCTGCGGGCCCACATGGCGCGCGCCACGCCCATCAACTGCGCGTAGGGCACCAGCACCACGGTGCGGGCGGCATGCAGCTGGCGATCGGCCAGCGCGCGGACGATCCGCGCAACGACGCCATCGGCGGGATCGCACCACAGGGCCTGGACAGGGAGGCCTTCGTTCATGTTCTATCGAGGGGTTGGAGAGCGCGTGGACGTGACGCACAAGGGCTTTTGGCTATCGCCGCCATAGCGTCCCCGCACGGCACGCCACCCCTTGGTTTCTGTCACAATGACCAGCACTTTAGCTGCACCGAAACTCTCTGCGCACAAGGACCCACACATGGCCAGCGAACTCATCAAACACATCTCCGATTCCTCCTTCGAGGCCGACGTGCTCAAGTCCAGCCAGCCCGTGCTGGTCGATTACTGGGCCGAATGGTGCGGTCCCTGCAAGATGATCGCCCCGATCCTCGACGAAGTGTCGGCCGCCTACGAAGGCAAGCTGAAGATCGCCAAGCTGAACGTGGACGAGAACCGCGACATTCCCGCCAAGTTCGGCATTCGCGGCATCCCCACGCTGATGCTGTTCAAGGACGGCCAGTTGGCCGCCACCAAGGTCGGCGCCATGAGCAAGGCGCAACTCACGGCCTTCATCGACCAGCAGCTCGCCTGAGCGATTTCCACCGGCCAGCGCGCAATGCGTTGGCCGGCGCGTTTTTCCTGTCATAATCTCCCACAGATCACCGGCCCTTTATCCAGGCAACCGGTTCGAGTTCCCCGGTTGGTGAGGCACCTCTCGCTTCACACCCAACCTCCCCCCGTTTTCCGTTCGATTACCCCGCGAGGGGTCATTCCATGCACTTAAACGAACTCAAGGCACTCCACGTGTCTGAAGTCCTCAAGCAAGCCGAAGCGCTTGAGATCGAAAACGTCGGCCGCATGCGCAAGCAGGAGTTGATGTTCGCGATCATCAAGAAGCGCGCCAAGGCCGGCGAACAGGTCTTCGCCGACGGCGTGCTCGAAATACTGCCCGACGGCTTCGGCTTCCTGCGCAGCCCCGACACCAGCTTCACGGCCAGCACGGACGACATCTACATCTCGCCGAGCCAGGTGCGCCGCTTCAACCTGCACACCGGCGACATGATCGAAGGCGAGGTGCGCACGCCCAAGGACGGCGAGCGCTATTTCGCGCTGACCAAGCTCGACAAGGTCAACGACGGTCCGCCCGAGCAGAACAAGCACAAGGTGATGTTCGAAAACCTGACGCCGCTGTTCCCCAAGGAGCAGATGAAGCTCGAGCGCGACGGCATCAAGGGCGACGAGAACATCACGGGCCGCATCATCGACATCATCGCTCCCATCGGCAAGGGCCAGCGCGCCCTGCTCGTGGCGCCGCCCAAGAGCGGCAAGACGGTGATGATGCAGCACATCGCCCACGCGATCAGCGTCAACTACCCCGACGTCCACATGATGGTGCTGCTCGTCGACGAGCGCCCTGAAGAAGTGACCGAAATGCAGCGCACGGTGAAGGGCGAAGTCATTGCTTCGACCTTCGACGAGCCCGCAGCGCGCCACGTGCACGTCGCCGAAATGGTGATCGAGCGCGCCAAGCGCCTGGTCGAACTGAAGAAGGACGTGGTGATCCTGCTCGACTCGATCACCCGCCTCGCCCGCGCCTACAACAACGTCGTGCCCTCGTCGGGCAAGGTGCTGACGGGCGGCGTCGACTCCAACGCGCTGCAGCGCCCCAAGCGCTTCCTGGGCGCCGCGCGCAACGTGGAAGAAGGCGGCTCGCTGACCATCATCGGCACCGCGCTGATCGATACCGGCAGCCGCATGGACGAAGTGATCTTCGAAGAGTTCAAGGGCACCGGCAACTCCGAAATCCACCTCGACCGCCGCCTGTACGAAAAGCGCGTGTTCCCCTCGATCCAGCTCAACCGCAGCGGCACGCGCCGCGAAGAATTGCTGCTGGCACCCGAGATCCTCCAGAAGACCCGCATCCTGCGTCAGCTCATGTACAACATGGACGAGATCGAGTCGATGGAGCTGATGCTCAAGAACATGAAGGCGACCAAGACCAATGTCGAGTTCTTCGACATGATGCGTCGCGGCGGCTGAGCACCACGCTCTTCCGCAAAAGCGCGTTGGCCCTCAAGGGCCGACGCGCTTTTTTCATGGGCGCTCGATGCGGATGGCGCGGCCTTCGACGGTGCTCTGGCGGCCGATGTCGAGCAACTCCATCAGCGCGACGGCCTGCTCGGGCGGCACGGGGTTCGGGCCGTGGCCGAGGATCGCGTCGCGGACCGCAGCGTAGTAGTCGACGTAGTTGCCTGGCCGCGTCGGCAAGGCGCGAAAGTGCGGCGCCCCATCGCTGCCGATCAGCGTGAGCTCGCCATCGAGCGGATCGGCGCCCCACCCCACGGCCGGCGGCCGCTGCCCGGCGCGCAGCGCATCCTCCTGGGTATCGACGCCATGCTTGACGTAGCTGCCACGCGTGCCGTGCACGATGTAGCGCGGCGCCGCATGGGCGGCGAGCGTCGTCGAATGCAGCACCACGCGCAGCGGCGCATGCGGCCCCTGCTCGTAGCGCAGCACGGCATGAAAGTAATCTTCGACCACAGCACCGTCGCGCAGCACGGCGGTGTCGAGCTGGATCGTGTCGGGCCGGCCAAAAAGCTGCACCGCCTGATCGACCAGATGGGCGCCCAGGTCCACCCACAGACCCGCCCCCGGCACGGCCTGCTCGCGCCAGCGCGCCTTCACCTCGGGCCGGAAGCGGTCGAAATGCGACTCCAGGTACACCGGCCGGCCCAATTCGCCGGACGCCAGGACATCCTTGAGGGTCAGGAAATCGGCATCGAAACGCCGGTTCTGATACACCGCCAAGACAAGGTTGTTGCGCTT
Organism: Variovorax sp. 10L421; assembly: GCF_056395365.1. Taxonomy (NCBI): domain Bacteria; kingdom Pseudomonadati; phylum Pseudomonadota; class Betaproteobacteria; order Burkholderiales; family Comamonadaceae; genus Variovorax; species Variovorax sp. 10L421. The sequence goes on from NZ_JBFTJJ010000013.1 coordinate 75,155, forward strand.
GGACAACGCCTCGAGCTCCCGCGCCTCAGCCACATCGAGCGTGAAAGGCTTGTCCACCACCACGTGCTTGCCGGCCTCCAGCGCTGCCTTGGCGACCGGATGGTGCTGTGCATTGGGCGTCGCGACCACGACGAGGTCGATGTCGGCGCGGGCCACCAGCGCCGCCACGTCGGGCACCACGGGCACACCGGGCCAGTCGGCGTGCACTTTGTGCGGCTGCGAACTCACCACTGCGGCCAGTTCGAGCCCCGGAACGGCCGAAAGCACCGGCGCATGGAAGGTCTGGCCGGCAAAACCGTAGCCGACGAGGCCGGCGCGCAAAGGTGCGGAGGTCATGGAAGGGTTCCGTTTGCTCGAAAATAGGGCAGTATGCGATAATCATGGGCTCCGCGAAAAGTGCGGCTGGGCAGCTTCGCCCGGCCTCCTGGATTTCCCAGGGCAGCGCGCCAGACCATTGGCACGCTGGTGGCTCTCGCATCGACCGCGCATTGATTCCAACAGCGCAAAAGGAAAAACCATGGCAAAAGAAGGCATCCACCCGAATTACCGCGAAATCCTGTTCGTCGACATGTCGAACGGCTTCAAGTTCGTGACCCGTTCGTGCGCGAACACCAAGGAAATGGGCAAGACCGACGACGGTCGCGAGCTCCCCCTGTTCAAGCTCGACACCACCAGCGAATCGCACCCGTTCTACACCGGCACGCAGAAGTCGGTCGACAACATGGGCGGCCGCGTCGAGAAGTTCCGCAACCGTTTCGGCAAGACCACCGGCGCTGCTTCGAAGTAAGGCACGCGCTTTCGCGTCGAGGGCAGCCCGGTTTACCGCGCTGCCCTTTTTCTTTCTGAATTCCGCCTCTTTCGCCACTTGAACCAGCCCACCCCCGCGATCGTTGCCCAGAGTGCCGTGCGCCGGCTGCCGCGCATCGCGTTGCTTCTGCTGTGCGCGGCCTACCTGCTGCCGGGCCTGGTCGGCCGAGGCCCCTGGAAGAGCGCGGACATCACGGCCTTCGGCTACATGGCCGAACTGGCCCGCAGCACCGAAGGCATCGCGCGCTGGTTCGATCCTCTCCTGCTGGGCCTGCGCCCCGAAACGCCCGCGCTGATCCCGTACTGGATCGGCGCCCTGGCGATCAAGATCGCGCCGTCGTGGCTGAACCCCGACCTGGCCGTGCGAATCGCATTCGCGTTCCTGCTCTGGGGCACCTTCACGGCCAGCTGGTATGCGGTGTACTACCTGGCCCGCACGGCGCGTGCCCAGCCCGTGGCCTTCGCCTTCGGCGGGGAGGCACGGCCGACCGACTACGCACGCGCGATTGCCGACGGCGGCCTGCTGGCACTGATCGCCTGCCTCGGCCTCGCCCAGCTTGGCCACGAGACCACGCCCGCGCTGGCACAGCTGTTCTTTGCCTCGCACCTGTTCTACGGCGTGGCCGCACTGCCCTATCGCCGCGCGGGCCCGTTGATCGCACTGACGGTGGGCACCATCGGCATCACGCTGAGCGGTGCGCCCACCGTGGGGCTCGCGCTGGCCGTCGGCAGCGTGCTGTACATCGCCTACGAGCGCCGGCTCGCCATGCAGTCCGAGCGCGAGAACATCAACGACGAAGACAACGGCCCCGGCTACACGCGAGGCGCCCTCCTCGCGATGACTGGCATTACCGCGCTGGCGGCGGTGCTCGTGTTCGGGCTGAAGCTGCCGACATGGAAGATCACCGTGCTCGGCGGTTCGCTGCTCGGCGACGCACGCAGCCAGGCCAAGCTGCTGCTGTGGTTCACTTGGCCGGTCTGGCCGCTTGCCATCTGGACGCTCTGGCGCTGGCGGCGGCAGCTCACGGCACGCCACGTCGCGCTGCCCTTCTGGTTCGCGCTGGTGCCGCTGGCGGCCACCTGGACCACCGACTACTCCGACCGCTCGCTGCTGCTGGCGCTGCCTGCGTTCGCCACGCTGGCCGCCTTCGCCCTGCCCACCTTCAGGCGCAGCGCAGCGGCGCTGATCGACTGGTTCAACGTGCTGTTCTTCAGCGGCTTGGCCGTGCTCGGCTGGATCTACTGGGTCGCCATGCAGACCGGCGTGCCGCCCAAGCCCGCCGCCAGCGTGGCGCGGCTGGTGCCCGGCTTCGTGCCCGAGTTCTCTCCCATTGCCGTGGCTCTCGCGGCGGCCGCGACCATTGCCTGGTGCTGGCTGGTGCGCTGGCGCACGGGGCGGCACCGTGCCGCGCTCTGGAAGACGCTGGTGCTGCCGGCCGGCGGTACGGCGCTGTGCTGGATGCTGCTGATGACGCTGTGGCTGCCGCCCATCGACTACGCGCGCAGCTACGTGCCGCAGGTGCGGGCCGTGGCCGAACGTGTCGGCCAGCCGCGCTGCATCGCGGAACTCGCGCTCAGCCGCCCGCACATCGCGGCCCTGCGCCACCACGGCAACTTCAACGTGCAACCGCTGCTGCTGGGCACCGATTGCCCATGGTTGCTGGCGAGCCCAGAGACCATCGAGCGCCTGCACACCATCATTCCCTTCGACCAGTGGCGCTTTGCCGGCACGCTGCGCCGACCCAGCAGCGCAGCCGACGACCTCCTGCTCTACCAGAAGATCACGCCACAGTGAGGGGCGGCGAACGGGCCCTGATCGCGCGGCACGCGGGCACCGTGCTCGCCGGGCAGCTGGCCGTGATGGCTTTCGGCGTGGCCGACACCATCATCGCCGGGCGCTACTCCGAACAAGCACTGGCCGCCCTGTCGGTCGGTGCCGCCATCTTCGTCAGCGTGTACGTCTCGCTGATGGGCGTCCTGCAGGCACTGCTGCCGGTCTGGGCCGAACTGCATGGCGGCGGCCGCGCCGGCGAGGTGGGCCGCTCGGTGCGGCAATCGCTCTACCTGGCCGCCATTGCCATCGTGGCTGGCATGGCGATCCTGCTGCTGCCCGACGCGGCGCTGCGGTGGACCCAGGTGCCGGCTGCAATGCGCGGCGAAGTCGAGGCCTATCTGGCGGTGCTGGCCTTTGCACTGGCGCCGGCCCTGCTCTTTCGCCTGTTCAGCACGCTCAACCAGAGCCTGGGCAAGCCCCAGCTCGTGACATGGCTGCAACTCGGTTCGCTGGCCGTGAAGCTGCCGCTGTCGATCTGGTTCACCTTCGGTGGCGCGGGCCTGCCGGCCATGGGCCTCGTGGGCTGCGGCTGGGCCACGCTGTGCGTGAACTGGGCGATGCTGGGCTGCGCCATCTGGCTGTTGCGCAACCGCGCGTTTTATCGCGACTACGGGCTCTGGAAGCGCATCGAAGCGCCCGACTGGCAGCAGATCCGCAAGTTCGCGCGGCTCGGCGTGCCAGGCGGCTTGGCGGTGCTGGTCGAAGTGACCTCGTTCACGCTGATGGCCTTGTTCATCGCCCGCCTTGGCACGGCGGCCGCGGCGGCGCACCAGATCGCGTCGAACCTGCTGGCCGTGGCCTACATGACCCCGCTGTCGCTGGCCATCGCGACCAGCGCGCGCGTGAGCTTCTGGCTCGGTGCCGGGGATGCGGCCAGGGCCCGGCACGCCTGTCGCCTGGGCTTCGAGCTGACCGCGCTGTGCGCTTTGTTCTACGCCGCCGCCATGGCTGCGCTGCGCTACGAGCTCGCCAACGTGTATTCAGACAACCCCGCTGTGATCGCGATGGCCGGCGCACTGCTGCTGGCGGTGGCCATGTATCACTTCGCCGATGCGGTGCAGACCTTCTGCGTGTTCGTGCTGCGGTGCTACCGGGTCACGCTGGCGCCGCTGGTGATCTATTGCGCGATGCTGTGGGGACTGGGCCTCGGCGGAAGCTACCTGCTGGCGTACCGCGGACTTGGCCCCTGGGCGGCCATGCAATCGCCGCTGGCGTTCTGGATCATGAGCGCCTTCGCGCTGGCGCTGACGGCCCTGCTGTTCGGCGCGCTGCTGCGTTGGACGATGCGCCAGCGCGCTTGACAAGAGCTGCCTGCTACCTGGCCAGCACGCGCGCTTCCCGCACGCGCACTGCGGGAAACACCAGCGCAAAGCGCGAACCCTTGCCCACCGTGCTTTCGATGCGCAGCTCGGTGCCGTGCCGCTGTGCAATGTGCTTGACGATGGCCAGCCCCAGCCCCGTGCCGCCTGTCTCGCGCGAACGGCTGCGGTCGATGCGGTAGAAGCGCTCGGTCAGCCGGGGAATGTGCTCGGCGGCAATGCCGGGACCCGTGTCTTTCACCGCGTATTCGCCACGCCCGTCAGGCAGCACCCGCCAGCTCACCGCCACCTCGCCGCCGCCTGGCGTGTAGCGGATGGCATTGCTCAGCAGGTTCGACATCGCGCTCTGCAGCTCGGTCGGTGCGCCCGACACTTCGGACTCGGCTTCGATGGTGAACGACAGCCGGTGTCCCTGCGGCGCCACACGGCCCGACAGCCCGCGGCCCTCGTCTTCGCACTGTGCGAGCAGCGCACGAATGCGGATCCACTGGTTGCCCGAAGGCGCCGCGCTGCCTTCCAGCCGCGACAGCGTCAGCAGGTCGTTCACCAGCGTTTCCATGCGGTGCGACTGCTGCCCCATCAGCGACAGGTAGCGCATGCGTTCGTCCGCGTCGAGCGGCAGGTTCTGCAGCGTCTCGACGAAGCCCGCCAGCACCGTCAGCGGCGTGCGGATTTCGTGCGACACGTTCGCCACGAAATCACGCCGCATCGCCTCGGCCTGCTCCAGCGCCGTGATGTCGCGCGTCAGAAGCATGCGGCGGTTGCCGGCATAGGGATGCACCTGCACCGACAGCCGCACCAGGTGGGGGCGCTGATGCGAGTGGCCGGGTCCGGAGGCGTCGATGACCACGTCGCGGCTGTAGTTCCACGATGCAAGGTAGGCGACGAAGGCCGGATCGCGCACGAGGTTCGCCAGCTGCTGCGCAAGGTCGCGCTCGGCATCGATGCCGAACTGGCTGGCGGCCGTCTGGTTGCACCATTCGATGCGGCCCTGCTCGTCGAGCAGCACCACGCCATTGGGTGAGGCCTGGATGGCCGCGAGGAACTCCTGCAGCCGCTCTTCGGCTTGCCGCGTCTGCTGCTCGCGGTCGCGCAGCAGCTTGCGGATGCGCTCCGACAGCTCGCCCCACACGCCCGCTCCCCTCGTCGGCAGGCCCGCCGCGTCGTTGCGCAGCACCCGCATCAGCCGCTCGGCGCGCCAGGCATCGAGCACCAGCCAGAGCACCGCGCCCAGCCACGCGCCCAGCCATCCGAACTTCCAGCCAAAAATCGCGACAGCGCCCGCTCCTATTGCAAGGGACGCTATTAAAAAAGTAGCTATGCGAAAAGGCATGGCGGGCGATTATCCGCGCCCGCGGCCAAGGGACGCCACTGCGGTCAAACCGTGACTTGGGCGGTCAGCCGGTAGCCCGCTCCGCGGACGGTTTCGACCATCGGCGCCGCCGCACCCAGCGATTCGCGCAGGCGCTTGACGTGCACGTCGACCGTGCGCTCCTCGATGTAGACGTGGTCGCCCCACACCTTGTCGAGCAGCTGCGCGCGGCTGTGCACGCGCTCGGCATGCTGCATCAGGTAGGCCAGCAGCTTGAACTCGGTCGGCCCGACCTTCAGCGCGCCGCCCTGCCAGGTCACGCGGTGGGTGGAGGTGTCGAGCGCCAGTTCGCCGATCTCGACGCGCTCCGTCACCACTTCCGGCGCCCGACGACGCAGCACCGCACGGATGCGGGCCAGCATCTCCTGGGTGGAGAAAGGCTTGGTGATGTAGTCGTCGGCACCGGCATCGAGGCCGGCCACCTTGTCGGGCTCGTCGCCGCGCGCGGTCAGCATCAGGATCGGGATGGCCTTGGTGCGCGGGTCCTTGCGCCACTGGCGCGCGAGTTGCAGGCCGCTCTGGCCCGGCAGCATCCAGTCGAGCAGGATCAGGTCCGGCAGGAAGGCGTCGATCTCGCGTTGTGCTGCCGCACCGTCTTCAGACCAGATCGGCTCGAAGCCGTTGTGGCGCAGGTTGACGGCGATCAGCTCGGCGATCGAGGACTCGTCTTCGACGATCAGGACTCGGGGTTTCTTCATGTTATCTGCTCACTTGATGGTCGCCCCGGTCCCTTCCAGCGAACGTCGCGGAACCGGCTTTGCCGGGCCGCTGGCGTTGCCCCCTGCAAGGGGATTGGCGGCCACACGAAGTGGGCAAGCCTGGGGGTTTGTCATTGAAGCGCGGACTCGATTTCCTGCATCGAAGTGTGCCGCACATCGGCGCCCTTGACGATGTAGATGATGAACTCGGCAATGTTCTTGGCGTGGTCGCCGATGCGTTCGATGGCCTTGGCCAGGAACAACAGGTCCAGGCTGGCGGAGATGGTGCGCGGGTCTTCCATCATGTAGGTGACCAGCTTGCGCACGAAACCGTCGAACTCCTTGTCGATCAGGTCGTCGTCCTTCAGGATCGACAGTGCCGCGGCCGTGTCCAGGCGCGCGAAGGCGTCCAGCGCGGTGCGCAGCAGGCCCGAGGCCAGGTCGGCCGCGATGCGCAGCTCGGTCGTCGGCAGCTGGCGGGCCGCACCGCTCTCGATGATCGACTTGACCATGCGCGCGATCTTGTTGGCCTCGTCGCCCACGCGCTCGAGGTTGGCGGTGGTCTTGCTGATGGCGATCAGCAGGCGCAGGTCGCGGGCGGTCGGCTGGCGGCGCGCGATGATGGACGACAGCTCGCGGTCGATGTCGATTTCCATCGCATTGACGCGGTGCTCGGTCTCCATCACGCGGTCGGCGGCTTCGGTATCGAACTGCAGCAGCGCGTACACAGCCTGGTGAATCTGCGACTCGACCATGCCGCCGAGCTCCATCACGCGCGACGAGACGCCGTTGAGTTCGCTGTCGAACTGGCTGGAAAGGTGTTTCTCGGTCATGGTGTCTCCTTAGCCGAAACGGCCGGTGATGTAGTCCTCGGTTTCTTTGCGCTGCGGCTTGAAGAACATCTGTTCCGTCGCACCGAATTCGATCAGGTCGCCGAGGTACATGTAGGCGGTGTAGTCGCTGCAGCGGGCGGCCTGCTGCATGTTATGCGTCACGATGACCACTGTGTATTCATTCTTCAGCTCGGCGATCAGTTCCTCGATCTTCGCGGTGGAGATCGGGTCGAGCGCGGAGCACGGTTCGTCGAGCAGCAGCACTTCGGGCTTGATCGCGATGCCGCGCGCAATGCACAGGCGCTGCTGCTGGCCGCCCGAGAGGCCCGAGCCGCTTTGCTGCAGCTTGTCGCGCACTTCGGTCCACAGGGCGGCCTTCTTCAGGGCCCACTCGACGCGGTCGTCCATTTCGCTGGCCGAGAGATTCTCGAACAGCTTCACGCCGAAGGCGATGTTGTCGTAGATCGACATCGGGAACGGCGTGGGCTTCTGGAACACCATGCCGACCTTGGCGCGGATCAGCGCCACGTCCTGCTTGGAGGTAAGCAGGTTCTCGCCGTCCAGGGCGATGGTGCCTTCGGCACGCTGCTCCGGGTAGAGCTCGAACATGCGGTTGAAGGTCCGCAGCAGAGTCGACTTGCCGCAGCCCGAGGGGCCGATGAAAGCGGTGACCTTGTTCTCGGGAATCTCGAGGTTGATGCCCTTGAGCGCGTGGAACTTGCCGTAGTAGAAGTTCAGGTCCTTGACCGAGATCTTCGAGCGCGACGGTTGTTGTGCGACGGTGTTTGGCATGTTGTCTTCTTCTGGATTCAGTGTTTGGTGCGCGTCAGGACCCGCGCCAGGATGTTGAGGGCGAGCACGGCAATCGTGATCAGGAACACGCCGGCCCATGCCAGCTGTTGCCAGTTCTCGTACGGGCTCATCGCGAACTTGAAGATCGTGACCGGCAGGCTGGCCATCGGCTGGCTCACGTCGGCGGTCCAGAACTGGTTGTTCAGAGCGGTGAAGAGCAGCGGCGCGGTTTCGCCCGCGATGCGCGCCACAGCAAGCAGCACGCCCGTGACCACACCGGCGCGTGCAGCGCGCAGCGTGATGCTCAGGATGACCTTCCACTTCGGCGTTCCCAGCGCGTAGGCCGCTTCGCGCAGGCCCGGCGGCACCAGCTGCAGCATGTTCTCGGTGGTGCGGATGACCACCGGGATCACGATCAGTGCAAGCGCCAGCGCACCGGCCAGGCCCGAGAAGGTCTTGAAATAGGCCACCACCACGGCATAGACGAACAGGCCGATCACGATCGACGGCGCCGACAGCAGGATGTCGTTGACGAAACGCGTGACGGATGCGAGCCAGCCCTTGGGGTTGTACTCGGCCAGGTAGATGCCGGCCATGATGCCGATGGGCGTGCCCACGAAGGTGGCCAGCGCCACCATCACGAACGAACCGAAGATCGCGTTCGCGATGCCGCCCACCTCGTTCGGCGGCGGCGTCATCTCGGTGAAGGTGGCGATGGCCAGGCCGCCCACGCCCTGGCGCAGCGTTTCCCAGAGGATCCACACCAGCCAGAACACACCGAAAGCCATCGCAGCGAGCGACAGCGTGAGCGCGATCTTGTTGACGCGGTTGCGCGAAGCGAACCGGGCCTGGCGCGTTTCGGCAAGCGCCTTGGCGTTCAAGAGGTTTTGAGCGGTACTCACGATTTGGTTCCTTCGCTCTTCTTCATCTTGGCCAGCAGCATCTTGGAGAGCGACAGCACGACGAAGGTAATGAAGAACAGCACGAGGCCGAGGTACATCAGAGCAGCCTGGTGCAGGCCCGCGCCGGCTTCGGCGAATTCGTTGGCGAGTGCCGAGGTGATGCTGTTCGCAGCCTCGAACACCGACAGCGAGTTGAGTTGGTTCATGTTGCCGATCACGAACGTGACAGCCATCGTTTCACCCAGCGCCCGGCCCAGGCCGAGCATGATGCCGCCGATGACGCCGGCCTTGGTGTAGGGCAGCACCACCTTGGAGACGACTTCCCAAGTGGTCGAGCCGAGACCGTAGGCCGACTCCTTCAGCAGCGGCGGCGTGACCTCGAACACGTCGCGCATCACCGAGGCGATGAACGGAATGATCATGATCGCCAGGATGATGCCGGCCGACAGAATGCCGATGCCCACCGGCGGGCCGGAGACCAGTGTGCCGAGGTAAGGCACGCCGCCCAGCAGCTTCTGCAGCGGCTGCTGCACCCAGGTGGAAAGGATCGGCCCGAACACCAGCAGGCCCCACATGCCGTACACGATGGAGGGCACCGCCGCCAGCAGTTCGATGGCCGTGCCCAGCGGGCGCTTGAGCCAGCTGGGTGAAAGTTCGGTGAGGAAGAGCGCAATGCCGAAGCTCACGGGCACCGCGATCACCAGCGCGATGATCGAGGTGGCCAGCGTGCCGTAGATCATGACCAGGCCGCCGTACTCGTCCTTGACCGGGTCCCACACGCTGCTCGTGAGGAAGCCGAGGCCGTACTTCGAAATGGCGGGCCAGGCGCCGGCGATCAGCGACAGCAGGATGCCGATGAGCATCGCGAGCGTCAGCAACGCGGCGCCCTTGGCGGCCCAGCCGAACAGCCGGTCGGCCATCGGGCCGGAGCGCGCTGCCTTCACGGGCGGCGGAGGGGCGGTGGCACGACCGCGCTCGGCCGCAAGGTCGAGGGAGGTGGCAGCGGCGGGAAAGGTGGATGACACAGGTCGCTCCGGCAAAGACGAGAGCGGCGCGTCCTGGAGCGAGGGTTTGCTCATGGACACGCCGTTCTTCTGGACTGATGGGTGGATTACTTGAACGCGACGGCCTTGCCCGACGCATCCTTCACTTCACCCCATGCCTTGGCGATGGTCGCCTTCACGGCGTCGGGCATCGGCACGTAGTCGAGGTCGTCGGCCGTCTTGTCGCCGCTCTTGTAGGCCCAGTCGAAGAACTTGAGCACGGTAGTGGCGTTGGCGGGCTTGTCCTGCACCTTGTGCATCAGGATGAAGGTGGCACCGGTGATGGGCCATGCATCCTTGCCGGCCTGGTTGGTCAGCACCTGATAGAAGCTCTTGTTCCAGTCGGCGCCGGCGGCGGCGGCCTTGAAGGCCGAGTCGTCGGGCGACACGAAGGTGCCGGCGGCGTTCTGCAGTTGGGCGTACGTCATCTTGTTCTGCTTGACGTAGGCGTACTCGACGTAGCCGATCGAGTTGGGCAGGCGGTTCACGAAGGCTGCGACGCCTTCATTGCCCTTGCCGCCCGCGCCGGTGGGCCAGTTCACGGCCGTGCCTTCGCCGACCTTGCTCTTCCACTCGGCATTGACCTTGCTCAGGTAGTTGGTGAACAGGAAGCTGGTGCCCGAGCCGTCGGCGCGGCGAACCGGGGCGATGGCGGCGTCGGGCAGGTTCAGCGAACCGTTCAGCGCCTTGATGGCGGGGTCGTTCCACTTGGTGACCTTGCCGAGGTAGATGTCGCCCAAGACCTGGCCGTTGAGCTTCAGCTCACCGGGCTTGATGCCGGGAATGTTGACCACGGGGATCACGCCGCCGATGACGGTGGGGAACTGCATCAGGCCCTTGGCCTGCAGTTCGTCGTCCTTCAGGGGAGCGTCCGAAGCGCCGAAATCGACGGTCTTGGCTTCGATCTGCTTGATGCCGGCGCCCGAGCCGACCGACTGGTAGTTGATCTTGACGCCGGTGGCCTTGTTGAAGTCGGACGCCCACTTGGCGTACAGCGGTGCCGGGAAGCTGGCGCCAGCGCCGGTCACGTCCTGGGCGAAGGCGGAAATGGAGAACACCGCGGCCACCAGGCCGGCTGTTGCAAATTTGAACGTCGTTTTCATGAAGCTTCCTTTAGAAGTAAGAAGTAGTCCCTTTTTTGGGCTTGAACGGACTCTAGAAAGCTTGTGTGACATCGGTGTGACACCTCTCTGTCGAGGGAAAATGCCTTCGTTTCCCCCGCGATCCATGTGACGCTGTCACGCAACCGTCATGGTCCGCGCCTAGCCTTGCGAACCTCGCTGTCGCGCGAATCTGGAGGCTGCGCGCTCTGTCACGGCGCTACGATCAAACACAACAAGACACCCGCCTTCTTCTCGGAACCACATGCAAAACGGCACCCGCCTCGCAGCAGTCGACCTGGGCTCGAACAGCTTCAGGCTCGAAATCGGACAGGTCGATCACGGCCAGATCCACCGCACCGAATACCTCAAGGAGACCGTGCGCCAGGGCAACGGACTGGACAGCGCGCGCAACCTCACCACCGAAGCCATGCAGCGCGGCTGGGACGCCCTCGCTCGCTTCGGCGAGCGGCTGGCCGGCTTCAAGCGCTCGCAGGTGCGAGCCGTAGCCACGCAAACGCTGCGCGAAGCACGCAACCGCGAAGAGTTCCTGCTGCGTGCACGCACCATCCTGGGCTTCGGCATCGACGTGATCCCGGGCCGGGAAGAGGCCCGCCTCATCTATCAGGGCGTGGCGCACATGCTCCCGCACACCGACGCATCCGAGCGCGAGCGCCGGCTGGTGGTCGACATCGGCGGGCGCTCCACTGAAATGATCATCGGCCACGCGCTCGAGGCCGAACTGGTCGAGTCGTACCGCGTCGGCAGCGTCGCCTGGTCGATGAAGCACTTCGCCGAGGGCCAGTTCACGCCCGCAGCCTTCCGCGCCGCCGAAGTGGCCGCCAAGGCCGTGCTCGACGATGCGCTCGGCAGCTACACCCGCGACCAGTGGGACGTGGCCTACGGCGCCTCGGGCACCATCGGCGCGGTCGGCGACGTGCTCGCTGCCGCGGGCGCCGAATCGGGCCTGGTCACCCGCGAAGGCCTCGACTGGCTGCTCGACCGCTTGCTCAAGGCCGGCAGCGCCGACAAGCTGCGCATCGACGGCATGCGCGAGGATCGCAAGGCCGTGATCGGCGGCGGCGTGAGCGTGCTGCGCGCGGTGTTCGACCTGCTCGGCATCGAGGAGATGAAGGTGGCGCAGGGTGCATTGCGCCACGGCGTGCTCTACGAGTTGCTGGAACGCGACGAGAGCGTGGCCGACATGCGCACGGCCACCGTGGCCCGTCTGGCCAGCCGGTTTTCGGTCGATGCGGCCCAGGCCAAGCGCGTGGGCGAAACGGCCGCGTCGCTGTTCGTGCAGCTCTCCCCCGCCGCGCGCGGCGGCAGCACGTCGAGCCGCGCCGGCCGCGCATTGCGCAAACTGGGCTGGGCGGCGCAGCTGCACGAGATCGGCACACTGGTCTCGCACAGCGACTATCACAAGCACGGCGCCTACATCCTCGACAACACCGACGCGCCCGGCTTCGCGGTGAACGAGATGCACGCGCTCGGCCAGCTGGTGCTAGGCCAGCGCGGCAAGCTGCGCAAGCTCGAAATCGCGCTGGACGACGAGACCTTCGTCATGCAGCTGCTGTCGCTTCGGCTCGCGATCATCCTGTGCCATGCACGCCGCGATCCCGATCCGCTCGCGCTGCATCTCGCGGCATTGGGCGCCAGGGCTTTCACGATTGCCTGCGCGCCCGACTGGGCCGAGGCCTACCCGCAGTCCGCACACCTCCTGCGCGAAGAAGTGCAGGCCTGGCAGAAGACCAGCACCTGGCGCGTGGAACTCAGCGGGGCCTGAGCCGCTTTACTTGGGATCGGGGCCAACCGTCCGACCGGCTGCCACATGGGCCATGCGAGGCTCGTCGTCCCCGAACATGCCGGCATAGGCAGGCTGAACGACCTGGGCAAGCCCTTGCCTCAGCCCTTCCCGGGCAACCGCGGGGTCATTGAGCAGGCCGTCATACCGGAAGTAGGTCGGCTGACTCAAATCGGAGGTATGGCTTGCCTGGTAGAGGACAGCCTGATGCTCGTCTCTCAGCAACTGCTCGACCGCCACGATGGGCTTGAAGCTCGAAGTCGCATCGGATGCCCCATAAGCAGTCGTGATCCGCAGGATCAACGTGCTGTAGCCGGGGGTCGGCTGGAGTTCCGGCACCTGCATCTCGGGGAGCTTTCCAGTCGCGCGCATGAAAGGCGTCAGCTTCACCTCGCGGCCGCCGTCCCGCAGGCGCGCCGCCAGCCGCTCTGCGAAATAGCTGTTGAGCCCCATGGGCACACCGCTGTTCCTCACCGCAGCCGTGAACTCCTTGCTGCGCCGGTCCGTGCGGTCGGCCGTCGTCATCCGGCTGTTGGTGTCGATGCCAAGTGCCAGCAGCGCGCCGATAGGCCCCAGGAACCCGGCAAAGCTCGTCAGCCCCGAACCACCGCCATCCACGACGATCAGTTCGTCCTCCTGGTTGTAGATGATTTCGACCTTCGCCACCGACCGGGCGGCATCGTGGCGGGCCTGCAGCGCAGGCGGGGGCGTGTCCGTCGCGCACCCTGACACAAGGGCTGCGGCAACAAGCAGGGGAGTCAGCGTTTTCAACGACATGCCTGCGCTTTCCCGCAGCAGGTTCGTGAAGCTTCTTGGCGAGAGGTTGAGCAGTTTCATGCGTGTTCCCCAGTGAGGTGGCCGACTGGCAATGGCCTTTCCCCTCATCGGGGCCAAGCGGACTGCCGTGGAGTCACTGTAGAAATTGCGCCGCTTGCGCACATGAGCGGTGCGCCCCTTTTCCAGGGAGACAAGCGCCCCGCCCCACTCGGTCTGCAACCATGACAAAGCGCCTGCCCGGAAGCGGCAGGCCGGGGGGCTAGATGAGCTCGGGCGACTGCACCGTGACGACGACGGTCTGCACGTCGCCGTCGCGCTCGCGCGTGCGGATCCACCACAGCGCGCCCTTGCGCACCGGGCAGCTGTCCTGCTTGAGGCCGAGCAGGAGCGAGATGGCCTGCCCCACCGAGGGCTGGTGGCCGATCATCAGCACCACCGATTTGCCGTTGGGCCAGCCGGCCGCACCGAGCAGCGCCTCGGGCGTGGTGTCGGGCGCGAGTTCCGAACGCAGCTTGTACTTGCGGCCCAGGGCCAGCGCGGTCTGCTCGCAGCGCCGCGCGGGGCTGCAGATGATGCGCGTGCCGTCGGGCAACTGGCGGTCCAGCCAGCCGGCCATCCGCTTGGCCTGCTTCTCACCGCGCGGGGTGAGCGAGCGCTGCATGTCGTCGCAGCCCTCGGTCCAGTCCTCGGCTTCGGCGTGGCGCCAGAAGATCAAGTCCATGGTCATGGTCCTTCGTGCGTCAGTTGCTGGATGCATCGCGCAGATGCCCTCGTGAAGCATAGCGGTTCATGAGCGCAGACTGCGCACCATGAGCCTCGATGGCGCGCGCCACGCCGTCCTCGCCCGGATGCGTGTCGTGGTCGACGCGCGTGTAGATGCCGTCTGCACCCAGGTCCCAGGCATCGCGCCCGTCGTGCAGATAGGCCACCAGGCATTCGTCGATCAGCCGCTGGCGCAGCGCGGCGTCCGTCACGGGCCAAGCGAGTTCGATACGCCGCATCATGTTGCGGTTCATCCAGTCGGCACTCGACAGGTACAGCGACTCGTCCTCGCCGTTGCGGAAATAGAAGACCCGCGAATGCTCCAGGAAGCGCCCGATCACCGAGCGCACGCGGATGTTGTCGGTCAGCCCTGGCACCTGCGCGGGCAGCGTGCACGCACCGCGCACGATCAGGTCGATCTTCACGCCCTTCTGTCCCGCGCGGATCAGCGAGGCGATGATCTCCTCGTCGGTCAGCGCGTTCATCTTGGCGACGATGCGCGTGGGGTGGCCTGCCGCAGCGGCCATGCCCAGCGCATCGATCTGCGCGGTGATGTTCTTGTGCAGGTCGAACGGCGCCAGCCACATGCGGTTGAGTCTGGGCAGCCGGCTCTGGCTGGCCATGTGCACGAACACCGCTTCCATGTCGGCCGTCAGCAGCGGGTCGGCCGTGAGGTGGCTGATGTCGGTGTAGAGCCTGGCCGTGCGCGGGTTGTAGTTGCCCGTGGACAGATGGCCGTAGCGGCGCATCTGCTTGCCCTCGCGCCGCGTCACCAGCAGCATCTTGGCGTGGGTCTTCAGGCCGACCACGCCGTACACCACCTGCGCGCCGATCGACTCGAGCATCTCGGCCCAGTTGATGTTGGCCTCTTCGTCGAAGCGTGCCTTCAGCTCCACCACCACCGTGACTTCCTTGCCGCGGCGCACCGCTTCGCGCAACAGGTCCATCAGTTCGGAATCGGTACCCGTGCGATAGATGGTCTGCTTGATCGCCAGTACATGCGGATCGAGCACCGCTTCGCGAAGGAACGCAAGCACGCCCTCGAAGCTCTCGAAGGGCTGGTGGATCAGGACGTCGCCGCGCTGCAGTCGCTCGAAGAACGACTGCGCCGGCGACAGCGTGACCGGGTACGACGCCGGGTATGGCGGAAACCGCAACTGCGGCTCCTCGAGCAAGTCGGCCAATTGCGTGAGCCGTGCCAGGTTGACCGGCCCGTGCACGCGGTACAGGGACTGCAGCGGCAGGTTGAACTGCGCCAGCAGAAAGCTCGCGAGCGACTCGGCGCAGCTCGCCGACACCTCCAGTCGCACGGCCTGCCCGTAGTGGCGATGCTGCAGCCCCTGGCGCAAGGCGGTGCGCAGGTTCTTCACGTCTTCCTCGTCCACTGCCAGGTCGGAATGCCGAGTGACGCGGAACTGCGAAAAATCGCCCACCTCCCGCCCCGGGAACATGCTGGCAAGGTGCGCACGCACCACGCTCGACAGCGCCACGAAGAGCGTCTTGCCGTCCGACACCTTGGCCGGCATCTTGATCAGACGCGGCAGCACGCGAGGCACCTTCACGATCTGGATCGGGTTCTCGCGCCCGAACGCGTCCTTGCCACCCAGCCGCACGATGAAGTTGAGCGACTTGTTGGCCACCTGCGGAAACGGATGCGCCGGGTCGAGCCCGACCGGGATCAGCAGCGGGCGCACCTCGCGTTCGAAGTATTCGCCGACCCACTTTCGCTGCGCCGGATTGCGCTCGCCGTGCGAAATGATGTGGATGCCGTGCGTGGCAAAGGTCGGCATCAACTCGTCGTTGTACAGCGCGTACTGGCGCGCCACGAGCTTGTGTGCCGCTTCGGCCAGCCGCTCGAACGACTCGACGGTGTAGACGCCCTTGCGGTCGCCGGCGCTGCCCGCGATCAGGTGCGGCGCGGCGCGAACCTCGAAGAACTCATCGAGGTTGGAAGACACGATGCAAAGGTAGCGCAGCCGCTCGATCAGCGGCACCTCGGGCCGATGGGCCCAGTCGAGCACCCTTTCATTGAATGACAGGATGCTGTGGTCGCGGTCGAGCAGCGTGAACGTGGGCGCCGCGACGGCTGGCGACCGGTCTGCGGGGGCGAGTGACATGGGCACTGATTCTGGAGCAAGCGGCACGGGAGCACACGTAGGCGGAAATATGACAGTGTCGATGTCATTTGTGACGCTCTCATGACATTCTCGTGACGCCACCGCCGCCGTCTTGTGGGGCTCCATCATGCCCGGAGACAGGGCGGGCAACCCGTTGTGGGACGGGGCAGCCGCCGGCTTCATGCGCCCAGGAAATGCTTGCGGTAGCGCGCCGGCAAATCGTCGATGCGCATCAGCATCGGCAGGTCGGCCGCGTTGAAGTCCGGGTCCCAGGCCGGCGCGCCGAGCACCTTGGCGCCCAGCCGCAGGTAGCCCTTGATGAGCGCCGGCGGCTCCACGTCGAGCGTGCTGTCGAGACGCTCGACCGGCAGCGGCAGGCGGGGCTGCACCTGGTACTGGATCGGCGCCAGGTGCTTGGCCGACACCTGGCGCCAGATGCTGGCCGCCGCGTCGCCGTTCGTGACACCGTTGTGTGACATCGGAATGCTCGCGCAGCCGATCATCGTGTCGAGCTTGTTGCGATGCATGAAGCCAGCCAGTGCACCCCACAGCGCGAGGATCACGCCGCCCTGGCGGTGGTCGGGATGCACGCAGCTGCGGCCCAGCTCGACCATGCGCTCGCGCAGGTCGCGCAAGCGGGTGAGGTCGAACTCGGTGTCGCTGTAGGTGCTGCCGACGCGGCGGGCCTGGGCCGGCGTGAGCACGCGGTAAGTACCGATGACCTGCTGCGTCAGCTCGTCGCGCACCAGCAGGTGTTCGCAGAAATCGTCGAACAGGTCGATGTCGTGGCCGGCCAGCGGCGAGGAGACCCGGGCGCCCATTTCGCCGACGAACACGTCGTAGCGCAGGCGCTGGGCAGCTCGCACGTCGTCCAGGTGACGGGCCCAGCCCACGGTGATGCCTTGCTTGGTATCGGCAACCGGCGGCAGGATGACAGCAGGCGCCTGGGGCACCGACGTGCGGGCAACGGCAGGCACACCGGTTGCGGGAGCGGGCCACAAGGCCGCGCGCAGCCCGATCTGTGAAAGCGGAAACGTCGGGTTGGGCAGTTCTTTCATGGGGAACCCTTTCTGCCGAGGGAGTCTCCGCACCTGCCATGAAGCGCGCGTGTCAGGAAGATTGCAGCCGCATGACGGTGTTGCGCCGCGCCGCTTCGTCGTTTAATGCAGTGGATTCGCGACATGGAGTTTCCCCACATGGCCCTCGACGCAAACGGCACCGACAGCAACCGCCTTCACCAGACTTTTCCTGTCCTCAGTGACACCGAGATTGCGCGCATTGCGCGCTTCGGCACCGTGCAGCAGTTTGCGCGCGGCAGCCGGCTCTTCACCGCCGGGGAAACCGGTCCCGGCATGTTCGTGCTGCTCAAGGGCGTGGTAGCCGTCACGCAGCGCGACGGCCTTGGCCACGTCGTGCCCATCGTGCGGCAGGGGCCGGGCGAATTCCTGGCCGAAGTCGGCCAGTTGAGCGGCCGCCCCGCCCTGGTCGATGGCCATGCCGACGAAGACGTCGAGGCGCTGCTCGTCTCCCCCGCGCAGTTGCGCGCGTTGCTCGTGGCCGAAGCCGACCTGGGCGAGCGCATCACTCGCGCGCTGATCCTGCGGCGCGTGGCGCTGATCGAGTCCGGCGCCAGCGGCCCGGTGCTGATAGGCCAGCCGCAGTCGCCCGACATGGCACGGCTGGAGAACTTTCTTCGCCGCAACGGCTATCCATATCACCTGGTCGACGCCGCCGAAGACCCCGACGCCGCCGCGCTGCTTGCGCAATACGGCGCCAGCAAGCTGCTGGCCGTGTGCCCCGACGGCTCGGTGCTGGTCAACCCGGCTGACGACGCGCTCGCGCGCTGCCTGGGCATGGTCGACACCGCCGAGCGCAACGAGTTGTTCGACGTGGCCGTCGTCGGTGCCGGGCCGGCAGGGCTCGCCACCGCCGTCTATGCGGCCTCCGAAGGCCTGCGCGTCATCGTGCTCGACTGCCGCGCCTTCGGCGGCCAGGCGGGCGCGAGCGCGCGCATCGAGAACTACCTGGGCTTTCCGACCGGCATCTCGGGGCAAGCGCTGGCGGGCCGGGCTTTCGTGCAGGCGCAGAAGTTCGGCGTCGAGATGCTGATTCCAGCCAAGGTGGTGTCGCTCGACTGTTCGCGCGACAACGCCCTCGACAGCCTGGCCGTTGCCCTGGCCGATGGCCGCACGATCCATGCGCGCACCGTCGTCATTGCCAGCGGCGCGCGCTACCGGCGTCCCGAAGTACCGCGTCTCGCCGAATTCGAAGGCCGCGGCATCTGGTACTGGGCCTCGGCCATCGAGGCGAAGATCTGCGCGCAGCAAGAGGTGGCGCTGGTGGGCGGCGGCAACTCGGCGGGACAGGCGGCGGTGTTCCTGTCGCGCCACGCGGCCAAGGTCAACGTGCTCGTGCGCGGCCCGTCGCTGGCCGCCAGCATGTCGCGCTACCTGATCGATCGCATCGAGGCCACACCCAACATCTCGCTGCAGCCCCACACCGAGCTCGTACGCCTGCACGGCGACTCCGACGAAGGCCTCACCGGAGCGACATGGCGCTGTCACACCAGCGGCGCCGAACATGACTGCCCGGCGCGCAACATCTTCCTGTTCGTTGGCGCCGAGCCCGAAGCCTCGTGGCTCGAAGGCTGCGGGGTGGCCGTCGACAAGCACGGCTTCGTGCTCACCGGCGCCGCCGCGAGCAGCGGCTTTCCGGCGCGGCCGGCCGCGGCGCTCGAATCGAGCGTGCCGGGCGTATTCGCCGTGGGCGACGTGCGATCGGGTTCGGTCAAGCGCGTGGGCGGCGCCATCGGCGAGGGCGCGGCCGCGGTCGCGCTGATCCATCAGCACCTGTCGCAGGCCTCGGCCGTGGCTTGAGGCGCGCATCCATCCGCCAAGCCAGGCCAAACACTTGCGCCCCGCACGCGTTCGAAAGGCCGCGTATATGCTGCCGGGCTCGCATCACATCACGGAGTGCAAGTAGATATGCCCGCATCACCCATCGAGGTCTATTCCTGGCCCACGCCGAACGGCCACAAGGTTCACGTCATGCTCGAGGAATGCGGCCTGCCGTACCACGCGCACCCCGTGAACATCGGCAAGGGAGATCAGTTCGCGCCCGAGTTCCTGCAGATCAGCCCGAACAACAAGATCCCCGCCATCACCGACCCCGACGGTCCCGATGGCAAACCCATCTCGCTCTTCGAATCGGGCGCCATCCTCGTCTACCTTGCGGGCAAGACCGGCAAGTTTCTGCCCACCGGCGATCGCGAACGCTACGACGTGCTGCAGTGGCTCATGTTCCAGATGGGCGGCGTCGGCCCCATGCTCGGCCAGGCGCACCACTTCCGCCTGTACGCACCCGAGAAGATCGCCTATGCCATCGACCGGTACAGCAACGAAGCCAAGCGCCTGTACGGCGTGATCGACAAGCAGTTGTCGAAAAACAGGTTCATTGCCGGCAAGAGCTATTCGATTGCCGACATTGCAATCTTTCCATGGCTTCGCAGTTGGGAGAACCAGGGCATCACCCTCACCGAGTTTCCGCACCTGAAGGCCTGGTTCGACGGCATCGCCGCGCGCCCCACCGTGCAGCGCGGCGTGAAAGTGCTGGCCGACCTGCGCCAGCCGATCACCGGCGACAAGGAGCGCGAGATTCTTTTTGGCAAGACGCAGTACGAGAAACGCTGAGAAGTCCGAGAAGAGCCAATATCCGGGCTAGAATCAAAGGCTTGTCGGGGTGTAGCGCAGCCTGGTAGCGCATCTGGTTTGGGACCAGAGGGTCGAAGGTTCGAATCCTTTCGCCCCGACCATAGAAAACGCAATGCGGACAGTCACTCAAGTGGCTGTCCGCATTTTCGTTTCTGCGTGATGGTGTCCCTGTATGCCGTCGGCAGTGTTCACTTCGGGTGCGGGCCTTGCGCTCAAAAAAGGACCACCCATTCGCCGCGCAGGTATCGGTAGTGGTAGCTGGGCCCCGAAAAGGTAGTGCTGCGGCTGTAGCCCGCGCCAAAACGAAATACCTGCGAGCCCCTGACCGGACTTTGAAGGCTCAGGTCGAACAATCTCGTTGGTTGATTCAAATCGTGATTGATCGTCTCATTGCCAAGCCCCGCCGTCAGGGAAGCCGTCCATCCCTGGAAGCGGTGCCGCCAGCCGATCGCCAGCATCGACTCGCTGTAGCTCTTCGGATTGAAATAGGCTCTGTCCACGTCCTCACGGGTGCTTCGGTACGTTCGATAGCGCGCCTGCAAGGTCAGCCCCAGATCGAGTGACGGCTGATAGATCAGCCGCAGGCGGGCATGGTCCCGTCGGTTGCCGTCCGAAAAATATTGCTGCCCCAGCAGTCCGACCAGGGTCAAATGGCTTCCCAGCCCCTGGTCCACGGCAACCCCGACAAACGAAAAATCGATCCCGCGGTCCAGGGACTTCGGAGTTTCCACCCAGTCGCGGGTTACGAGAAACTCCACCGCGGTACTCTTCGTGGGTGACATGCGGTAACTGCCGTCCAGTGTCAGCAGCGTGTGTCCTCCCTGCTGAAACAGGCCGGCCTCCAGGGCCCCTCCATCGCCAGTCCTGGATTCGATCGAACGGGCTAGAAATGAAATCTTCTTTCCGGCCCTTTGCCAGCTATTTTGCTTGTATTGGTAGTCGGAGAGACGAAAACCCAGGTAGCGATCGGCATTCTCGAAAGCGGGGAAGAATTCGGCCGACACCCTCCTCGATTGAAAATTGTCGCTGTCGCTGGTCAGGAAAAATTCCGTGCCAAAAGCCATGTCGCTTGGTTTTTCCTTGCCTTTTTCTTCGTCGGCTTTACAGGGTCCAGCCAGCACCACGGCCCCAGAGAGGACGGCAATGGAATATCTCAATGCCCCCATCATTTCGTCCCCCAGGCCTTGGGCTTTCTGAACAGCTCATCCAGATATCCGAGAATACTGGCGGGCTGCAGCAGCAGGCTGTACAAGAGCACATAAACGAAGAAGCCCTGGATATTTTTTCGCACGACCAAGCCCGTTTTTTTGAACATTCTGCGTTCGATTGAAAACATCAGAAGACTCAACGCGAATGCCGCCGGTATCAGCGCGAGCGTCATTATGCCCACAATCCAGTAATAACCGAAAAGCGCGAATATGATTCCTGGAATGAATCCGATGGTGTATGCCAGATCCAGCCATGGAAATACCAGGTTCCAATAAATGAAAAATGTCGACAACCTGGGTTTGAAGAGGATTCCCGGGTGCTTGACAAAGGCCTCGGTCATGCCGCGTGCCCATCGCTGGCGCTGCTTGACCAACTGCCTGATGGTGCTGGGCACATTGGTAAACAAGCACGCATCCTCACAGTGACCCACCCGGTACCCGGCTTTCAGCAGGGCCCACGTCAGCACGATGTCCTCTCCCACGCACTCAGGCCACCCTCCAACCTCGATCAGCGCGGCCCGGTCGTAAATGGAAAACGCACCCTGCGCAACCAATGTGCCTTGGAACAGCGATTGCACCCGCTTGATTGCTGCGATACCGTGAAAATAGTCCCATTCCTGGCAGCGGGTAATCCAATTTTGCCTCGAGTTCCGGACCAGGATCTTTCCTGCGACGGCCCGGGTATTGGGTGGATCGGCCCGGTAACGCTCGACAATACTGGCGAGGGCTCCTCGGTACAGAAAAGAGTCGGCATCCACGGTAACAACCAGGTCGTGCAAGACTTCCTTGAATCCGATATTCAGGGCCCGGGCTTTGCCTCCGTTTTTTTTCAGATCGACGAAGGTGAGCCAGGGGTACTGATCCTTGATTCGCTGAACAACAAGAGAAGTGTTGTCCGTGGATCCGTCATTGATCACGAGAACCTGCAGTTCGCCGGGATAATTCTGGCGCCCGATGCTGGCAAGCGTCTCCTCAATGGAGGCTTCCTCATTGTAAGCGGCCACCAGAATTGAAATCGGGGGATAGACAGACAGCGGGGAATGCGTCGGCCTCTTGTCGAGCAGCAGGCTTATGGCCATGAAGGCATTCATGAAGCCCGGAATAATGGCAATTCCATATACCAGGAAAATGGCCAGCACGGCACCGAGGTAATTCTTCAAATCGGCCAGCCACGCCTCCGCAGCCCATATTGAAAATCCCATCCACGCGGTGGCACCAATTAACGCGATAAGGAATTTCCCTGAAACCGACAGGTAAAGCAATGGCAGTGCTTTTTGACCATCTTCGTTCATATCGCCCTTGATAGTTCCATGGAATGTAACGCTCAAGAAACGTGCTGAACAGTGTGTTCAACCCACTCGCGCAGCTTTGGCGCCACGCGGATTCGGTCAGACCCTCGCTGACTACGAAATTAGACTTCCCCCAATCAAACCCGATTCGGCTCCCGCACGGATTCGAACTACGGTCCCGCCCCGCGAGTCAAGGCGCGGAACTCGGTAGAATCCGCCGCTGCCGACTGAAGGTAAAGCATCTAAGTCGTTGATTTTCCGGGCTTGCCTCCAGCCCGGAATCTGCCCGTAGCTCAGTTGGATAGAGCACCTGCCTTCTAAGCAGGTTGTCGGGGGTTCGATCCCCTCCGGGCAGGCCAATTTCCAGTCCCGAACCTCTCCAAGTCGTCCCGAAACCCGCTCTCCTTCGAGGAGAAGCGGGTTTTTCTTTGCTCCACGACAGATCGGGGCATAGCATGTCTTGTCGGTACTTTGTCGGTACTTCTGCAGGTATTTGCCCTGCTGTCAAAACCAGGTACCGACAGCAAGGAGAAAAACCCAATGCTGACAGACACTTTCGTGAGGCAAGTGAAGCACAAGGGCGCTGAGATCGGCGAGCGCTACGCGGACGGTGGCGGCATGTACCTGCGCGTCAAATCGGCAGGCAAGTACTGGCGCATGGACTACCGGTTCAACGGCAAGGCGAAGACGCTGGCCTTGGGCGTCTACCCTGCGGTATCGCTCGCGAAGGCTCGACAGCGGCGCGACAAGGCCCGCGAACTGCTTGCCGACAACGTCGATCCCGGCCTCGCGAAGCGCGCAGAGAAGATGTCCCGAGCGGTGGACGCAGCCAACACATTCGAAGCGTTGGCGCGGGAATTCCACGCCACCAAGGCCAGCAGTTGGAGCGCGTCCTATTCGGAGCGCTGGCTGCGCATCATGGACAAGGACCTGTTCCCCTACATCGGCAAGCTGCCGATCGCCTCGATCCGGGCCAAGGATCTTCTGCACGCGCTCAAGCGCATCGAGGGCCGAGGCGTCATCGAGACGGCCCACACCCTGCGCCAATGCGCCGGACAGGTGTTCCGGTACGGTGTGCAGACGGGCCGGTGCGCAAGCAATCCGGCGCCGGACCTGCACGGGGCGCTCCGGCCGGTGCTCACCAAGAGCATGGCCGCCGTTCTGGAGCCGCAAAAGGTAGGCGAGTTGATGCGCGCCATCTACGGCTACAGCGGGCAGCCGATCACCCGCGCCGCCCTCCTCCTGTCCGCCCTGCTCTTCCAGCGCCCCGGCAACATCCGTGCGATGGAATGGGCCTGGATCGACCTCGAAAAGGCGATGCTGACCATCCCGGCGCAGGACATGAAGCGCAGGCTCCATGAAAAGCTCAACGGCCGCCCCCACTTCGTGCCGCTGGCGAAGCAGGCACTGCAGACGCTGGAGGAAATTGAGCCATTGACCGGACATGGCCGATACGTGTTCCCCAGCATCCGCACTGGAGAACGCCCCATGAGCGAAAACACCGTGAACGCGGCGTTGCGAAGGCTCGGCTACACCAACGACGAAATGACCGCCCACGGCTTTCGCGCAATGGCCCGCACGGTCATGGCGGAGCAACTGCACGGCATTTCGCCCGACGTCATCGAGGCACAGCTTGCCCACGGAAAGAGCGGGCCGCTGGGTACGGCCTACGACCGCGCGGAGTTCATGGACAAGCGCAAGGACATGATGCAGCGCTGGGCGGACTA
Organism: Variovorax sp. 10L421; assembly: GCF_056395365.1. Classification (NCBI taxonomy): domain Bacteria; kingdom Pseudomonadati; phylum Pseudomonadota; class Betaproteobacteria; order Burkholderiales; family Comamonadaceae; genus Variovorax; species Variovorax sp. 10L421. The sequence goes on from NZ_JBFTJJ010000013.1 coordinate 99,249, forward strand.
CCTGGGTCAACTTGCCGCAAGCGCGCAAATCCTGGCGCTCAAGGTAGCTTAGTCGCGCCTCGGCAAGACGTTCATCTCTCAGAACGACGTCGAGGCCTCGGGAGCGATACGCCGATGCCTTGATGCAGGCGATTTGGGCGACTGCGCCCTTCACGCGCAGCGCCCGGCACCGGATCGCGTCCGTACATTCAACTCACTCGACGCGTGTGCGTGAGTGCGGCATTCGCGTAACCCTCCGGATCATCGATCCAGCGCTGAATCGCCGCGCGCGGCCAACCACAAGCGCGCCCGCCCAGGTGCACGGGAGGGGGAAACTTTCCTCCAGCAATTCTTCGGTACACAGTGGTGCGACTCAGTGCGGTGATGCGTATCACATCGGCCATGCGAAAGAACGCGGGTGCGCCGACAGTCTGTGGAACAAGGTCGCGAGCGTTAACGCGGTGTTCGAGTTGCATGACAGATCCTTTATCGGTGCCGTGCTTTCAAGCCGCGCATTGATTGAGATGAAGTGCCTCGCTTGAAGAGCCGAATAGAAGCAGAACCAGTGCCCAGACAAGAGTGAAAGTGCACTGCGCAGGGCTCGCTGTTCAACCCAGCGGCAGCCTCTTTTCAAAATCGTCTTCCGCATGGATTTGCTTCTAGCGTGCGACGAGGTGCCACCTTAGACAACTATGAGTTTTGAGAGGCCTCTGAAAACTGACGGGATGGCCGGCCTGATGGCGCGCGGCGTCTCGCTTCCAAAAACTCCTCATCGCTGCATCAGACCTGTGCTGGCCCGGAACCAGCTTGGCTGTGCGTCCCGAAGCGGGCATGGAATGACCGTCTCTGCTCCCCTCCACACGCGCTGGCAAGCAGTGACAGAAGCAATCCCAGCACAAGTCCACGGGACGTGTGTTCGAGGAAGCCGGGACTCGCGCGAAGGCGGCTCGTTCCGCCTGCGACGCACCTTCTCGCTCAGGCAACGACCCATGGAACATCACCGGCGCAGGTGGCTCAAGGTCGCGGGAAGAGCGCGCCCTGCGCCAGCGTGTTTCATCTCGTTCGAGCAGGCATCGCTCGGCATGACCTCGATTGACACCGCCGTGCGGTAGGCAGATCGATCCGCAACTTTTCTGCTCACGACGGCCGCAGTCATCACCCGCGCATTGTCGAAGCGTCCGCGTATCGGCTGTGGCCTTGTCGATCGAACCCGTCTTGGCCGCAGGCTGACGGCGAGCGCCGGAGCAGACTGCAATATTGGGTTCGTGCACCGGCCATGAGACGAGAAGCGTCGCGCAGTGAGACCGCATGAGCAACGTTCCTTCTCACCGCGATCGGGTTCAGGGCAAAAGATGAGTGACCCCTGATCTACCAGGGACCTGCAGCGCCCCCCTTCGGCAAGCTGCCCACGCCGAGCAACTAGCACATTGCGCAGTTGCGACGCCGACACGGATCTTCAACGATGCACAGCTCTGCCTACCGCCAAGGAGCATCCCATGCGCACGCTGCTGATCGACAACTACGACTCGTTCACCTACAACCTCTACCAGTACCTGGCGGCGTGCAACGGCGAACCGCCGATCGTGCTGCGCAACAACGAGATGCACTGGGACGAGGTCGAGCGCATGCACTTCGACAACATCGTGATCTCGCCGGGGCCCGGGCGTCCGCAGCGACGCGCCGACCTCGGCATCTCGGCCGATGCGCTGCAGCGTTCCCGCAAACCCGTGCTCGGCGTCTGCCTCGGCCACCAGGCCATCGCCCACCACTGCGGCGCTCGGGTCGATCTGGCGGTGCGGCCGATGCACGGGCGTCTCGATCGCGTGTCGCACGCGCAGCGCGATCTCTTCGCCGGCATTCCAGACCGCTTCGAGGCGGTGCGCTACCACTCCCTCGCGGTCACGCAGCTTCCCTCATCCCTGGAGCCGCTCGCCTGGACGTCCGACGGCACATTGATGGGATTGCGCCACGTCTCGCTGCCCTGGTGGGGGGTGCAGTTCCATCCGGAGTCGATCTGCACCGAATTCGGCGCGCGGCTGCTGCGCAACTTCAGGGACTTGACGCTGGAATGGCTCGCGCAGGCGCCGCGACGCGAGGCACGGGATCGCTTCGGACCCGCATTGCACCTTGAAGGTCTGCAGGCGCTGTCGCTGCACGCGGAGTGCATCGACACCGCGGCCGATGCCGAGGCCGTGTTCATGAGCACGTTCGCTCACAGCGAATGCGCCTTCTGGCTGGACAGCAGCCTCGCCGAAGCCGGGCGGGCGCGCTTCTCCTTCATGGGCGATGCAAGCGGTCCGCGCTCCCAGGTACTGAACTACCGCACCGCGCCCCGCGAACTGATGGTGCGCCGGGGCGACGTCGTCCAGGTGCGCGACGAGAGCATCTTCGACTACCTGCGCGACCACCTCCCGGGCCAGTCGCCGGCGGGCCCGAAACTCCCTTTCGACTTCGCCTGTGGCTTCATAGGCTACTTCGGCTACGAACTCAAGCGCGAGCTCGACGGTGCACGCGCCCACGACGCGGACACCCCGGACGCGATGTGGATCCTCGCCGACCGCTTTCTTGCCTTCGATCATCTCGAGCAGCAGGTATGGATCGTCTGCCTCGATGAGGACGCGCCATGCAATGAGAATCGGCGCTGGATGCAGGCCGTGCGCGAGCGGCTGCAAGCCGCACAGGCGGCGGGGCCCGAAGACGGCGCGGACGCGGCCCGCGAGCTGCATTCATTGGCCTGGCGGGTGGACCTGGCGACCTACCGGGATCTCATCCTGCGCTGCCAGCACGAGATCCTTCAGGGCGAGACCTACGAGGTCTGCCTCACGAACCAACTGATCGGAGAAGGCCGCATCCGACCGCTGGAGGTTTATCGGGTCCTGCGCAAGCACAATCCGGCGCCCTATGCGGCCTACCTGCGCATCGGCGGCTATGCCGTGCTGTGCGCCTCGCCCGAACTCTTCCTGCGCATCTCCGGCGAACAAGAGGTGGAATCGAAGCCCATCAAGGGGACCGCGGCGCGCGGCGCGACGCCGGCCGAAGACGAGGCGATCGCGGACGCCATGGTCGCCGACGAGAAGACCCGTGCGGAGAACCTGATGATCGTCGATCTGCTGCGCAACGACCTCAACCGGGTCTGCGAAGTCGACAGCGTTCACGTACCGAGCCTCTTCGCGGTCGAGACCTATGCCACCGTGCACCAGCTGGTCAGCACAATCCGCGGCCGGTTGCGTGCCGACCTCGGAACAGTCGACTGTGTGCGCTCCGCGTTCCCCGGCGGCTCCATGACTGGCGCCCCCAAGGTGCGCACGATGAGGATCCTGGACGAACTCGAAGATGCCGCGCGCGGCATCTACTCTGGCAGCATCGGCTATCTGTCGCTCGACGGCGCGGCCCAGCTCAACATCGTGATCCGCACGCTGGTATCGGCCAACGGCCGGATCTCCATCGGTGCCGGCGGTGCCATCGTCGCCATGTCCGATCCCGATGCCGAAGTCGAGGAGATCGTGCTGAAGGCACAGGCGCTGTGGGATGTTCTCAGGCGCTGCGGTGCGCCGCTCGGCACGCGGCCAGGGAGGGGCGTGGATGCAAGTGTCACAGGCGCTTCGGTGCTCCCGGAGCCGCCATCCGACCCTATGGTTCCGCACACCACCCCGACGCCGCCACCGTCCGCCAATGTCTAGCGCACAGGCCAATCGCCGGGGGATCCTGCTCATGCTGGTGGCCATGGGCTGCTACGTCTTCAACGATGTCTTCGTGAAGCTGGCCGCGCAAAGCCTGCCGCCCGGACAGGTTCTTGCCGTGCGCGGTTCGTTCGCGACCATCTTCGTCCTGGCCATCGCGCGGGGCACGCGCGGTAGCTGGCGAACGGCACTACGCCCGCTCGTGGGGGTGCGCTGCGGACTCGAGGTCACGACGGCCCTCGCCTCCGTGGTCGCCCTGTCGCTGGCGCCGCTTGCCACTGTGAGCACGCTCATGATGACCGCGCCACTGATGATCGCCGCCACGGCGATGGCGCTGCGGTGGGAGCCCTGGCGTGGTGGGCGTCTGTTGGCTGCTGCCGCGGGATTTGGTGGCGTCCTGCTGGTCATCCAGCCGGCCGCGCGGCTGGATGTCCCCGCGGCCGGTCTTGCCTGTGCGCTGTTATGTGCCGCCTCGTTGGCCGCGCGCGACCTGGTGACACGGCGCATCCCCGCCACGATCCCCTCGTCGACCATTGCGGTCGCGACCACGCTCGCTGTGTGCCTCGCGGGCCTGCTGCTGGGTCTCGTGGAACGCTGGACCACGCTCACGCGGTACGAGCTCGGCATGCTCGCGGCGGCGGCGGGTTGCGCGGCGCTGGGCAACTTCGCGCTCATCGTCGCCTGCCGCGGCGTCGATCTCTCGGTCATCACACCTTTTCGCTACAGCCTGATCGTCTGGGCCCTGCTACTGGGATACGCGATCTGGGGCGACGTGCCTCGGCCCCAGGCCGCCGTCGGCGTGCTGCTGATCGTCGCAGCCGGCGTCTTCACCGTCTGGACCGCGCGGCGGCCGTAGGTAAAAAGTCCGAACTGTCCCCGTGCCATGGTGTCGCACGCGGTCGATGGAGCGCTCGTCGCGACGTTCGCCGCCCTATCAACTCTGACAGTGTCCCCGCGCCTGTCATCACGCTGTAATGCGGGCCTCATTCAACGAGGTGACCCCATGGAGATCATTGCGGGAACGATCGACTCTTTCACGGCAGACGTGCTGTTCGACATGGCGCGCTACCGGCACGAGGTATTCGTCGAGAAGCTGGGCTGGAAGCTCGATACGCGCGGTCGGCTGGAGCTGGACGAATTTGACCGGAAGGACACCATCTATCTGATCGCGCGCAATAAGGACGGGGAGATTGTCGGCACGAGCCGTCTCTTGCCCACGCACCGGCCCTATCTGCTCGCCAGTGTCTTTCCTCAACTGCTCGGCGACACGCCCGCGCCGTGCTCGCCTGACGTCTGGGAACTGTCGCGATTTGCCGCGGCCGATTGGATGCGACTCGGCGCGGTCGGGGGTCCACATGGCTGGTCGCTCGCGCTGGACATGCTGAGCGTCGCGATGCGGACCGTCGCCAAGCAGGGCGGACGGCGACTCATCAGCGCCTCGCCACTGGGCATCGAGCGCATCCTGCGTCGCGCGGGCCTGTCCGTGCAGCGCGCGGCGCCGCCGGTGCTGATCGAGGGCCAGCATCTCTTTGCCTGTTTCATCGACGTGGACACGAGCTGGTGCCCGCGCCAAGACCGGCACGCCGACGCGGTCGGTTGAGTCCTCGCAGCCGGGCTGGCGCGCCCCGTGCGGCACCCCACTCAGTTCAGAAGCCCGAGCCGTGAAGCGAATGCCGCGGCCGAGCTCTTGGTGGACGCGCCCAATCTGGCCATGGCGTTCTGCAGATGAAATTCGACCGTGGGTTTCGAGATGCCAAGGATGGATGCGATCTCGTCGCTCGTCTTGCCATCGCCCGTCCAGCGCAGCACCTCCACCTGCCGTTTCGTGAGGGATTCGAGCCCCTCCAGCGGGCTACCTCCCAGGAGGCCGCAGAACGCGCGGTGGGCGGTATGCACCAGCCACTGCAGGCACGGATCCTTGGCGAGTATCTCCGCTGCCGTCAGCGGTTCGCCCGACCTCGCAAGCGTCAGCATGCCGATCCGCGCGTCGGGCTCGAAGACCGATTTCGCCCATCCGACGCGCAGGCCGAACGAGCGCGCCTCGTCCCACATCTGCGGGGCGCTCCGGAAGACTTCGTCGCTCCAGATCACGGGCGTGCCGCTGTGCACGCCGTGAGCGACCGTGGGATCGACCAGGAGGTATCCGGCGTTGATGTAACGGTAATTCCACCGCTCGTCGTACGTGCTGAACATCAAGGTCTTCTGTCGAGTGAAGGGCACGAGCGTGCGCAGCCCGTAGGCGCAATGCTCGAAGCCGAGGTGCTTGGTTGCCACGCTGATCTGCGCGAGCACCTCAGAAGGCTCACTTGCCTGGCTCAAACGACCGAGAACATCCTGGGTCCACTCATTCATAGGTGCGCTTCCTGCGTCGTCGGCACCCTCACCTTTTTCGCGAGCACGGTCGAGGCGCCCGGTGTGGAGTCCGTCAGGCGAGAAGGCCAGCGGCTCCAGCCTTTGAACCGACCCGCGCTGGGCCGGCCTATTGCTTGCCCCCAGCGGCCACTCAGCATGTGATGGAGGCAAGGGTGCGACAGTCTAGAAGCGCCTGGCCGAGCCCGGGGGCAAAATTCACCACCATTTCTGCCAATCTCGCGAGCCCCCCGCTTCGCGCACTGGCGGCGCGGTGCGGCGCAGCGTCGTGAGATTCCTGATTGATCCTCCCTATGGGGGCTCCTCATGATGCACAAGGTCTGGTTCCTGCTGCTTCCCGGATTCCTTCTTCTCGACATCATCCGCGTGCTCGCGGTCTTCAAGGCCGCCAATGCCGCCTTGCGCAGGACGCGCGGCAAGCTCGTCGGCTACGACGTTCGATTGGCCTCGGCAACGGGCGGCCAAGCCCTGAGTTCAAGTGGCGTGGCACTCTCGACGCGTGCATTGCCGCACAGGCTCGTCGGTCGGGCGAGCACGCTCTTCATCAGTGGCGAGCCCGATCCGGACCCGGCTGGACCGGCGGGTGTGCGGCATTTGCGCGAATGGCTCTCCCGGAACCGGAGGCGATTGAGCCGCTGCGCCGTCCTGGGCGCCCGAGCTTTGCTGCCGCGTGCGCCAGACGTCCACGCCGTGCGGCGACAACGCCGCGCTGCGCCGCCGGCACCGCGCCGTGGGCAGCGTGCAGACCTGCCCGCGGCCTGCACCAAAGCGCATGGCTGGCGCGTCATCGAACCGGACCAGGGAGAAGACCTGGCGCTGTCGTGGATCGCGGAGGATCGAGGTGCCGCGTTCGCGGACATGCTCGCCGCGCGCCTTGCCGGATCACGCAGCCGTCGCTACGGCATGCCACGCCGTCGCCGGGTGCCGATCGAGCCACCCACGAGCGATGCGCGGATCGGCACGCTGCATCTGTGGATCGCGGCGCACCTGCAAGAGAACCTCAGCGTCGCCCGATTGGCGCAGAAGGTCCACATGTCCACGCGCTCCTTCGCGCGCTTCTACGAACGCGCGACGGGCCTGTCGCCCGGACGGAGCGTACAGCAGTTCCGCCTCGACGCCGCCTGCCGTTTGCTCGAGACGAGCCCACTTCCCCTCAAGACCATAGCCGGGCAATGCGGCTACGGGTCCCAGGAGGTGATGCGCAGGGCCTTCGTTCGCGACCTGCAGATGACGCCGCGCGAATACCGGCGGCGGCTCGCAACGATGAAAGGTGCGGGCGTGGCCTAGCAGGCCCATGTCTTACCCGGCGCAACAGCGACTGCCCGTCGCCAGACCGCCTGCCGCGACGCGCGCACGTCAGGCGCCAGAACTCGTCAACCGCCGGCCGCATCCCTAATCTTCTGTGGCCCAGCACACCAGCCGCAAGTCCGCCAGCGGCAGCAAGGCACGCGTGCCGTCGCCGAAGCGGACCTCCCCGACGTCGCCGTCCTTCGCCTTGATGCGCAGCGATCCGCGCCGTCCGCCATGCTCGACCACAAGCACCGTGCGGCCGGCGCTGATGACCTTGGCAAGCCCGCTCCCGGGCGCCGCTGGCGTCGAGCCGCGGAGGGACTGGGACGACGGCGGGCGATGTCTTGCCTGCGCACGTCCGATCGGCTCGCCCCGCGCCAGCAGTTCCTCAAGTTCGTGCGGGCGATCGCTGGCGATGGCCACCAACTCGTAGAGCAATCGCACGTCCCCTCCGACCCGCCCGTCCTCCACCGCCTGCCGCAATTGCGGCGGTGCGTCGCTGAGCCGCGCGGCCTCGGTGATGAAGGAACGCGGTTTGCCCAAGCGTCGCGCGATCTCGGCGCGCGAATGGCCTTCCTGTTCCCGGTCGGCGATGAAGGAAGCCAGATCGAATGGCGACATGTCCTCGCGGTGCAGGTTCTCCGCGGCCTGGGCGAACGGGTCGACCCGCTCGTCCAGGAATGCCGGGACTGTGGCGAGCCCTGCCCGGCGCGCGGCGCGCACCCTGCGTTCGCCGCGGTTGACGATGTACCGATCCGCATGTTCGCGATGGCATCGCAACGATACCGGCTCCAGCACGCCATGCTCTCGGATCGATGCGGCAAGTTCCTCGATGCGTTCGCTACGGATGCGACGGCGTGGCTGGCGAGGGTCGAAGTCGATGCGATCGAGCGCCACCTGCATCAGTGTGCCCACGCCCGCAGAGGCCGCTTCGCCCGTGAGCAGATCGGCCGCCCTGAACTGCGACAACACACTCAGGTCCAGCCCGTCGGGCGCATTCATGGCTGCTCGTCCGCAGGCACCGGCATGCTCGACGCGTCGATGCGTTGCTGCAACAACTCGAACACCCGCATCACCTCGAGGCTCGCCTCGCGGGCCGCGCTCTTGGGCAATCGCCACACCGGCACGCCCGCGGCCAGCGCCTCGGGAATGGCCGATCGGGTCGAGATCCGTGCCGGTATCACGAACTCCCGGAAGTTCAAGGCCAGATCCTGCATCGCGGCCTTCTGCCGCAACGAATGCGGATTGAACCGGTTCAAAACGATGGCCGCCAGCCGCAGTTGCGGGTTGTAGCGCCGTCTGACGCCAAAGATGGTTCTGAGCATGTCGGCGACGCCATCGATGCTGTACTCCTCGAGCTCGATCGGGCAGGCCACGGCATGACCAGTGATCAGCGCTGCGCTCATGCGCAAGCCCAGTGCTGGCGGCGTGTCGATCACGACTGCGTCGAATTCCCGCGCCAGGCGAATCATGTTCCTGCGAAATGTGGGAATCACGACCTCCGCCTTCGCGAGTTCGACGTCGGCCAGCTTCTTGCTGCCCGGCACCAGGGCAATGGTCTGCGCGCGGGCCGAGACGATCGGGCCGATGTCCCCTCCGAAAAGTTCCACCGCCTCGGCGATCGCCGAGGACCCACGCAGCGATTTCGAGCTGTTCGCCTGCGCGTCGAGATCGATCAGGCACACCGACTGGCCTCGCATCTCGGCCAGCCAGCATGCGTACAGCACCGCCAGGGTCGACTTGCCGACGCCACCTTTCTGGTTGCCGAAGATGACCACGTTGCCCATGACTTGCTCCTCAGGCCTCGACGCGAACCATGCGGGTCCTCTACACCACATAGCACGCTGCGCGGCTGCCACCGAAACCTGCGACAGGGCTATCCCGGCGCAGGGCGGCCCTGCCTCGTTGGTCCGTGATGGATCGCCATGCCGCGTCGCTCACGAATATCGCCGCCCCTCGCTTTGCGATGCCACTGTCACAAACAATAGTCGACACACGCATGCGCGGAGGCGGACATTGCGCCCATGCAAGCACCCGATGTTCAACACAGGCATGCGACCGACAAAGGCCGATACGCGGCCTGGCCTCCCGTGCTTGTTGTCGCTGGCTTGATGACGCACGCCTGCGCCCTGTGGGCACAGGCCGAGCCCAGCACATCCCAAGTCATCGGTCCACAGCAGCAGGCGGCGCGCGACCACGACCGCATCGCGATCCTTCGCGAAGAGCTCGGGAAGTCGCAAGCGCAACTGGAGGATCTCGCGCGCCGTAAGGCTCAGCGGCTCGCCGCGTCCGATATGCAGGCAGCGACCGAAGCCGAGGCGCAGCGCGTTCGCACGCTCGGCGATATCGCGGCCATCCAGCGAGAGATCGCGTCCACCTCGCGCACCTCCGCCCAGACCGCGGCGGCCAAGCCCACGGCCGCTCAGGCCACCAAGGGCCCTGCCCCCGCCGGCAAGCGCGCGGCGCCGACGCCCTGGTGGGACGTCTACGGCGGCAGCCGGCGCATTGACCCATCGGCTTCAGTTTCTCTCGCGCCCCCGTCTGGGCAAGTGCCCGCGGGATCTTCCTCGGCCACTGGAGTATCGCCATGACCGCATGCTCGATCCACCACATCCGGCCCGCAGCGCGATTCGGCGTCCGAACCCGATGGATCGGATGCCTGCTCGTCGCCGTGCTCGCGGCCGCACCTGCCGACATCGTCTGGGCCGGAAGCCCGTTCGCGACGGGCGCCAACGCGACCCAGCAGCAACTCGTTGCCATCCTGACGCCACTGGCGGCAGTCGCCGTGATGGTCTCCGGCGCCATGGCCTGGTTCGGCCGCCTGAGCTGGTGGTGGATGGTCGCCGTCGTGATCGGCACCGTGCTGGTCTTCGGCGGTCCCCAGATCGTCTCCTGGATCCGGGGTCTGTTCGGGGTGTAAGGGAGAGCGGTCCGTGAGTCGCAACCAAGGCATCGCCGCGGATCCTCTGTTCGTCGGCATGACACGGCCGTCGATGGTCTGGGGCGTCACCTACTCGGCCATGATGTTCAACATCGTGGTCACGACCGAGTCGTTCATCGTGACCAAGAGCCTCGCGTGGCTGCTGGCCTTCGTGCCGATCCACGGGGTGCTCTACCTGGTCTGCCTGTACGAGCCGCGCTTCTTCGACCTGCTGCAGCTGTGGGGCCGCACCCGACTGCCCGCCATGCTCGGCGGCAACCTGCGGTTCTGGCGTGCGAATTCGTACAGCCCCCTGGCGCTGGACATGCCTGATTGGCGGGGGCGCCGCCGCATGCGGACTTGGCCCGTGGCGGTGGTCTGACACGGCATCGCCATGAAGCTGCTGTCACGCTCCGAGCACACGCTCAGCCGCGAAGCCGGCGCCGCAACCATGATCCCACTGTCGTCGCATGTGGACGAGCATGTGGCCCGCACGCGCGCGGGCGACTATGTGCAGACGCTGCGCCTGGCCGGCACGAGCTTCGAAAGCGCGGACGACGATGACATCAACAGCTGGCACGAGCGCCTCAATGTCCTGCTGCGCAACATCGCCTCGCCCAACCTGGCCCTGTGGACCCACGTGATCCGGCGTCGCGAGACAGGCTATCCGGCCGGGCGGACGGTTCCCGGGTTCGCCGATGAAATCGAGCAGCGGTACCGCCGCAAGATGGCCGGCGAGCGCCTGATGGTCAACGAGCTGTACCTGTCGGTCGTCTTCCGGCCGCAGCCGACCCGCATAGGCAACGCGGCATTGCGGCTGTTCAGGCGCACGGACCCAGAGGGTGCACAGGCGGAACTGCGCGACGCCCTCGATGCCTGCGGCAAGCTGCGCCAGGAACTTCTCGCGGCGCTGGAGCGCTACGACCCCGAAGCCCTGGGCATCTATCGCCTGCACGAAGAGGATGTGCTGTTCTCCTCCCTGATGGAATTCCACGGCCTGCTGGTCAACGGGGAATGGCAGCGCATGCCGCTGCCGCGCTCACCCCTCAACGAGGTTCTGGCCACCACCCGGCCCTTCTTCGGCAACGAAGCCATGGAATACCGCACGGGCACCCAGACGCGGATCGGCGCCTTCCTCGGCATCAAGGAGTACCCTACGCCCACGGCGCCGGGCATGTTCAGCGCGCTGCTGACCGCACCCTTCCCCTTCGTGCTCACGCAAAGCTTCACCTTCCTGGCCAAGGGCACGGCGACCGACATGATGAGCCGCCAGCATCACCGGATGGCGGCCGCCGGAGACTTGGCGGTCTCACAGGCCGAGGAACTCAAGGACGCGCTGGACGACCTGATGAGCAACCGCTTCGTGATGGGCGACCACCACTTCAGCCTGCACGTGCTGGCCGACACCTACGACGGCGTCGGCGAGGCCGAAGGCCGGCCCCGCCTGAAGCAGCTCAACGACAACGTGGCCCGCGCCCGCTACCTGCTGGGCGACACGGGAATGGTGGTGGCGCGCGAGGACCTCGCGCTGGAGGCGGCGTTCTGGGCTCAGTTGCCGGGAAACTTCGGCTACCGCAGCCGCAAGGCGCCCATGACCAGCCGCAACTTCGCCGCGATGTCGCCCTTTCACAATTTCCCGACCGGCCGCGCCACGGGCAACTACTGGGGCGACGCGCTGGCCATGTTCATGACGCGTGCCGGCTCGCCCTACTACTTCTCGCTGCATGCGAGCGACCCGCGCAGCCCAGACGGGGGCAGCCGCCGCGACGTCGGACACATCACGGGCGTGGGACCGGTGGGCACCGGCAAGACCACGCTGCTGGGCTTCTGCATGGTGGCGATCTGCAATCGCCTCGATGCCACGCAGGTCATCTTCGACAAGGATGAAGGACTGCACATCCTGGTGCGCGCGCTGGGCGGCCGGTACCTCCCACTCAATAACGGCTTGCCGACCGGCTGCAATCCGCTGCAGCTCGACGACGCGATTGCGGACAACGTCGAGTTCATGCGGCAGTGGCTCAGGCGCCTCGTCATGCGCACACCGACCGACACCTTGAGCGTCCGTCAGGAAGACGACCTCGACCAGGCGCTGCACGGCACCCTCAGGCTCGATCCACCCTTCAGGCGCCTGTCCCGCCTGTCCGCCTTCCTCGACATCACGGATCCTGAAGGGATGCACGCGCGTCTTCGCAGATGGTGCGCCTCGGAACGCGGCGACTATGCCTGGGTCTTCGACAACGATCGCGACGACGTGGCTCCGCTGCTGGCCCGGCACGCCCTGGTCGGCTTCGACGTGACCGACTTCCTCGACAACGAGGTCGTGCGCGCGCCACTGACCATGTACCTCTTTCATCTGGTCAACCGGATGGTGGATGGGCGCCCGCTCGTGTGCTGGATGGACGAATTTGCCAAACTCCTGAGCGACCCCGCCTTCGCGAAGTTCGCCAAGAACGGCCTGGAGACCTGGCGCAAGAAGAACGCGAACATCGCGACCTTCACCCAGAGCACCAGCCATGTGCTCGATTCCGGCATCGCGCGCGCTATCGTCGAGCAGACGCCGACGAAGATCCTGTTTCCCAATCCGGAGGCTGATTACGATGAGTACACCCAGGGCTTCAACCTGACGGACAGGGAGTTCGCGCTCATCAAGCAGGAACTCGAGCCTGGCTCCCGGCAGTTCCTCATCAAGCAGAACCATGTCAGCGTAGTCGCGCAGCTCGATCTCCAAGGCTTCGATGACGCGCTGCACGTCATTTCCGGGCGCACCAGCAACGTCCGCCTCATGCGCGAGTGCATCGCGACATTCGGACCGGATCACGACCAATGGCTCGCGCCCTTCCGCAAGGCGCTGGCCGACCGCCCTCCCCGTTCGCTCTCACACCAGGAGAACTCCCATGCGTAGGTTCCTTGTTGCCCTCCTCCTCGTGGCGGCTTCGCTCGCACCGCTGCATGCGAAAGCCGGTATCCCGGTGATCGACGTCACCGCCGTCGCCAACCTGATTCAGCAGGTCATGTACTGGCAGCAGCAGATCTCCGGGATGCAAAAGCAATACGACCAACTGAAGGAATCGAAGGACCAGCTGACCCAGACCCACAACGCGATGACGGGAAGTCGCGGCATGGAGCAGTTGCTACCCACCTCGGAGCTCACACGCAACTACCTGCCGCCCAGCTATGGCGAACTGACGAACACGCTCAACGGCACTTCGGCCGGCTATGCGGGGCTGGCCGGCCAGGTGCGGTCGATCATGAAGGCCAACAGCATCCTCTCAGGAACTCAGATGGAGGCGCTCAGTCCGGAGTTGCGTCAGATCGTCGAGCAAGGGCGGCAATCGGCGGCGCTGCTCAACGGCATGACCCAGAGCGCATACCAGAACACCAGCCAGCGCTTCTCCGCGCTCCAACTGCTCATCAGTCGCATCGCCTCCGCACAGGACCCCAAGGCGATCCAGGACTTGCAGGCAAGGATCCAGGCCGAGCAGAACATGCTCACCAATGAGCAGACGAAGTTGCAGAGTCTCTATCAGATTGCAAGAGCCGAGGAAGCGGCCCAGCAGCAGCGCCTGCGAGAGCGTGCGGCCACAGACGTCGGCAGCGTGAGGGCCATGTCGCGGGTGAGCTATTAGATCTGCAGAAGGGGCGAGATGTTAATGAGCACAAAGACCTATGTGGCGCTCTGCGCCATCGTCGCCGTCGCTGGCATCGGGATGTACCACTACATCAACCATGCCACGATCGAACAATCAACGCCTTCGGGCGAGGCCGTTCCTCCGGTTGCAACGCCGTCAGCACCTCGGGATGAGGATGTAGAGCGCAAGACCTTGCATGGCATTGGCAGCATCAAGGATCTGAAGCCCGTTCCGCTGCAGCCGGATCTAGGCGGTAGACGGCAGTGGAGGTCATATGGGATTTTTTGAGCAGTTTTTCACCTGGCTCAACGGGCAATTGGCTACCTACGTGAGTGCGAATGCCACTCGGGTTGCATCCGCAATCGAGCCCGCAGCGGTAACGCTCGCGACCATCTACGTGATGAGTTGGGGATATCTTTCATTTACTGGACGGATCCAAGAACCGCTCTGGGAAGGCGTCAAGCGCATCCTTGTCATCGCCGTCGTGCTCGGCGTTGGCCTGCGCCTTTGGGCCTATAACGATGTCGCTGTCGATACCTTCACCCGAAGTCCCGACCAGCTTGCTGCTGCAATCCTCGGGGCCGCTTCAACTGTGACTGTCGTAGACCAGATATGGATTGACGGGAACCTGACAGCGGAGCAATTGCTTAGCAAAGGAAGCGTGCTAAATGCAAACTTTGCTTACTATCTCGCAGGCTTCCTCGTCTACCTTATCGTTGGTTTAACCGTCGTCGCGACCGCATTTCTGTTAGCTCTTTCTAAGGTCGCTCTTGCCTTGATCCTCGCATTGGGCCCGATCTTTATCGTGCTTCTGTTCTTTGACGCTACCAAGCGCTTCTTCGAGGCCTGGATAGCTCAACTTGCCAACTACGCGCTCGTTAGCATTCTTGCAACGTTCGCGGCAGCACTTTTGTTAAGTGTTCTCCGCTCTTATACGCAGAACACGGCATCTCTTGGCGGCGCGATCACGATTGCAGAGGGCGCCAGAGTGTGCATTGCCTCGGCGTTGGTCTTTCTGATAATGCGTCAAGTTATGTCTATCGCTGCCGGGTTGGCGAGCGGGGTCGCGCTGAGCACCTATGGGGTCGTCAGCGGCGCTCTTCGCTGGGGGCTTGGCGGAGCCAAGCGCACGAGTTACGAGTTCGGTCGCGGCGTGCTGGACGGCCTACGGCGGGAACCGCGCAGCCGCTGGGATTCGTTCCGCCGCTTGGCAGGCAATCGTATTGGTGCCGGAGTGGCTTCGATGGCTAGTGTCGGCGCTGCGCATCGCGGCGGCACCGTGCTTCCAAGAGAGCAGGTCATGCCGGGCCTGTCGCGCAATCGCTAGCGGAGGGCGGGCAGATGAAGCCTTCGACGATCCTTTCTTTGTTCGCCCTTCTGTTGGCTGCATGCGGCACTCGCCCGCCTACGCCGCCGGACTGCGAAGGTCCGCTCACGCCGATCAACATCCCGAATGGCGTTTCCGAATCAGGAGCGATCCATGCGCCGGAACGCCGCCCTTGAAAACTACCTGAGCGAGGCCCAGAGCTGGGAACTCGACCGCGCGCGCCGCGCGGAGCGATCAAACAAGATCGCCTGGACCGTGGCCGCAGCGGCGACACTGGTCGCGGTGCTCTCGGTCGCGGCCGTCAGCGGGCTCACGCCGCTGAAGCAGCCCGTTCCCGTTCTCATCCGCGTCGACAACAGCAGTGGGATCGTCGACATCGTTCCCACCTACGAGGGCACGACCGACATCGAGCAGGTGGTGACCCGCAACCTGCTGCAAAACTACGTGATCGCGCGCGAGCGTTACTTCTACGGCACCGCGGAGGCGGACTACGAACTGGTCGCCTCGCAGAACTCGCCTCGGTTGAACCAGGAATGGGCCGCTTCCTGGGCCGCCGACAACCCGGCCTCACCTCTGAACGCCTACAAGGATGGCACGTCCATCCGCGCGCAGGTGCGATCGGTCACCTTCCTCAAGCTGGAGAGCGGAAAGGACAAGCTGGCACAGGTCCGCTTCGCCCGCTCGACGCGCGCAGGCGGCACTGGCGAGGAGCAGGCCAGCCACTGGGTCGCCACGATCGAGTTCGCCTATGTCCCGCCATCGACGGACAACAAGATACGATCGCTCAATCCACTGGGCTTTCGCGTCGTCGAGTATCGCCGCGAGCCCGAGGTCGCCCCAGCCAGCGCTGCACCGAGCAGGCAGGAGGCGCGATGAAGCCGTGGCGCATGCACCGCAGGGTTCCCTTCGCGATCGGACTGGCGGCAAGTCTGGCGCTTGCTGCGCCGTGCGGCCGAACCGCGACCATGCCGCCGGTGGGCAAGGTCGATGCCCGGGTGCGTGTGGTTGCCTACGACCCCGAGGACGTCGTCACGCTGCAAGGCTATGTGGGCTACCAGATCCATCTACAGTTTGCCGAAGGCGAGGAGTTCGTGAACCTCGGCGCTGGCGACAACGGTGCCTTCGATGTCGGCGCCGAGCGCAACCACTTCTTCATCAAGCCCAAGGAAGCGCGCGCCTCGACCAACTTCACCCTCCTCACGAACCGGCGGGCCTACCACTTCGACTTCATCGTGTCTCCTGTCGCGCCCGCGGGGGCTGCGACCAAGCGCATGGTGTATTCGATTCGTTTCACCTACCCGGAGGACGATGCCCGCGCCGCGGCAGCGGATCAGGAACGACGCCGGACCGAAGCGCGCATGAACGAAGAGGCCTCTAAGCGCCCGCGCAATGCCGACTACTGGTTCTGCGGCAGCGAATCGCTCAGGCCCGCGAGTGCCCACGACGACGGCGTGCAAACGCGACTGCGCTTCCAGGCGCAATCCGACTTTCCCGCCATGTTCGTGCGCAACGACGATGGATCCGAGTCGCTGCTGAACTTCAGCATCGAAGCGGATGAGGTGGTGGTCCACCGGGTGGCGCGTCGCTTCGTGCTGCGGCGTGGTGGCCTGGTCGGCTGCGTGGTCAACCGGTCGTTCGTAGGCGGCGACGCGCGCACCCCGACCCACACGAGCGCAGAAGATGTGCGCCACACCTCGACGGGAGAGCGGCCGTGACCTGGATCGACCAGCCTCGCCGCGGCGCCCGAATGGGTCCGCCGACGCATTCCGATGCGTCCGAGATCGACCCCCGCACCGGGGAGATCCTCTCTGGGCAACCAGCGGCGGCCTCCGGAAGCGCCGCATCCCGGGTCGCCGACGAGCGCGCCACGGTCCGAGGCGAACGCGCCATGCCGTCGGTCAATCGCGAGCGCTCTGTCCAGTCGCGCATCAGCGGGTTCCTGGCGCTGACTGTGATCATTCTCCTCGGCGGCGGCTTCCTGTTCTGGTACTACAACACGCAGTACGCCAAGACCCGCGAGGCCGAAGAGGCCGCGAGAAAGGCGGCCTCGGCACGCGCCGGCGGCGAGATGAAGGTGCCACCGCTCGGCCGCATCGATCCGCCGAAAACACCGCCGGAGGCGCCGCCCATCGCCGGTACTCCCCCCGCCCCGTCGGCCGCGGCCGTCAACGCGGGCACCCCGCAGAAGACGCCCGAGCAGATCGCGCTGGAACGGCAGTTGGGCACTCCGGTGCTTCGGCGCGCGCAGTCCGCCCAGACTTCGGGAATTTCAGCACCGCACGCGTTCGCAGATCCGGCAGCGCTGCCCGCCGGCGGCGTGCCAGGCATGTCCCAGCTGTTGGGCGCGCTGCAGTCACCTGGCGCCGGCTCGGCCGCATCCGGCGGCGGTCAGCTTGCGGCGAGTCTCCGGCCGACGCCGACCCCGGCGGTCCTCGCCCAGACCCTGCCCACACGGCGCATGCTTCTACCCAAGGGCGCATTCATCGACTGCACGCTGGAGACCGCCATCGACTCCACCTACGAGGGCATGACCACCTGCATCGGCGCCAGCGACATCTACGGGGCGGACGGCAGGGTCGTGCTGCTGGAGCGCGGCACTAAGTACGTGGGCGAGCAGCGCGGAACGCCGCGGCAGGGACAGGGCCGCGTCTTCATCGTGTGGAACGAAGCGCGCACCCCGACCGGCGTCGTGGTCCAGTTGGCCTCCCCCGGAACCGACGAACTGGGACGCAGCGGGTTGCCCGGTTTCGTCGACGCCCACTTCTGGGATCGCTTCGGTGCCGCGGTCCTGATCTCGGTGATCGACGGCACGATGCAGGCGATCGCCGCCCAGCAGCAAAGCGGCACCAGGGTCGGCAGCGGCGGCGGCCTGGTGCTCGGTCCGCAGGGCAGCCGCGACGTCATGACGGAGGTGCTGCGCAGCACCGTGTCGATTCCGCCGACCGTCATCAAGAACCAGGGCGAGCGAATCCAGATCCTGGTCGCACGCGATGTGGATTTCAGGAGCGTCTATGCGCTTCGAAGCGACCCAACCAATCCCTGAACGCGAGCCCTGCGCCGCCGCCGGCGACCTGCCATTGGCGACCAGCTCCGTGACCGTCGCGGCACCCGCGGAGCCGCCCTCGTCCCTTGTCCTTTTCCTCGGTCCGCTCAGTCGTCTTTTGGATGATCCCGAGGTCACCGAGATCTGTATCAACGAGCCCGGCGTGGCTTTCGTGGAACGGCATTCGGGCTGGCTGCGCGAGGAATTGCCGTTCGCGAGCTTCGACTGGTGCATGGCCATCGCCAAGCTCGTGGCCAACTTCACGCACCAGCGCATCTCGGCCAACGAGCCGCTCCTGTCCGCCACCCTCCCGGGCGGCGAACGAATCCAGATCGTGCTGCCGCCGGCGACGCTGGAGCGGACCGTCTCGATCACGATCCGGCGTCCATCCCACACGCTCTGGAGCCTCGAAGAGCTGGCGGATCTGCGCGTCTTCGAGCCGACATGCAGCGTCCCCGCCTGCCCGCTGCGGCCAACCGATCTGGACAACCTGGCACCGGAGGACCGGGAACTGGCGGGACTTCTCGCATGTCGCGAGTTCGTGCCTTTCCTGCGCCGTGCAGTGCAGTGGCGCAAGAACATCCTGTTGTCCGGTGCCACCGGCTCCGGCAAGACCACGGTTGGCAAGGCGCTGATCCTCGAAGTGCCACCCGAGGACCGTCTGATCACGATCGAGGACGTGAAGGAACTGTCGCTGCGCAATCAGCCCAACCATGTGAGGCTTTTCTACTCGCAAGGCGCCCAGGGGCAAGCCGAGGTCACGCCCGGCCAGCTGCTCGCCGGTGCCAAGCGGCAGCGCCCCGACCGCGTGTTCGTGTCCGAGTTGCGGACCGGCGAAGAGGTCTATGACTACCTGGTGTCTGTGAATACCGGCCACCCCGGCTCGATCACCAGCGTGCATGCGGACAGCGCGCAGATGGCCTTCGTTGCACTGGCGCAGTTGATGAAGCGCAGCCAGGCGGGCCAGGGCATGAGCACGCGCGACGGTGTGGAATTGGCGCAGATGAGCGTGGACATCGTCGTGCAGTGCGCGCACGAACGCCGGGACGACTGGCCGCGGCGCATCGTGCGGGAGATCTGGTATGACCCTGGCACCAAGAATCGAAGGATTGCCTAGCCCCTTCAGGATTGCGGTCGCCTTGCTGGTGGCCGCGACCGTCGGCGTCTACGTCGCGGGCCACGCGTTCCTGATCGCGATGAAGCTGCCCCCGCAGCAAGTCACGCTGCTGACCCTGCACGCATACTGGCAGGCCTACGGCGATCGGCCGGAGGTGCGCCGCGCCCTCCTGGCATCGCTGGCGGGTTCCCAGGGCTTGGCGCTGGGCCTGGTGGGCGTCGCCATACTGCCGCGTCGCCGGCCGCTGCACGGCGAGGCCCGGTTCGCGAGCCGGCGCGAGATTTCACGCGCCGGGCTGCTGCAGGAGCACGGCATCATCCTCGGGCGCCTGGGCAACCGCTACCTGGTGCTGCCCGGCCAGCAAGGTGTGGAGCTTGAAGCCCCGCCGCGCAGCGGCAAAGGCGTCGGCGTGGTCATTCCCAATCTGCTGAACTGGCCCGGTTCGACCATCGTCAGTGACATCAAGGGCGAGAACTTCACGCGCACGGCGGGCTTTCGCGCGGCCCATGGGCAGGAGGTGCACCTGTTCGATCCGCTGTCCGAACGCGAGTGCTCGGCACGCTGGAATCCACTTGGCTACGTGTCCGAGCAGCCCTACCGCTGCATCGACGACCTGCAGCGCATCGGCACGATGCTCTTTCCCGATCCGCAGGCGGGCGACCCCTTCTGGAGCTCCTCGGCCCGATCGCTGTTCCTCGGCATCGCCCTCTACCTCTTCGAGACCCCGGGCGCCACGCGCACCCTCGGCGAGGTGCTGCGCCAGGGCATGGCCAGCGATGCGGAGGGCTTCCAGAAGCACTGGAAGCGCGTGATCGACGCCTGCGAGCGCGCCGGCTATCCGCTGTCGCAGGAAGCGGTGCAGAGTCTCTACGACGTGATCGACCTGGCGCCGACCACGGCCTCGAGCATCCGCAAGACCTTCACCAGCCGCCTGGACCTGTGGCTCAACCCGATGATCGATGCGGCCACCTCGGCCAACGATTTCGACCTGCGGGATCTGCGCAAGCGTCCGATCTCGCTCTACGTGCAGATCAACCCCGACAACATCGCCCGGCTGCAGCCGCTGCTGAACCTGTTCTTCCAGCAGGCGATCGGCCTGCAGACGCGCGTGCTTCCCGAAAGCGACCCGCAGCTTCGCCACCAGCTGCTCCTGATGCTTGACGAGTTCGCGGCGCTCGGACGCATCCCGGTCATCGCCGACTCCACTGCCTTCTTGCCGGGCTACAACGTGCGCACCGTCGTCATCGTGCAGTCCCACTCCCAGCTGAGCGAGAAGTACGGCATCGAGGGGGCCAAGTCGATCCGCAAGATGCTGGCCGCACGCATCGTGTTCCCGCCCAAGGAGTACGAGGACGCCGAGGCGATCTCCCGCGAACTCGGGACCTACACCGTCCGGCAGAAGAACGTCAGCCGCCCGATGTGGGGCGGGGCGGGCAAGGCACCGACGGTGAGCATCAGCGAACAACCGCGCCGCCTGCTGCTGCCCCAGGAGGTCAAGGAGCTCGGGACGGACCGGATGCTCCTGTTCTACGAAGGCCTTCGGCCTGTGCTGGCGCATCGCGTCCTCTATTTTCGCGACCGGTTCTTCGCCCCGCGCGAACGGCCGCCGCCGCCGGTGCCCAAGCTCGACGTGGGCTGGCTGGCGCCTGTCCAGCGGGCCATGTTCGATGAACGGAACGCTGCGGCTGGCACGGGTTCGGGAGCCGTCACCGGCGTCACGCCGAAAGACGATGGCCCGGCACCAACGAACACGACCGCCGCGACCAGGGGCGGCGACTTGCTCGCCGACGACCTGAAGCTGGACGATTTCTCGTTCGATTTCGATGACGTGGAGATTCCCATCGAGAAGCTCAGCGAGGAAGACCTCAAGCGCCATGCCGACGAGTTCATGACGCGCATCCTGGACTGACGTCCGCCGTCCGTTCGGAAAGTCCGGGTCCCCCCGCACGACAACACACATAGCGCGAAAGGAGCCGCGATGTCCACTGACCGTTCCCCCGAAAGCCCGCCGCCTTCCGGCGCCTCGGGTTCCACTTCGCACGACGAGGCCGGCTCCGTCCAGGGCAGTGCGCCTCCTGCGGGACGCAGCCGTCCCCGCGTCCCCGATGCCATCGAACGCCGTTACCTGCGCTTAGACAACCGGTACTTCTTCCCGGACCGCACCCTCGCCTTCATCGACGACGGCGCCCGCATCCGCGTGCAGACCGAGAACCGCGAGGTACTGCACGGCGTGGTGGCGATCACCGAAGCGCGCGGCTGGCGGGCTCTCACCGTCAAGGGCACCAAGAGCTTCCGGCAGGGCATGTGGCGCGAAGCCGCGTTCCGCGGCATCGAGGTCCAAGGCTACGAACCTACGGAGGTGGAAATCCTTCAGATGCAGCGCGCCTCGAAGCCATCTCAACCATCCCATGAAAAGGGCGCCGCTTCGGTGCCGGTACCCCGAACCGCACCGGAGAAGCGCGGGGCAGCGATGGCGCGCGATGGTTCACGCGGCCACGGCGCGGCTCACGATGCCGCGCCAGATCTGGCGGAGCTGCCGCAAGACCATCGATCGCCGCGCGCGGCCCCCGGGTCGACCGTTCAAGGGCTGCTGGTTGCAGCGGTCGCCGCACCCTACCAATTCGATCCGGCGCAGCGCATGTCCTTCTACGTGACGATTCGCACCGAGACTGGCAAGCGCACGGTTTGGGGTTCGGACCTCGAACGCGCGCTCGCGGAGTCTGCGTCGCGACCGCGCATCGGCGACCCGGTGGTCCTCACAAGGCACGGCGCGCGTCCGGTGAAAGTCCTGGTGGCGCAGCGCAATGCGCAGGGCGAGCCAACTGGAGACAAAAGAATCGTCACGCAGCGTGCCGTATGGAGCATCGAGACACCGGACTACCTTCGCGCCGTGGAGGAGCGCGCGATGCGCATACGAAGCGGCGAAACGGTGTCCCCCGAGATTCGTCGTCAGCATCCACAACTGGCCGCCGCGGCTGCCGGCCTGGCGTTGGCCGAGCAGTACGCGACGCGCGTGACCAGTGATCGGGACTCCCAGCAGCGGCTGGTGCAACTGATCCGCGAACGCATCGCCGACGCGCTGGCGCAAGGCCATTCGCTCCATCTCCCGGATCGCCGCCCGCATCCCGCACCGGTGCATGTGCGCCAGCGCATGGCCAGAGACCGAGCAGCGCCCAACCATGAGCGCGTCTAGGCGGCGCGGGACCACACCATCGAACGACGGCCGGCAAGTGAAGGCACGAAGAAATTCCGAAAAAGCCACCCAGGTGTGCGAGGGCGTGTCGATGCCCTGCCTGGCGAAGCCCGCAGCGCCCGCGACGGCGTGGTCGATCTCGGACGGCTCCCTCGAGGCGCTCAAATGGGTCGGCCTGGCGCTCATGACCGGCGATCACGTCAACAAGTACCTGCTGCAGGACGCGAGCCCCACGCTCTACGCACTGGGGCGCATGGTGATGCCGCTCTATGGCTTCGTCCTCATGGCCAACCTGGCGCGGCCCGGCGCGTTTCAAGCCGGCATGCATCTGCGCGTCATGAGGCGGCTGGCGGTCTTCGCGCTGCTGGCGACACCCGCTTTCGTTCGCCTTGTCGGCTGGTGGCCGTTGAACATACTCGTGACCCTTGGGTTGGCGACCTTGATCGTGTGGCTCCTCGAACGCGGCGGCGCGGTGGCGCGCGTCGCGGCATTGATCGCCTTCCTCATAGGAGGTGCGCTGGTGGAGTTCTGGTGGCCCGCACTGCTCTGCTGCCTCGGCGCCTGGGGGGTCGCGCGCCGTCCCGATGGGGTCAGGATGCTCTTGTGGGCCCTGGCGACTGCCTCGCTCGCAATCGTCAACGGCAACTTTTCCGCGCTGGCCGCCCTGCCCTTGATCTTGGGCGCCCGGCATGTCGGCATTCCGTTGCGCCGCTGTCGATGGGTCTTCTACGCCTACTACCCTGCGCATCTGTCACTGATTGCTATGGTGCTGAGACCCGCATGACTGGATGCAGCCCATGAGCGTCAAGACATTGGCGCGGTCGCTACCAACCCGAGTATTCCAGAACATCAGCTGGCGTGAGGGAACCAACGACACACAGAACGGCCGCTTTGCGGCCTTGCAGGTGCGCCACGCTGGCAGCAATACGGGTATTCATACGAAGACAGAATTCGAGCAATCTGAGAGGTCGACATCGGCGGGATCGTGTTTTCACACAGCCTCAGTCTGAAGCAGACATAGGGCCGCCGCGACCGTCACAGTCGTGAGGTACCTCACCGGAACTTCGGCCCCGGTGACTTGATATCGCTGGGTCTTAACGTTTGGTGTTTCGCCTGTTCTCTCCAGCCATTCGCCAACCGCTGATCATCGGTCTGCACCGCCGGCATGCGCTCCGTGAAACGATCCGCCTGTGCAGCCAATCTCGTTTCGCCCTGTCTCCTCAACATGCCCACCGTTGCGTGCCAGTCCGCCAACACCTCTTGGCGAGTGTCTTGCATCTTTGCCTGACCCGCATCTGAAGCGCCCCGCCCCACTTTGAGGCACCGCAGCACCTGTTCCAACTTCGTCCGCATCACTGTGGATAGCTTCGGCGCCCGGCATCCATCGCGCTCGGCGAGCGACAACTGCGCAAAGGCCCGCAGCGCCCGTAATCGACGATGGATCGGATCTCGATAGGGTTTGCGAACCTGCCCGCGCACCTGCCGCGGCGTCGCATTGGCCGCCACCCCCTGCTCACGCATCAGCGCCGCGAACTGCTCGCGCCACTGCCGCAGCATGTCCTTTCGGATGTAGAGGCGCTTTCCGAGCTCGAACTCGTGCTCGCACTTGACCACCAGATGCACATGCGGATGCGGCTGGTCCGTGTGCAGCACCATGGCATAGCGATACTGCAGCGCGAAGTTCTCGCGCGCAAAGACGCGCGCCGCCGCCAGCACCTTTTCCGGCGGCGTGCCGGCGGGCATGGACAGGACGATGTTGTGGACAAGCTTCGTGCGCGTGTCCTTCTGCCCTTGGGCGGGTTTCGGCTTGTACTGGCTTCTGCAGAGCTGGAGCTGCCAGTCGGTCACGATTTCCCTGGCCGCCTCTCGGCCCTGCTGCACCAGACCCTCGTCGGTTTCGAGGGGCAGCTTGCCGTGCCGGCCGATGTAGCGCAGATGGGCCTCCACGCCGCCGATGTCCCGTGCTCCGCCAGACACTTTCACCATCACTTCGGGTGTACGGCCCACGGTACGCTGGACTTGCGCGATCTCGTCGGGCCCAAGGTGCAGCCGGCCGCCGGGGCCGCGCCGGCCATAGCTCACGATGTCCAACGCTAGGTCGCGCGCAGGACCGGCCGCACCGCCGCTACTTCGGCTCAAACGCATCATCTGCTTAGCCATGACCGCGCTCGCCGCTGGTTTCCCAACTGAGGAGGTTGCGATGCACGAGGGCAGCCGTGGCTTCATGTGCCGACTCGACCTCTCGGCGAACTGCCGTAATCGCCTTTTCCAACTCGGATGCGGTGTCCCCTGTTGGGTTGTTCGGCATGCCGAACACGCGAAGCTGACGACCCACCGCGGCCAGTTGGGCGCCCACCGCTTTGATCTGAGCTAGTTCGTCCAGTGGTATTACCGCCGCCGAACGTACATGGTTGTGGATCAGCATGGCCAGGTAGCTGCCGGCTTTCATCCCGCGGGCATCGGCCCGTCTGGCCACCGACATTCGATCGCCAGGTCGAAGTCGCAGCGTGATGCGATCCGCGGCGCCAACGTCGCCATCTGGATCTCTTGTGGACAGTTGATTGCTTCGCTCGCGCGCGACCTCGCCGTTGGTCTCGAGCACTTCGTCGACCATTTTGGCGAGAAGGCTGGATGCGTTGAGTTGATGGCGCACGGCCAGCGCGTCAAAGCGCGCCTTGGTCTCGGGCGATACGCGCGCCGCAATCACGCGGCTTAATCGAGAGGGCTTGGTCATTGCAACGCCATTGCAGTAAACAATGTCTGACGTCAGTCTATCCTGCCCTCATAGCCGCACAAGGACTTTGCGTTCTGCGTCCCACGTTCGGCATCCCATGTTCGCCCTCTCACCGCCCTCCCTGACCGCGTGTGCACTCGAGGCGCATCCGAGCCCCCTCGCCGGGCCGGTCCGGCGCACGCCCCCGGTCACCCCGTCGCATAAAAAAAAGGGGATATGAGGACAGAAACAAAAAAACCCGCCATCGTCGATGGCGGGCCCCGCGGCAACCCCTCGATGTTCGGCATGCCGAACAAGAAAACAGACAAACCAGCATCGAGGGGCACGAGAAGATCGAGCCGCCTACCTACCGGCTATGCCTCTTCCTCTCCATGGCGTGGTGCTGCCGCAAGCGGGCGCAGCGGAGAGGGGAGCCAGCGCGTGCCCTCCAGCCGGCGGGCGCAACGCGCCGCGGCCTCGGCCTTCTTCATCATCGCCGCCACAAGCGGCGTGCCGTGCTCGCCGGCCGCCTCTGCCACTGCTTCGAGCGCCTTCGCCTTGCTGACATGGCCGAGGTAGTTCGCGGCGGTCGGCGCCCACCAGTCCGCCATGTCGAGGCCCAGCGCCTCGGCGATGGCGTCGTTCTGGTCGGCCATGCGTTCGCGCGCAACGACCGCATCGATGCTGCGGGCGGTGCAGTACGCCAGCAGGTCGAGCAGCACATCGCGCGGCTGCGCGATCAGCCAGCGGAACAGGGCCTGGGGATCGCCGGGCAGGCGCTCCCCCCAATCGGCCGCGGCCCGCACGAGCAGCGCACCGGCCGGGGACGCCTCGTAGCCGGTGGCCGACTGCGCAAGGCTGTAGTCGCTGGTCACATGCACATGGACCTTCACCACATCGTTGCCGCGCCCGTACTGGCCGAACACCGTCTCCGCCATCCGGTGAACCAGCGTCACCAGCGCCACGTGCGGGTCCTGCATCAGCGCGGCAGTGCGATGCGCGGTGCGATCGCGCATCAGCTTCTCGCTGAACGCGGCGCGCGTTCTCGCTATGCCCGCGCCCGCCTCCTCGCCATCGCCGTCACCCGCCATCCCCGGCCCGCCCTCGCCCTCCGGATCGCCGACCCCTGAACCGAAGCGGTGGTCCCCGGCCGTGTCAGCCCCCGGGTCTCCACCACTTCTCCGCGATGGTCGATGCGCAGCAACGCCCCCCGGTGCATGCCATCTGCTCGGGCGTCCACGCCAGCAGCGCGGCATGCGCCGCGTCGATCCGGTCGTCCAGATCGTCGAGCGCGCTCGACAACCGCTGCGCCTCGGCCTCGACATCGACCTCCTCCTGGGCGTCTGCCGCGTCGGGATCGTCGCCCTGCGCTTCCAGCGTCTCGAGGGCTTCGGCCAGCCGGTCGCGCTCGGCGTCCATGGCCGCCAACGCCGCCTCCTCCTCGGGCGTCATCGCGCGCCGCTGCTGCGACGCCTGTCCATAGCGGCGCAGCGCGAGGCCATCGCCCTCCGTCACGCAATCCACCCATGGCCAACCTTCCGCGCGCACCTCCTCGGCCAGCGCGCGCAGCTTTTCCATGGCCAGGACCTGGGGTTGCGACCGTATGACCTACTGGATTGTTGGCGCCGGCCGAAAATTGACCCACCGGCGCCAACACTGGACGACGTTCAGTAGCCGCGGTCGGCGAGGCTTAGCCGCCCGATTGGATGGACCCGAAGTGGGCGCGGGCCAAAAAGGAACGACTTGGGCGCGCAGGCATTCCTGCAGGGCCTCTTCACTGGAAAGCTCTCGCACCTGGGCGTTCTTCAAGAACTCGCGCTTCAACTGCTCCAGCGCCGCAGTGCCGTAAACGATCTGGCGGCACTCCTTAGCCCCCCCAACTTCACTTTCGCGCCTGAACAGAAAGCCCTTGCGGGCTTCTCTACTGGGGGAGCCTGCATTGGCAGCATGAGCGTGAGGTGCCCATGCGCCCAACAATTTGCTCGAGACTGATTGATGCGTGGTCATGAAAATTGTGACTGAAGAATAGTTAACAGGGTCCTGATCTTGCGAATGAACGATTTGTTCGAAAGACGCGCAGGCATCTTGTTGATCAATGTAGCGAGCGGCATCCTTCTTCAAAACCTCCACACGACAGTTCTTGAGAATTGGTGTGAGCGATATGTGGAAAAGTGCGCAAGCTGGAGTGGCTGCGAGCGATTGCTCAACACCAGCCTGCAATTCATCCATCTCGCATTCATGGCTCTTTGCCTGGAAGATCGTAAACACGTTCCAGGAGCGTGTTTACGATCTCCGTTGCTGGCGAAAATGGCTGAGTGAAGAGAAAGAAATACGCCGGCGATTCACAACACCAGCCTGCAATTAATCCATCTCGCATTCATGGATCTTTTGCTTAGAAGATCGTAAGCACGTTCTAAGGGCTGTCTGTCAGCCTTCTCAGCGCATCCAGATCGAGGACTGTGATCGCGTTGTAGTTCAAGCTGATCGCACCGTGTGCCACCAGCACGCCAAGCGCCTGGTTGACTGTCTGCCTGGTGACCTGCAGAAGGGTCGCAAGATCCTTCTGCGTCAAGCGCAGGCGCAGGTTGATTCCCTTTCCGTCATTGCCCCCGTACAGCACCGCCAGACGTTCGATCGTCGCGACCAGCCGCTGCTGAAACGAGCCGACGCCCTGGCTGAGCAACGAATCGAGCACGACCCTGTGCTGCTTCATCAGCATTTTTGCCATTCCCTTCCAGAGGACAGGCTCGTCGTCGAGGATTTTTTGAACCAGCAGGGTCGACATCCGGACGACCGTGACGTCGTTCAGCGCACAGAAGTCGTAGATGATGCGACTCTCCTCCTCTTCCTCACCCCTTTCTGGGTCAATGGTCCGGGTGAACCCGGCCACATAGCCGGGCCCGAGGAGTGCCACAGGGGTCCGACGTCCTCCAGGTGGAATGTGACCGACAAACAGATGTCCCGACACGATCACGAACGTCTCAGGCGTTCCCTGCTCGATCGACACCATCTCGCCTCTGGCGTACCTGCCGAGGCGCGCGTTGGCGAGAAGCTTGCTCATCGCCGAGGCGGGCCACCGTGCGAAGCCCTGCGTGAGTCGCAGCGTGCCCTCCACCAACGCTGCGTCCTCAAAATTCGCTCTGATCACTTCCCCTCTGCCTGCCCCAGGATGTCCACCACCACGCGGCGGTCCGGCTGCAGACAGGCGACCAGGCGCGGCGTGCGCTGCGTGCCCTGGCAATCGCGCGTCACGGGCTCGCGCTCGCCCATAGCGCGCACTTCCATGGGCGCGCGTACGCCGGCTGCCCTCAGGTAGTTGCGCACGGTGTTGGCACGTTGCAGCGCCAGGCGGTCGTTGTAGGCCCCGTCTCCGAGCCGGTCCGTATGCCCCGTGATCGTCAGGCTTTGCACTTGCATCTCCTGGCCTTGCAACGCACGTGACAACGCGTCGAGTTCGCTGCGGCCCTGCGGCAGCATGTCTGCCGCGCTCGAGCGATCGAAGATGAAGAGCGTGTCGGCGCTGAGATTCACGCGCCGCGTCGTCGTTTGTGCGGGTGCCGGAACGGGCGTGGGGGTGGGTGTCACGACAGGCGTGAGCGCGCAGTTTTGCCCCTGGCACCAGTTGTAGCGCTCGTCATGCAGGCTGCCGCAGCCTGCGAGCGCGAGGGTGGCGAGGGCCGAGGCGCCGAGCGCGAGCAAGTTCGGTGTGTTCTTCGTTTGCATGTGTTGTTTCCTTGACCTTGTCATTGGTTGCGCTGCGCTCACCACGCCACCCGCACACCGAGCTGCCCCGAGACACCCTCGCGGTGGGTGCCGCTGAGCGAGCGCTGGTACTGCACGCCGCCATAGAGGTAGGCGGTCTTGCTCAGCGGCAGTTGCGCTCCCACGCCCAGTTCGGCCCACGTCTGCTTGGCCCACGCCTCGC
Organism: Variovorax sp. 10L421; assembly: GCF_056395365.1. Classification (NCBI taxonomy): domain Bacteria; kingdom Pseudomonadati; phylum Pseudomonadota; class Betaproteobacteria; order Burkholderiales; family Comamonadaceae; genus Variovorax; species Variovorax sp. 10L421. Next base: position 128,435 of record NZ_JBFTJJ010000013.1, read on the forward strand.
TCACTGCGGTGCTGCCGATGGTCACGGCCTTCGGATCCTTGAATTCGTGCAGCAGATTGGCCGTCACGTAGAAGGTGTTGGTGCGCGTGAGCGCGTCGCCGCGCTCGACCTTGTCGTTCCAGGCCAGCCGCCCGCCCAGGCGGCCGCGCAGGCTCTGGCTGGTAAAGCCGTCCACCGAAGACACGTTGTCCGCAAAGCCGCGATAGCGCGTGACCTGGTAGCTCAGCTGCGCCTGCGGCTCGATCAGCCACTGGCTGTCGCCGATCTGCCAGGGGCGCCCCACTTCGACGCTCAGCCCCGCGCCGGCGCCCTTTTGCGTGCCCTCGCCGCCGTACTTGTCGGTGTACTTGTTCTGCACCGCATGCAGCTGGCCGACCAGGTCGAGGTAGCTGCCGTTGTCGGCGTAGCGCGTGTGGTACGCGCCCAGGGTCGCCATCTGGCCCTTCATCTTTCCGGTGTCGTAGCCCATGCCGGCTTCGCCGCGGCGGCGGTCGCTGAAGTTCATGCTGGTGCGCCCGTATCCCACGCTGATGCCGGTGTGGCTGCGCGACTTGTCGCCAGCGTCACCGCTGTAGGTGACCGCCAGGTCCTTGCCAAGTTGGACATACTGCATTTCCTGTTCGAAGCCGAACTGGCGCTTGCCGTCCACATCGAGGCGTTGCGCGTGCAGGCGCATCCACACCTGGCCGCCGGGCGCCTTGGCGTCACAGCCGCAGTAGTCCCATTTGAGCGTCTGCTGCTCGGCCACGCGCTTGTGCAGGCTGCCCAGCAGGCCCAGGCCCAGTTCGGTTGTGGCCATCTGGCCCATCACGTAGCCAGGGACCGCGGGGCGGAACACCTCGGGTGCTGGCACCGGCGTCGGCACCGGGCTCGCCCCGGGGACCGCGGTCGGGATCGGCGTGGGGTTGTAGACGCTGCTCAGGTAGAAGCTGTTGGCGTCGCCGTCGATGCGGCCGCCGCGGTGCAAACCGTATTCGTGGGCGCCGGCCTGCACCGGCGCGGCCAGCTTGAAGTTGCCCTCCGACGAGGTGCCGGTGACCTGAACCACCTGGATGCCGTTGACGGTGGCGGCGCCGGCGCCGCCGGCATTGGCCACGAGCACGCGGGTGGTGCCGCTGGTGTTGCCGTTGACGACCAGCTTGTCGGTGGCGCTGGCGTCGCCGCCCAGGGCCGTGTTCAGCCGCACGAGGCCGTTGGTGCCGGCGTAGTTGCCGTTGACCGTGAGCACGTTGCCGGGCAAGCCGGCCGCGCTGCGCAGGTCGATGAGGCCGGCGTTGTGCACGTCGCCGGTGATGGCGAAAGTGCTCGCGCCCATCAGCACGCTGCTGGTCGGCTGAATGAACAGGCCCATCGGGGCACCGCTGCCGTCGACACCGGCACCGACGACCAGCGGGGCGCCGGCGAGGGTGAGGCGGGTGTTGTCGAGCGTGATGTTTTCCCAGTTGACCAGCTGGGTTCCGCCGGCCGTCGCGGTCACGCCCTGCAGGGTCAGCTTGTCGACCCATCCGTCCGCCGCCGAAACATCGTCGCCGCCGTCCAGGATCGTGCTGCCGTTGTAGCTGGCGGCGGACACGAGTGCCGTGTCGGAGCCGTTCTGTCCGCGGAAGCCCCCCGACAGGGTACCGCCCGACCAGGTGAACTTGTCGTTGCCGTCGCCGGCGCTGGCAACGCGGTCGTCGCCGTAGATGGTGCCGTTGAAGCTGCCACCGGCGAGCGTCAGGCTGTCGTTGCCCAAGCCGAGGATCGCATCGCCAGTCACGGTGCCGGCGGTGGTGACGACGGCATTGCCGCCGAGCGTGTCGGTGCCGGTATTGGCGGCATCACCGTCGCGGATGGCGATGCCCGAGGCGGACCCGTTCACCGTTGCCGCCGCGCCGATGTTGACGCTTCCGCCTGCCGCCGCTAGCGTATGGATGGCTGCGCCGGCGCCGCTGCCGCTGGTCACGCTGCCGCCCGTGGCGTCGACCTGGTAGTTGCCCGCAGCCGCTTTGGCCTGCAAGCCGTCGGCATTCGCGCCTGTCGCCGTCACAGTGCCCGCATTCATCTGAACCGCAGCCAGGCCAAGGCCGGCGTTGGAGCTGACGATGCCCGAGGCAGAGGTGCCCGATGTGCTGACCGTCCCGCCGTTCATGATCGCCGTCGCCGTCGAGGTGCTGGCAACAGTTCCGACGCTCGCTGAAACACCAACCGAATCTTGGCCAACCGTTGTGACCGTCCCTGTGTTCAATGCCGTTGCATTGCCCACAGCGCCCTGATCAACTGCTGCCTGCATGCCTTGGGCTGCAATACCAGTGGTGGATATCGTCCCTTGATTCACGGCCGTGGCGTCACCTGCACCATAAAGCACGCGGGCTGCCGTGCCATTCGCGAACTGCCCCTTGGTCGCGATGGCCCCCTGGTTGGTGGCAATCGCATCCCCATAGCCCATGACGTCCGCAAAAACGCCAATGCCGTAGGGAGACCCATTCGTCGCGACGGTTCCTGCGGCCTGGAGCGTCGCAATCGCCGTGCCGTGCTTTGACGAATCACCATTGTCGATATGCGCACCGATCCCGGTGGAATAGGGACCATTCGTCGTGATGGCGCCGCTCGAGGTGGCCGTCGCCGTGCCATTGCCAGTGGTCAACGCGTAGACGCCCCAGCCGAATGTTCCATTGGTCGTGACGGTTCCGGTGTTGCCTGCGCTGGCGTTACCGCCTGCCGCAAGTGCATAGACGCCGAAATTGCCATCGAGACTGGAGGCACCGGTCGTCAGCACGGTTCCGTTGTTGATCGCCGTTGCATTGCCGGTTCCCATGGCATGGGCAAGGATCCCCTTGGCACCTTCGGTGCCGCTGGTCTGGATGTAAGTGCCTGCCGAAGAACTGGCAATCGCATCGCCAGTGCCGCGCGTTTCTGCATGCAGGCCGTAAGCGCTGGCGCCCGCCGTGCTGATGCGGCCGTTCAGCAGCGTGGCAATGGCCGCGCCATTGCCGTCGTTGCGTGCGTAGATACCGGAGCCGCCGGTCTGCTGCGTGGTGATCGTCGAAGCTGCGGCATCCATGGTTGCCGTTGCCGCGGCCGTGCTGGCTGGGTTCAGGACAGCGGCCCAGATTCCGTAGCCGTTGCTGCCCTGGGTCGCGATACCGCCACCCGTCATCGATGCGGTCGCGGCGCCCGTGCCGATGGCCAACGCGGCCAGCCCGACGCCACCCGATCCGTTGGCGATCAGCGTTCCCCCCGTCTGGCTGGCATTCGCATCGCCAGACCCTGAGCCGACTGCGACGACGACCGAGCTTGCGCCGTTCGTCGTCGCAGTGCCACCAGAAATTTTGGCGTAAGCATCGCCGGAGCCCAGTGTCTGGGCCACGATGACCGAGTTATTCGCGGCCTGTGTGGTGGCAACACCACCCGTCATGGTGGCCACAGCATCGCCACTGCCATACGCCAAGGCGTAAGCCGCATGCGACCCGCCTGCCGCAGTGCCGGTACTGATCGAACCGCCGTTCACCGTGACCGTCGCCGTGCCTGTGCCGCGCGTGTCGGCATACAGACCGACAGAGGAGCCTTGCTGCCCCGTGGTGGAGATGGAGCCGCTATTGAGGATCGAGGTTGCATTGCCGTCGCCGTAGGCAACCGAGGTGACGCCAGGTGCGAATTCGCCAACGCTGGTGATCTGTGCACCATTGATGACGGCGCTCGCATTGGCCGTACTGGCCGCGGGGCCGCTACCGACTCTCGCTTCGGCCAGCACGCCGTAAAAAGGACTGACTCCAGTGTTGCCCGCAGGAGCGGTCACATTGATCGTGACAGGGCCATTGACTTCAATCTGTTGATCGCCTGCGCCGCTACCGTACGAATAAACACCATGGTTGTTGGCCGGCGCGATGGTGACGGGCGCTGCGGTGCCGTCAACGATGACTTTGATGTTGTCGGCGCCATACGCAATGCCGGTGGTGTTCGGGTTGGCGTCCCCCACGGGCGTTCCGTCACCGTTGCAAGTCACAGTGCCGCCCGAAGCGACAACCCCGCACTCGTTGGCCGCCCAGGCGGACGATGCGCAGCCGAAAGCAGCCGTGGCCAGAAGGGCCACGCCGATCGTGATGCTTGAAGATTTCTTGCCGCGCGCCGTGCAAACCTCGCTGACCGCAACCCAAGCGCCGAGCGCCTCACTCCAGATGCTGCGAAATGATTTGTTCACATTTTTTCCCTCGTACTCGATAGAAATAGATCGCCGAATACGTTGTGCTGGTTGAGTTGCTTCAATGACTGAAGCACTGCACTTCGAACCTCCGGCCGATCGCGTTTTCCGAGGCAGAGCGACCGTGCAAGACCTCGAAGTGGGCGGAATCTATCGCTGTGAAACGTCGAGGTGCGAACCGATTGAACGCCTGTGTCGGCCCCCCGACATTGGCGATATTCATTTGTTTGCGATTGTGAAAAATGTCCAAGGCCGCAGGAGAAGCTGGAGCGATCCATGCGTCCTTCGCCGAATCACCTCCTGCCTCGCGTCAGGCGATACCCCGGCTTTTCTCGCCCGGACCGTCCAGCCGATATCCCATGCCGTGGACAGCCCGGAGGTCCCAGCCATTGGCCTCGAGATCCAGGACGCGCCGCAAACGGGAAATGCTGACGTCGAGGGTCCGTGACTGCGTGTCTTCGGGTTTGTCCCAGACGGTCGAGTACAACCACTCGCGCGTGAGCGTGTGGCCCGCATGAGAGAACAGTTCGAACGCAACGTCGAAGTCGATCGCACGAAGGTGAACCCTCTCGCCCGCAACCTCCACGGTATCGCTCGTCAGAGAAAAGCGATAGCAATCCCACGCCGGATCGGATTCGGACACGCTCACACCGAAGCGCCGCATGAACATGCGCGCGACACAGCAGAATTCGACGAATGAAGTCGGGCTCACGATCACTTCATTCGTCGCATTCCAATGCAGATCCGACAGCACCGGCACTTGATCTCGCGAAGCCAGGCACAGCACCGGCGTCCAATGCCCGACCAGCGCCTTGACCTCTTTCAGCTGCATGAGGGACGACTCGGCATCGCCCTCTACAGCCAGGAAGACCATGTCGAACTTCGGCGCAGGCGCGGCACCGCGGCGAGCAATCTCGGCAGTGCTCACGAATGCCTGGGGCTGATGCCCGAGTCTTCGAACGGCTCGGCGTGCGTATTCGCGCGTGCGCATCGCCGGGTCGAGCACCGCGATGCACGCGCCTTCGGATCTCACGAACCTCATCGGTTGCACCGCCCTTCGATTCCACGCTGGTGTGGACCGTGCATCCGATTCGCTGCCGTCGTCGACGGCTCTTGGCAAGAGGTTGCTCATGCTCAGTTCACCTTGACGGTGAAGAGAACCGTGCCCGACGCGCCGGGGTCCGGCGGCCCCGTGAACTTCCAGCTCAGCGCACCCGTTCCACCCTCCGTTTGCGCGGCAGTGCAATCCACGGCCGGAGCCGGGGCCGGGTTGGCGGGCGTGATCTTCTGGCAGCTCGCGAGCGTGGCCGGCGTCGTGTCCGCCTGCGCCGCAATGAACGCCGTGTATTGCGGCGTCGTGTCGTTGACCGTCAAGCCGCTGATCGGGGTCGTTCCGTTGTTGGTATAGGCGATGCGGTACTCCAGCGTGTCGCCGGGCTTGGCCTGGTTGTTGATGCCGAAGCTGCCGCTGCGTGTCACGTTTCGTACTTCCTTCTTGAGGTCCAGCGCACTGGTCGACACGGTGGTGATGTCGGTCACCGTGTAGGTGGCGTTCAGGCCGGGGCTGGCGTTGGTGAAGACGAAACTGGCCTGCACGGTGCTGGTGTTGTTGTTGCCGTTCATCGCATTGGCGGGAATGAACTCCTGCATCACGACGCAGACGTTCTGTCCAGTGACCACGGTCACCGGCACGGCCGGCGGGTAGAGCAGCGCCGCGCCGGCCTGCAGTGCGCCGGTGCAGCCGGTGTCGGCAAAGATCTTGCCGCTCCAGCCGCTGAGGGTCGGTGTATCGACGGAGGTCGGGATGTCGAAGCTCACGGCCCCGCCGGTTCGCGCGGTGAAGGTGTGCGGATAGCTCACCGTGCTGCCGGGAAGGCCGTTCTTGGCGCCGTCTGTCGCGAGCGTGTTGCGGTCGACGTCGCCGAAGTTCAGATCCGCGTGGCCGCTGCTGTTCCAGGTAAAGGCGATGCGGTCCGGCGTGCCATCGCGGGTGTAGGTGTAGGCGGTACCTGAGTTGGTCACGGCCTGGCCCGAGGGCAACTGCACGACACCCAGCGAGGCGCCGGTGGAGATGCGCGACACCGTGTTGGTTTCTTCCACGCACAGCGCGTCACCGGTGCCGACGGTGAAAGGAACGGCCAGCGCGTACTTGCCCGTACCGTCGGTGACGGCGGTCGACAAGATCGTTGCCGCGCAGTCGGTCAGCCGCACGCCGATGCCGCTGAGCCCGGTTTCGCCGCCATTGATGAGTCCGTCGTTCGCGATGCCGCCCGCCGTGCCGTTGTCCAGGAACACCCGGCCGGTCACGTTCTTGGGATAGCCGTTCACGAAGGTACAGGTGATGGCCGCGCCGGCGACCATGTTGGCCGCGGGGATGGTCAGCTGATTGCCCGTCAGCGTGCCGAAGGGCGCGGCCGGAGTGGCGCTGTTCGCGTCCACGCAGCTCGCGCTGATCGGGTTGGCCGGCCAGCCCGCCGGCGAGCTTTCCCTGATCGCGACCCCGACGCCGGCCCTGCCGGTGATGTTGGCGGCACCTTCGATGCTGTCGTCGCCGACGACGGTGATGCTGTCGGTCGCCACCGAAAGGCCGCTGAGCGCGAAGCTGAACAGGTTGCTGCCGATACCGCCGATGGTGGTCTTGACGATCTGCACCCGTGGATACGGCGGCGTATAGGTATTGGTGAAGGTGCACGCAATGTTGCTGCCCGCCGTCGTGGCGGCGGCATCGAGCGTCACCTTGCGGTTCGGCAGATCGGGCGTGGCGGTGCCGCCGGCGCCCAGGCCGGTACAGCTGACGCCGGTCAGCGCGTAGTCGGCGGGCAGCGGATCCTCGGTGATGGTCGTCACCGTGCTCGGCACCGCAAGGGTCTGGATCGTGCCCGCGACTGGCGTGCCGACTGCGGTGGTGGTGAGGCTCTGCGCCGTCAGGCCGTTGTCTCCGGTAAAGCCGTAGGTGCCCGTGGCGCCCATGGAGACCTTGCGAATGGTCACCGTGGCCGATGCGGAATTCGTGAACACGCACTGCAGCGTCTTGCCCAGCTGCACGCTGCTCGTAGGAATGGTGTAGGTCCGCCCGCTCGCGCCGGTGCCGAGGCCTCCGACCGGCGTTCCGGCGTCGGTACAGCTCGCACCCACCAGATGCCAGCCGGGCACCGCGGGCTCGGTGATGCTGATGACCGTGTTGCTCACCTTGGCGCTGAAGGCCTGCACGCCCGCCGCCGACGTGTCGCCGTCCACCTGCGTCGGCGTACCGACGGCGGCAGTGCTGACCGTACCGCTTGCCTGCGTGGTGTTGGTCAGGTTGAAGCCGAAGGGACCGCCGGCGCCGCCGGTGGTGGTCTTCTGCAGGTTGACTGCCGCCGGCGTACAGAGCGCGCTGGCGGTGGCCTGGGCCAGGAAGCCCTGGGCGGGGGCGCCGCTCTTGATCTGGACGACAACCGTGTTGGAACCCGACTGCCAGTTGTTGACCAGCGTGGTGCTGGCCGCGGCACCTGCCACGAAGCCTCCATAGACGTACGGGCTGGCACCTCCCTGCGGCACGCCCGGAACGCTCTGCAGCACCCCGTTGATGTAGACGGCCGCGACCGAGTTGTCGGAATAGAAGTCCAGCTTCAGCGCAAAGGTCGCCGGATTGACCGACGGCGCCATGTTGAAGGTGAAGCGATGGTAAATGTCGACATTGCCCGCATGGTTGGTCGCGTATTGCGAGATCCAGTTGGCATTGCCGAACGGCGAGGCGATCCAGCTGCCCGGCGCCTTGTTCCCGACGTACGAGCGCGCCCAGGTGGCCACGCTGGCCGGGCCGCCGGCCGCCGTGCCGATGCCCGACTCCCACACCGGATCACGCCCGGCCGCCACCGGTGGCCCCACGGGACCGTCGAAGCCGGTATTGAACACCGCGGCATTGGTCGAGCACATCACCGTCGGCGCAACGGGCGGCGGTGGTACGCCCGTGTCGAGGGAATTCGTGAAGGTACAGACGATGTTGCTGCCCGGCGCGGTGGCTGCCGCATCGAGGGTGAGCACACGCCCGTTGCGCGAGGCCGATCCGCCGGCGCCCAGGCCGGTACAGGAGGCGTCGATCAGCGCATAGCCGGCCGGCGGCACGCCTTCGGTGATGGTCGTGGCCGCATTGGCGGCCGTGAGCGTCTGAATCGCCGTGGCGACCGGCGTACCGGCCACGGTGGTCGTGATGTTCCGCGCGACCAGGCCGTTGGTTCCGGTGAAGCTGAACGTGCCCACCCCGCCGAGCGAGGTCTTGCGGATGGTCACCGTCGGCCGGGTGCCGAACCGGTAGGGCTGCGGGCTCGGCAGGTAGCTGTCTGCGCCGACGCTGAAGTTGCCGCTCAGGACCGCGCCTCCCACCGTGACCTGCGTCGTGCTGTAGACCGCGGCCACGGTGCTGGTCGCGGTCACCTGGCAGATGCCCGCCGCCGTGGTGGTGCAGCTTCCGGCCGCACCGACCGCGCCGCCGTTGAAGGCGACGCTCGGCGTGGCGCCGAAGCTCACCACCGTGCCGGCCTGGACCGCGTTGCCGGACGCGTCGCGGATGAAGACTTCGAGCACGTCCTGCGCGGTGCCGTTGGCCAGCTGGTTGTCGGTGACGATGCGCAGGCCCGATTCGCTGCCGGCCGCGGGGCCGACGACGATGGTGGTCTGGGCGTTGTCGCAGCTCACCGTGCTGCTGGAGACGCAGCCGGCACCCGCGGCCGTGACCGGCACGCCCGCGCCGCTCGCGTTGGTGCTGGCGTAGTTGGTCAGCACGGTACCGGTCGCCACGATCGGTGCGGTCGCGTTGAGGGTGAAGCCGCGCACGCCCGTGGTGGCCGGAATGCCGCCGGCGGGCAGCGTCATGGTGCAGTTGAGCAGTGCACCGGGAGCGCTCGGAAGCGCGCCGCAATTCGCCGACGTTACGCCGGCGCCGACCACCACGGAGGTGGCCACCACGCCCGGTGGCAATTGCTCGCTCACGACCAGCGAAGTGCCGGTGGCCACCGGGCCCGTGTTGGCCAGGCTCAGGCCGTAGGCAATGGGGCCGCCGGCCCCGGCGGTCGCAGGCGCGGTCTTGTCCACCGCAACACGCGCGGTGGCCGTGTTGGTGAAGGTACAGGTGATGGCCGCCGCGGGCCGCATCACGCCGGCCGGCAGGGTGGCCGTGTTGCCGGTGAATGTCGCCAGTTCGGTGGCCGGGTTGCCGCTGGCCGCAGTCGCGGAGTCCAGGCAGGACACCGAGACGGGATTGGCCGGCCAGCCGGCGGGCACGCTCGACTCCTGCACCGTTGCCGCGGTGCCGGGGGCGCCCACGTGCACCGTGCCGGAGGCCTGCGGCGTGGCCAGCGCGGTAACCGCGATGCTGTCCGTCGGGTTGGTGACACCGGTCAGCGTAAAGCCGAAGGTGTGGGTGCCGGTGATGTTGGTCTTGGTCTTGCGCAGGGTGATGCGGGGCTCCCCGAGCACCGGCGTGGTCACGCTGCTCGTGCAGTTGCCCGTCGCGTTGCAGGACGGATCGCCACCGCCGGTGGCCGTCGCGGTGTTGGCCACGCTCGGCGACGCGCCCGGCAACGGGGTCACCGGAATGACGAAGGCCGTGGTGCCGGTGGTGGCCGCGAGCCCCGCGGGCACCGTACAGCTCACGACCTGCGCGCTCGCGCTGCAGCCGGCGGGCATGGTGCCGAGCGTCAGCGTCGCCGGCACGGTGTCGCTGATGGTGGCGGCAGCGGTGGTGGCCACCGGGCCGGTGTTGGTCAGCGTGAGCGTGTAGCTCGATGGCACGCCGACCGCAAAGCTCGCGGCGCCGGCGGTCTTCACCAGCTTAAGCTGCGGCTGGACTGTGTTGGTGAAGGTACAGGTGATGTTGCTGCCCGGCGCGGCGGCCGCGGCGTTCAGCGCGATCGTGCGCGTGGCGAGGTTCGGCGTGGCGGTACCTCCCGCGCCCATGCCCGTGCAGCTGATGCCGGTCAGTGCATAGGGCGCCGGCGGCAGGCCTTCGGTGATGCTGGTCGCGGTGTTCGCGGCCGCGAGCACCTGTTCGGCTGCGGCAATGGCAACGCCGTCGTCCTCCGTCGCCACGTTCGTAGCAACGAAGCCGTTGGTGCCGGTGAAGGCAAAGCTGTCGGTGCCGCCGATGGAAATCTTGCTGACCGTCATCGTCGGCAGCTTGGTGTTGGTGAAGGTACAGGCAATGTTGCTGCCCGCTGCCGTGGCCGCCGCATTCAGGGTGACGGCACGCGCTGCAAGGTTCACCGTGGCAGTGCCGCCCGCTCCCATGCCCGTGCAGGCGACGCCCTTGAGCTGCCAGCCGGCGGGCGGCACGCCTTCGGTGATGGTGGTGGCCGCACCCACGGTGGTCAGGCCCGATGGATCGCCTTCTTCCGGCGTACTGGCCGCGGAGGTCGTGATGCTCTGCGCGGCGAAGCCGTTGGAGCCGGTAAAGGAGAAGCTGCCTGTTCCACCTTCGGTCAGCTTGCTGACGGTGACGACCACACGGGTGTTCGTGAAGGTACAGGCGATGTTGGCGCCGTAGTCGGTGGCCGCCGCATTGAAGGTCACGCGCCGCAGCGCCAGGTCGTAGGTCGCGGTACCGGCCGGGGACATGCCGGTACAGGCGATGCTGCTCAGCGCGAAGCCGGCGGGCGGTGCGGACTGCTGCAGGATCGTCGTGGTGCTGGCGGTCGCCAGTTCCATGGTGGGCCCCGCCTGCCCTTGCCCGGGTACCGTCGTGACGATCGGGCTGGTCGGCGCCGCGCTATTGGTTCCTGTGAAGGCGAAGGAACCCACGCCGCCGTTCGACACCACGGTGGTCGTGACCTGGGGCGGCATCTGGGGCGGCGTGAGGTAGGCGAGAACGACGGTGTCGGTTTCATTCACCGCAATGCCGTCGTCGTTGTTCGCAGTCGCATCGTTGGGCACCGTGCAGTAGTGCATGTTGCCCGGCGCTGCCGCCTGCACGCACACCTTGGCGCCATTGACAACGGGGTAGCTGCCAGCCACGACAGTGGGCTGCGGAAACACCGGGATGTCGAAGCTGACTTCGCCGCCGTCCGTCATGTTAGGTCCGGTGGAGCCCGCCAGCAGCGTGGGGTTGACCTGGCAGGTCACCACCACCGGCGAGCCGGCCTTGGCGCAGTTGGCAGGCAGCGTGCCCGCGTCCCATCCGGCGGGAAGGCTCAGCACCGCGGTCGAGTTGTCGGTGGCCGTGGTGCGCCCCGGGCCGAAGTTCTTGGCCGTGAGCGTGACGTTGCGCTGCTGGCCATGGCTGGTCCAGGCATCCGGCGGCACGACAACGCGCACCTGCAGGTCGGGCCGGCCGGTGATGATGTTCGTGCAGGTGTAGTCCTCTTGGGTCGCGAGCGTGTGCGCGGTGGCGCAGGTGCCGGTCCTGACGAAGTTGTAGACGCTGACACCGCTCGGGGGCACCGCGCTGCCGCTGTAGCTGCTGCCGCCAGCCACGTAGGTCTCGTAGCTGTCCTGGTAGCGGGCGGTGTTGTTGGCCACCGTCGGCGGGTAGAACGGCAAGCGGCCCGCGGTCGGACGCCACGTGGCCGTGTTCGTGCTGGCGCCGAGCGCCTGGCTCCACGCGTAGTTGACGAAGCTGATGCGCTGCGAAACGCGTGCGTCGGGGAACTCGCTCCGCATACCGGCGACGCCGTCGATCAGTTCACCGCCGCCCAGGTCGACCAGGCCGTTGCAGGAGGTCGTTGACGAATACGCGCAGATGGTCCGCGGGGCGCGCAGGGGCCCCGGCACCGCCGAGCCGGCGCCGGTGCCGCCGTCGTTGGCTGTGATGCCCAGCGTGTAGCTTGCGCCTCCGGTCGCCGCCACGCGGAACCAGTCGCCCGCCACCACCGTGACCGGACGGCAGGTGAAGGTGAGCTGCGTCGGATAGATGGCGCCCGACCCGCCGTTGAACATGCGGTCGACGCCGCCCGTCACTGCAATCACCGTGCCGGCCGGGCAAGCTTGCGGACCGCGCAGCGTCATGCCGTTGATGGGGCGGCCCCAGACGCCTCCCTGGGTCGCCGCGCCGAAGGCGATGGTCGCAGCGGTCGCCCCTTCGGTCACCGTGAACGGAGAGCAGCGGAGTTGGTACGCGCGCAACCCGCCGGTCAGATTGGCAAAAGTGCCGTTGACCGCGGCGCTGTTCAGCCGCTCCCACATCGTCAAACCGGTTGGAAAACCGTTGAAGCACTGAATCCTGGCATCCCCGCCGCGATCGGTGCCCAACACCGTGCCGTTGACCGGCGTCCCCCCCTGCGGCGTGATCACCTGTTGCGCATGCCCGGAAAGCGGCATGGCCAGCAGCCACAGCGCGCACAGGAGCCACCACCTTGCAGTGCCCGCAGTGGAGCGCAGCGTGTTCTTGAGTCTTTGCATGTTCATTTTTCTGAACTGGTTTTTTCTTCTGGGGACGGGGGGACCGGGGACTTGTCGATGTCGGAAGGAGCTTCCGGCTGCAGGGCGATGCCCGTCGGCTTGGGGGCGGCGGCCGATGGAAAGCCCAGCCCCGTCTCGTCGAACTTGAAGCGCAGCCGGAGGTAGGCACCCTTGCTGGTGTATTCGTTGGCCGTCAGGTCGCGGTCGCGCAGGCCGACGAAGTTGTAGCCCGCGGAAATCCACAGGTCCTTCGCCACCTGGTAGCCGAGCTCGACGCCCGCGGTCTTCTGCAGCGCGCCGCCCTTGCCGTAGAGCACGCCGGCCTGCACGCCGAAGTCCCAGTCCTTGTTGATGTCGTGGGTGTAGCGCGCGTGCAGCAGGTGGGCCCAGTAGCTGCTGGCCAGGAAGCCGTCGTCGGCGCGCGAGAGCTTGCCCGCATAGCGCGCGCTCAGCACGCTGCCGCGCTGCGGGTTGTAGTTCAGGTGCGCCGAGACGATGTCGGCGCTGGTGCTGCCCGGCAAGCTGGCGTTGCCGGAATCGCCGCCGAAGGCGCTGCCGCCGGTCAATGCGCCGGCGGCGTTGCCGTGGCCCGCGATGCGCTCCGAGCGGCGCTCGTAGCGTATCAAGGCGTTCCAGGTGTCGTCGTCGACCGGGCGGTACGCCATGCCGATCTGGTGGCGCTGCAGGTGGCGCTCGTTGCCTGCGTTGATGCCCTGCCCTTCGCTGTCGCTCATCACGCTGCGCGCCAGCAGGCTCCAGGCCGGCGTGATCTTGTAGCCGAAGCCGGCGCTGAAGAGACGGGTGTCCGCGTCGTCGCCCTTGCGCCCTTCGAGGATGCCGCTGAGCTTGTAGGTTTCGGTGAGGTACTCGACGCCCGCCGTGATGGCGGTGGATTCGCCCAGTCCGCCCGCGTAGCCGGTGCCGCTGTTGGCGCTGTTGGTGTAGCCGCCCATCCGGCGGGTGTGCTCGAGGCCGCCGGTCAGGCTGAAGTGGTCGGTGAGCTTGAAGGTGTTGCGCACGCCGGTGGCGGCCTGCCCGGTCCTGCCGTCCATGCTGTCGGCGAGCCGGTACTCGTTGTACAGGCGCCCGCCGTCCATGTAGTTGCTCTCGATGCCCAGGATGCCGACGTTGTTGGATTGCGTGGCGTCCAGCTGGGCATTGCCATACAGGCTGGAGATGAGCTCGTAGCGTGCGTAGACGCGCGTCTTGTCCGTGATCGCATAGTTGCCGCCGACGGCCAGCGTGTGGCGGTCGGATTGCTTCAGGTCCTGCTCGCCCTCGACGAAGACCTGGGCCAGCGGCACGCCCGGCACCTGGGCCGACAGGCGCGCGCGCAAGGTGGTCAGGCTCTCGGTCTCGGTTTTGGCGTTCGCAGTCGCCGCCGCGCCGAGCGCCGTCACGTTGCCGGCACCGACGCGGCTGCCGAGATTGCCGTTGTAGGTGGAGATCTCGCCGTAGTCGAAACCGGAACCCGAGGCGAGGCCGCTGCTGCTCTGGCCGTGGCGCAGGCCCACCTCCGCGACGATGTTGTCGTCCAGCTTCTTGCGCAGGCTCGCGCTGGCGCTCTTGCGGTCGCCCTCCAGCAGCGCGTCCTTGCTGTAGAGCGCTTCGGCGCGCACCGCGGTGTTGTCGTCGATCTTGTATTCGGCGCGGCCGGAGACCTCGGTGCGGCCCGCCGAAAAACTGGCGCCCGGGTTGTCGAAACCGGTGCTGGTCTTGCTGGCCAGCACCACCGCCGCGAGCTTCTCGTCCTGGTGGCGCACCTCGACGCGGCCGCCTTCGCCCTTGCCCTTCGCGTCGGAATCGGTGCGCACCAGTTCGGCTGCGGCCGTGGTGTTTTCGCCGAGGCGGGCCACCGCCGTCAGCGCGCGCAGCTTGCGGTGGTTTTCCGGGTTCTGGTCGGTGCTGGCGACCACGCCCAGTTGCAGGCGCTCCCCCACCTTGACCTGCACGTCGGTGCCGGCCACGGTGAACTTCGGACCGCCGCTGTCGACTTCGTAGGTGACGCGGATCGACTGCGGGTTGAGGTTGGCGTCGGCCGACGCAACGGCATGCGTGAACAGGATCCGGCGCGTGAGCGGCTCGACCGTATAGTCCACGAAGCGCGTGGCCGGCGTGCGCTGCAGCACGATGTCGGGCTGGTTGCGATCGCGCACCACGACTTCGATCTGCTCGCTGTTGTCGACGAACTCGCCGCCCGTGGCGCTCAGGTAGTACGGGCCTGATGTGCCGACGGCGCGGAACTCTTCGACCTGCTGCGTCTGCGCGGTGCGGGAGACGTAGCTGGTGGCGCGCACGTTGCTGGTCTCGTACACCTGCTTGAGACCGGTGAGCGCGCGATTGCTCTGGCTCAGGTTGCGCACCTCGGTGCTGCTGCTGGTGGTGAAGTCGCCATACAGCAGGTAGGAGCGGTTCTTGTCGATGCGCACATACAGCTTCTGCGTGCTCTGCGCGTCGAAGCCCTTGACCGACGAGTCGCCGTACACCGGATAGAACTCGTCGGGCCGGATGTCGCGGAACAGCCGGTCCTTGCGTGTCTTGTCGGAATCGAAGGCGGCCGTGAGCAGGTACTCGCCCTTGACGGTGCCCTTGAAGAAGAAGGCGGCGCGGGCGGCGGCGCGCCGGTTCTCGCGCTCCTCGGTGAGCCCCGTCAGTTCGGCCTCGAACGCCGCGCCGGCCGGCATGGCGCCGAGCGGCACGCTGCCGCGTTGGGTGAAGTCGAGCACGCCTTCAACGATGCCTACGCCGATCATCGGGCGCATCTCGGGCAGCAGCGCGAGCCGCACTTCCTTGACGAAGCTGCCGGCCGTCACGCGCAGGCGCGCATCGCCCGCCTCGCCCGGCGGCAGCAGGCGGAACTCGGCAGTGCCGCCGTCCATGAAAACCTGGGTGCCCGGCTCGGCCGGGTTCAGGTCCTCGTCGAGCCAGCGGCCGCGGTCAGCCTCCAGCGTGAGCTGGGTGCGCGCGGTCACGGGCACGCCGGCCGCGTCGGTCAGGCGCACCTTCACGATCACGGGTGTGCGCAGATCGGCGTACGCCGTCTCGGGCAGATCGATCTGGATGGCGCCCAGCTTGTCCGGCGCAACGATGCCGATCTGTTCGCTGCCGCGCACATTGCCGAAATCGTCCACCGCATCGAGCTGCAGGCGATTGGTTCCGGGTTGCAGCACCACGCCGATGTATTCCCAGGCGCCGATCCTGTTCGACGGCAGCTGCGTCTTCTTGCCGACGCGCCGCTCGTCGATGGCCTGGCCATTGACGCGAAGGCGCAGCGCCATGCCGGCCTCGCCCTTGACGCGCACGTTGATCGACTGGCCGGGAACGGTGTCGCCATCCTTCAAGCCGAGGAAGCCGAGAGCGTTGCTCTCGATCCGGGGCAGCAGCACTTCCAGCTCGATGGGGCTGGGCGCGGCTTCCGGCAGCAGCGGTGCGCTGCGCGGCTCCAGCATGGCGCCGGACGTATTGACCGGCCGGCTGGCGAAAGCGCCGACGCCAGCCGCCGCGCCGCCCGCGGCCGACACGCCTTGCGCGGCGGCCGGCAAGCCGTTCAGCGCGGCAAACAGGCTGCCGGCCGGGGTCGGCGCGGCCGAAGCCGTGGCACCCAGCGTGCCGCTCATGCTGCCCGATCCGGCACCGACGAAACTGCTGGCGTTGGCCGGCGCATCGGGCATCGCGATCAGCGGCGCGGACGAGGTGGTGGTGGAGCCGGTGCTGCCGCTGGCGAGCGCCTGGCCGCTGGCGGGCAGCGAGCGCAGGTCGCCCACTGCGACGATCTGGCCCTCCGCATTCAGGCGCATGCGCACCTGGGCTTCGGCTTCGGTGTCCGGAATCGCGGCAATGGCCGCGCGGCGCGCGACCACATCGGCCAGCGTCGCCTTGCTGTCGCAGTTGCCGATGACGAAGTTGGCCTTGTGGAACTCGCCCTTCTTCAGATCGACGAAGCGGCTCTCGGGGCTGCCCGCGTTGCGGTTGTCCAGCACTTCCAGCCGCGCGCCGGCGGGCAGCGTGGTCTGGTCGACGCGCAGCACGTGGGTGAGCGGCTTGAGCCCGTAGAGGCTCCACTTGCCCTCCACGTCGGTGACGACGTTGGTGCCGTCTTCCATGAACAGGCGCACGCCGGGCACGCCGATCTCGTCGCTGCCCTCCTGCTTGCCGTCGGGTTTGCAGTCCATGTAGACCTTGCCGAACATGAAGGCCTCGTCCGAAAACACGCCCCCCGTGACACGCACGGTCCAGTTCGCGAGGTTCGACTGCAGCGGCCCCGAATAGGCGCGCGCACGGTTGATGGCGTCTCCGTTGGTAGGAGCGCCCACGCCGACGCGCACGCGATAGCGCACCATGGCCATCTGGTCGACACCGAGCGTCAGCGTGGGGTAGCTGAACACCAGCTTCGGTCCCGCGCCGCCGACCGGATTGCCGGTCGCCGCGCCGTTCAGGCGGGCGCTGTTGCTCACATAGGCGAAGCCTGGCGGCAAGCTGTCGCTGAGCGAGATTCCCTTCACCGGGGAACCGGTCCTGTTCGTCACCGTCAGCGCGTAGTCCATGAAGTCGCCGAACTCGACCTGCCGCTTGCTGCCTTCCTTGCGCAACACCAGCCCGAGCACGTTGCCCGGGTCGAGCGGAATGTGGTTGTGCATGACGTCGCACGCTTCGTTCGACGCGTTGAAGCCGGCGGTGAGCGAGAAATAGTGGGTCGTGGGCTCCGCGCCCTTGGGCGGCAAGGCACCGGGCACGACCGGACCGCAGCTGCCGAAGGTGCCGGCCGTCACGGGGATCAGCTGGGACGGATAGACATAGCCGCTGCCCGCCGGGGGCGCCACATGCAGCGCGTACGTGCACAGGCTCGTGACCGGCGGCGACTGCAGGTAGAACTGGTAGCTGCCGTCGGCGCCGGTCGTCATGGAGACGCTGCCGTCGGCATTGAACGTGTAGGTGCCCGAGGAGCCGCCGTAGATTTCGGCCTCGGTCATCGGTGTCACCGACCCGCTGCTGCACGACTGCCGCGTGAACGTGACCACCGCGCCGGGAACAGGATCGCGCGTGACGGCGTTGTAGACCGTGCCGGCCGGGTCGGCCAGCAGCGACTGCACCGAACTCGCGGTGGCTGCAACCAGCATCGCGGGCGTGACGTTGACGGTGTTCTGGTCGAAGGCCGCGGCCCATGCCTTGTTGTTGATCGCCACGCGGCGGTCCCCTGCCCCCGGCTTCTGGGTGATGCGAACGGTGAAGCTGATTTCCTCGCTCTGGCCGGGCTCCAGCCCGCGGCTGCCGTCGGTCAGGCTGAGCACCACCTCGGTCGGCAGCTTGAATGCGTCGGTGCTGGCAAGCGCCTCGCGGTCGCAAGCGGCGCGCCCGGTGAAGCTTCCCGCAGCAATGAGCAACCCGCTGCGGACCTTGGGCGCGACAGCCAGTTCCCAGGACGCGACCAGGCCTTCCGGCTTGTCCATGTCGAAGGTGCAGTTCAGGTTGTCGATCACGCGCACGTGCGGCGCCGGGGCAACGCCGGTGTTCGTGACGAGCAGCCGGTAGTCGATTTCGTAGACGCCCTGTGCCACGCGCCGGGGCAGCGAGGCGCTCTTGGCGAGCGAGAGCGACGGAAGCTCCATCGACACCGGCGTCGGTGCGCTGTTGTTGTTCGGGTTGCCGTCGCCGTCCGGGTCCGGGTTGGCGCCGTCGACCGAATCGTCGAAGGCCACGGGCGCGCCGCCGGGCGTCAGCGCGCCCTGCGCACGCACGCTGTTGAGGAGCGTGCCGGTGCGCCCGTTGACGTTGATGCGAACGTCGAACTGCACGATGACCTGCGCGCCGACCGGCAGCACGGCCCCGGGCGCGAGCAGGCTCTGCGCGCCGGCGGTGCCGGTGAAGGCGTTGTTCGCGGCGGCCACGGTGCCGCCCACGGTGTTGCCCTGGTTGCCCGCGATCGCGATCGAGCCCGGCACCACCGTGTACTGGTTGGGGCCCGGCACCGCCGCGCTCGTGTAGCTGCCGAACTGGGTGGCGCCGCTGCCTTCGAGCAGGTCGGTCGCCTGCACGCCGTAGAGCCACACGGCGCCGTAGTTGCGCACGTCGACGCTGAAGCGCACGGTGGCGGTTCCGTCGAGCAGGCCATCGGCGCCGCGGTTCGCGCGCGGCGTCGAGGCGGTCTTGGCGACGCCGATGCGGCTCTGGCTCGTGGTGATGAGCACGGTGTTGGACGGCGACACCACCGGTGCGGTGCCGTCGTTGTAGTAGCTCTGCGCGGTGTTGCGGATGTCGCCGGTCTGGTCCGTCCGCACCAGCACCGCGAACTGCATCGCGATCGAGGCATTGCGCGACACGGCAGTGGGCACGCCGATCGCCACTTCGATCGCGGCGGCGTCGTCCGCCGTGCGGTAGCTGAAGGCCGGATCGCCCGGCAGGCGGAACAGGCGCACTGCGCCCGCGGCCGTGCTCTGCAGCGTGCCGGCGATGTACTGCGTGCCGACGGGCACCAGGTCGCGCACCAGTACCAGGCTGGTGGGTGCACCGTTCACCAGCACCGGCGTGCCGGCCGGCGCGGCGACATTGCTTGGCTGCGCATCGCGGGCGCCGATGTTGGTGCCCGAGACCGAAAAGTCGATGCGGGTCTGCCCCGGAACGATGACGCCCGGATAGCTCGCGCTCTTGGTGATGGCGAGCACCGCCATGTCGCCAACGGTCACGGTGTCGCGGTTGGTGGCGCTCAGGTTCTGCAACGCAGTGGTCGCCGTCAGCGCGACGCAGGCCATGCCGCCCGCAGTGGCCGGGATCGTCCCCCGTACCAGCAGCGAAGCCGTTTCGCCGGGCCGCAGCGCCAGCGCGCCGGGGGCGCCGAGCGGCACCACGGGATCCCCGGGATCCGCCACGCCGTTGTTGTTTATGTCGCGCACGATGCTCAAGGCCGAGAGATCGAGTGTGTCGGCCGCGCAGCCGTTGCCATTGTTGGCAAAGCCCAGCGCATAGCTCGAGGGCACGTTGCCGGTGTTGGTGAGCAGATGGCTCAGCGTGACCACGGTGGAGGGCGGCCGGGTGACCGCCTGGTCCTGCGTGAGCACCAGCGCCTCGACCGGCAGCACGTTCGCCACCACGCTGTTCGAGCTGGAGGTTTCGGTCTGCGCAAAGCCCGCCGGCACATAGCTGGCCCTGGCCACGTTGCGGATGACGCTGCCGCCGGGCGCAGGTGCGGCCTGCCCCGCAACGGACGCCAGGAGCAACGCCAGTCCGATCGCCAGCGTGGCGCCGGCCTGGCGCCATCGATGCGAGCCGCAGCTCAATGAGTCAGACAAGAATTGCACTCCGCGTCACCTTCCGTCGGCGCCTGTTGGGGCCGTCAAATACCTGGGTCTTTTTCCTCTGCCGCTGCCATGCGCGCTTGCGGCAACGCACGCGTCGGAAGCAGCAGGGGAAAAAGGCGAAGCGCACCCGGCAGGGCAACGCCTCGCGTAAAGCCGGCAGACCCCGCGAGGTCTGCCAGCGACTCAATCGCGCGTTACGGGTTGATGCGTACCGCGAAGGTCAAGGTGGCCGTGCCGGCTGGGGCCACGGTGTTGGCCGCGCTGCCGCAGCTCACCGCCGTCGCGGTCTGGGCATAGGCCAGCGCGGTGCCGGTCACGCCCGTGGAGACGCACTGGCTGGCTGGCTGCGTCGCACCGGTGAGGCTGGTGAATGCAGGCGCCGCGTCGTTGATCGCGATGTTGGTGATCGGCGCAGTGCCTTCGTTGGTCGCGACGACCTGGTACACGATGCACTGGCCGGGCTTCAGCGACAGGGGCGTCGCTGCGAAAGCGGCGTCAGCCGTACCGTCGCAGGCGATGTCGGCAGCCTGCGTCTTGACGACGCGGATCTGGCCGCTGATCACGGTGCTGATGTCGGTGGCCGAAGGCGCGCCGCAGTTCGGTGCCGGATCGGTGAACGTCGCCGTCACGGTGGCCGTGTCGGTTGCGCCGGCGCTGGCGCCGCCCGGTGCGAACACGCGCACCAGCAGCTTCTGCGTTGCGCCTGCCGCCAGCGGACCGGCGAGCGGGCCGGTGACGAGCGTGTCGCCCGCATCGATCTGGCCGTCGCCGTTGACGTCGAGGTAGATCGCGGTGGTCCAGCCCAGCGTCGCATCGCCTGCCGGCACGGTGGCCGTGAGCGTGTAAGCGCCGCAGCTCAAGGAGCCGGTGTTGGTCAGCGTGTGCGCATAGACGACGGTGCCGCCCGGAGCGACCTGGCCGACGTTGTTCGGCGTGAGCGTGGCACCCAGGGTCTGGGCAGCGACGACGGTCACCGCATCATGCTTGGCGTCGGACACGAGCACGCCGGTCGATGCCACGGCAGTGGATTGCACGCGGAAGTAGATCGCCTGGGCGGTCACCGGCGTCTGCGTGGCGGGAGGCGTCACGCAGGCGTCGACCTGCTGCTGCGCACCGGCAGCCACGGTCACGGTGGTGATCGCTGCGGCGGTACAGGTACCGCCCGCGGCCACGAACTTCACCGTCCAGCCCGCCGGCAGCGAGCCCGGGAAGCTGGTGGACTGGCTGGCCGCAAGGCCGTAGGTCTGCGTTGCAGGGCCGGTCGCATCGTTGTTCTTGACGAACAGCGTGAAGATCGTGCCGGTGCCGGCAGGCGTCGTGTTGGTCGTGGTCGGCTGCGGACTCGGGCCTGGACCCAAGTCACCGCCCGCCACCGAACCCGAGCCGGTACCGGCTGCGCTGTTGGTCAGGTCGACGAGCGAACCGACGACGATGGTGACCTGGTCGAGCGTGGCGTCGATCTTGGTCGCGTCGCCTGCCGAGCGGCCGGTCAGGATCGCGTTGAACGGACCCGAGCCCACCGTCGCGCTGGCCGGAACGTTGGCTTGCACCACGATGTTGGCGCTGCCGCCGACCGGAATCTGACCGGTGTCGGGCACGCCGTCGCCGGTGGTGTCGAGCAGCGGCGTCACGCCGTCTGCCGCGAACAGCAGGAAGGTCGTGCCCGCCGGGAACGTCCCGTTGGCGATGCTCAGGTTGATGCTGTCGACGCCGCTGCCGGTGTTGAACACGGTCTGCGGAAACTTGACGCTGCCGCCGGCAACCACCGAAGGCTGCGTGGTCGTGTCCGCCGCCGTGCCATTGGGCGTGCCCGCCACCGCGTCGACCGCCGTTGCCGCGGTCGAGGGGTTGGTACCCACGACGAGGCCGTAGCTGGCGACGACGGTGTAGGCCGCCGGGTTGGTGCTCGAACCCAGGGTGCCGATCGCGGTAGCGGTGGCAGCCGGGGAATCCGTCGGGTTGTACTGGCCCACGTTGGTCGTGGTCGAGGTGCCGACCACAGCCGTGTTGTTCACCAGCACGACGAAGCTGATCGTCTGCGTCACGTTCTGGCCGAGCGAGCTCACGACAGCGTTCAGCGTGCTGCCCGCCACCTGGAAGTCGATGCCGGCCGGATCGCCGCCGGCACCGTCGCCCAGGGCCACGCCGGGGGCGCTGCTCCAGACGGCAGAACCCGCGACATAGGTGAAGCCCGATGGCAACGTGTCCGACAGGGCGAACTTGCCGGGCGCTCCGCCGGTGTTGTTGAAGGTCAGCGTGTAGACCGTGTACTGACAGGTCGCGCTGGAAGCCAGGCCTGCAGCCCAGGTCGTCGAGCAGGAGGCTGCCGACGAACGCGGACCACCGGTGCTCGCGAGCGGCCAGGCCGCGCCGCCGGGGCCGGCCACTGCCGGGACACCGATCGACTTGGTGGCGCCGAAGGCGGCCACGGTGGTCAGGTTGATCTGGTCCTTGTCTGCCGCCGAGTTGTTCGGCGCCGTGTACAGCGCCGGCGTACCCGGGGTGGCCGTGATGGTGGCCGTGTCGAACGGAGTGGTCGGCGTGGTGGCCGTGCCAGGGATCGTGTAGGCCACGACGAACTGGAACGTGCCGTTGTTGCCGGGCACGGTCTGCGCGGGCACGCTGCAGACTGCAGCGGGCGCGGCCGTACACAGCGGGGTGGTGCCGTCGGGCACGCCGTCGCCGTTCGCGTCCGGATAGACCTCGACCTTCGAGAAGGCATCGTTGTCGGCATCCACCGTGATGGTGAAGGTGTCCGAGCCGTTGCCGGTGTTGGTCAAGATGTGCGGTGCGTACACCACCGAGCCTGCAGCGCCCAGCTTGGTGTTGACGACCGTCGTCGTGACCTGGTTGACCGTGTCCAGCGTGAAGGAGCCGACCTGCTGAACCGTGGTCTGAACCAGGTTGGAGGTCGCCAGCTGGGTGGTGCCGGACGAATCCGAATAAGTGGCCGAAGCCTGGTTACCGATGACGGTATTGGCGGGCGGCGGTGCGGCAGATGCGCTCGAGCTTCCAAACAGGAAGCCCAGCGACAGAACTGCAGCGCCCGCCCATGTGGCTCTCGGCCTCAAGCCGATGCGCCGGGTTGGCAAGGTGGGACTCACGTGGTTTCTCCTCGGTTGTCAAAAAAAAGAACAAAAAAAGCCCGACTCATGGATTCCGCGGGCGGAAGACATTGGCCGGGTTGCGCGCAATAGCAAAGGAAAGCAAGGAAACGGAAGCCAGGAGGCGAAACCACCACGACCTCAGCGCGAGGCAGCGCCTGCAGCGGACTGCACCGTCACGGGCGGCGCCTGCGGCGCGGCGGCGGAGGTCTTGGGCTCTGGCGGAACGACGATCTCGACCTTGGCGCGTGCAGTCACGGCGGTTTCGCCGCCGGCGGGCAGCTGGCCGAGCGTCCAGCGCAATGCGCGGTAGTCGCTGTAGGGCACTGGCTCCGTCTTGTTGTTCGCGGCCTTCCGCGTCAGCGGCTCGGCGCCGTAAACGCCGTCCTTGGTGGCCGCCTTGACCAGTGCGGCACCGGGCTTGGCGCTGCGCGGCAGGTACTCGAGCCCCTCGGGGATCGGCAGATCGGCGACCAGGCCGGAAACCGCCTTGCCGGTCTTGTTGACGTAGGTTGCCCGGTATTCCAGGATGTCGCCCGGCTTGACCGAGGAGGCGTCCAGCAGCTGCTCCTTGCCGTCCGCGGCCTTCACCACCTTGAATTGCGTCAGGGCGACCGCCACCGTTTTCTCGGCAGCGAGCGCGGACGGGGTTGCAACAGGCTGTGCCGAGGCCGGCGCAGCCAGGCTGGCCACGGCGATCATGCCGGCGCCAAAGCTTGCGGCCAAAGCAGGCAGCCTGCCTGCCGTGCGGAAAAAAGATTGAGTCAGTTTTTGTATAAGCATGATTGCTCCAGTTCAAAGATCACGGCAATTCGGCACGAATCGCCAGCGGGGTCACAAATACCTGGAAATAAGTCACAATGCAGCGAAACTTTTTTTCTGAGGACAACTCACAACAGACGTGAGCCTCTTAATTCGCAGAAATGTACGTTCGCTTGCACTTGTAAACAACGTCGATTTTGCCTGCAGCGACTACAGAAAACACGGTTCCAACCCTGAAAGTGGAGGTTTCGATTTTGGAACCTCTTTTCAATTTGCCCGCAAAGACCACGCACCGTCCTGCCAATGCGTGGAACTGCCTGCGGCAACGCACGGGCGTGCAGAAGCCCGGCTGAATCGCCGTTAAAAAAATGAACGTGGAGGAGCCGCCAGAGCCGCGCAGGCCTCCGGTGCGGCGCAGGCGAAATTCAGGCTTGCTCTAGCGCCTTGAAGATGAAATCGACGAAGGTTCTGATTTTTCGGGTATTGCGCCGCGCGGGCAAATACATCAGATTCAATTCTTCCGGCATCAATTCGAACGACGGAAGGACTGCGACCAAAGAGCCACCCCGGATCGCCGCTTTGGCGCAAAAAAGAGGGACCAGGGCGATTCCGCCGGCCGAGCAGGCCAGCCTCAGCAGCAACTCCGGATCGTTGGCCCGCAATACTCCCGCGGCGCTGACGACGTACTCCCGGTCAAGGCCCGGGACGGCCATTTCCATGGCCTGCCGCTCCGGACCGCTGGTCAAGAAGTAGTGTCCCGCGAGATCGTCGATCCCCTCGATCACCGGATGGCGCTCGAGGTACGAGGGTGCGGCGCACAGGACAAGAGCCTGCCTCCTGATACGTCTGGCGACGAAGTCTTCGCAGCCCTCGAGTCCCACCCGGATGATCACGTCGGCATCTTCGCGAAACAGGTCCACGCGATCGGAGTTCACGTCGACGGTGAGCTTGAGCAGGGGATGCGCAGCCATGAAGCCCGCCAGGTGCGAGGAGAGCAGCTCACGGCCGAGGTAGCCGGGAACCGAGATCCGCAGTTGGCCCGTCAGGGCTTCGTTGGTGTCGGAGAGCCGCGAGAGCGCCTGGTTCACTGCCTCCAGAACTTCCTTCGCCGTGGAAAGGAACTCGCGCCCTTCCCCGGTGAGACCGAAACGGCCTGCCCCCCGGTGCAGGAGCGTGTGGCCGACCAAGGTCTCCAGCCTCTTGAGCTGCCGGGACGCGGATGCCTTGGGCACGCTCAACGCGTCAGCCGCTTGCGTCAACCCTCCCACCTCGACGGCTTTCACGAAAAGCCGGACATCCGACATCAATAAATCCATGTTTCCTCGAACTTGAGTGCAACGCGCGCCCCTTCCGAACCTTTCTTCCGGGAGGGGGCATTGTTCAGCTCAACAAAAAAAGCTTCCACGAACGGCGCACTATTTCCGGCCTGCATCCATTCAAAATCAATCAAGCAGCCAGCTTGATTTGCCTCCAATACCAAAGCGCTTCGATATCCGTTCGGCACTCAATCCAATTCATGGAATCTATTTATTATTTGACTCACTCTTCATCAAAACACAGCTGCGCAAACAGTTCATTCGTTTATCTGAAATGAGATATCTCAGCGAATTCATCTACCGGCAAACACAGTGACGCCGCCAAATGCAATCCTCCATATTTTCATATCGCACCAAAATGGTGCTCACCATTTAATTGAAGAATATTCAAATCTTAACGAATGTAACAACGCAACATCGTGCGAATTTTGAGGAATTTTTGGCAATCCGGCGACATAAAGAGTGTGAGTCGCAACATTGACACTAGACAGTCACATGGCTCCGGGGATATGAATGTCGGGTTCCCGACGTTTTCAGAAATCATCTGCAAGGAGAAAAGCTCTCCGGGAAGAGCGATCCAATTCAGACAATGCATGAGTGAATTGCGAGTCTGGCTGACCGGTGGCCAACGCCGGTTTCATGATTCATGCCGATGCTCGCGTACGGAGTTGGGGGAGTTGTTCATCGCCGGCATCGAGCCGCCATCGCGGTGGTGAGTTGAGGAGAGAGATGAACTCTAGGCAGCCACTCCCCTGAGGCGGTAGGACGATTGCGAACCCGTGTGGTACTTTTTCCCAGCCCGGACGCCAACGCGACAGGGCTGCATCCAGGCCACGAACGCGTTCGGTGGGCCATCGCACATTCCTTTTCGGTGCCCGGAATGACGCAAGCACGCAACGTTCGGATCGAACTGGTGGACGCCACCGCAGCAGCACGGAACTCTGGCATCAACCGGTTTGCCTCGATGTCCTGCGCACTGCCCCGGCCGGAGGTGACGACCTTCGCCTCCTGCGGGTGAGGCCTTTAGCTTGCGCTGCGCGACGAGTGCGCGCATCCTCGCGGCGGACATTTCGCGGATCTCGGACCTCGGAAGACGGGGAAACTTCTTCATGCTGCAAATGATTGATGCGCGGCCGCATCGGGGTCCAATACTGTTTTCCTGACAAGGCATACGACCAACGTATGGCAGAACCAGACTTCAGAACGCTCCGCTACTTCGTCGCCGTCGCCGAGGAACGCAGCGTCGGAAAAGCGGCACGCCGGCTCAACATGGCCCAACCGCCGCTGTCGGTTCACATCAGGAATCTGGAAGCGGCGGTGGGCACGCCCCTGTTTCGCAGGGCAGCGCGCGGCATGGAAATCACCGACGCCGGCAATGCGCTCTTCCAGCGTGCGAAGGAAGCGCTGCTCCTTGCCAATGAAGGATTCGACGCCGCACGGGCCATCGGGTCGGGCCGAAGGGGCCGGCTCACGGTCGGAACCATGGTGGTCCTTTCCTACCTGGTGCTCCCTCGTTTGGAAAACATGCTTCGAACGAAGTTGCCGGACGTGGAGATCCAGTATGTGGAACTGAACGCCATCAACAACGTCTCGGCCATCACCGACTCGGACGTGTCCGTGGCGATCTGCATTCCGCCCATCGCCCAGGCAGGCATTGCGGTCGAACGCATCGGAACCCAGCCGTTGATGCTGGCCGTGCGTGCGGATTCGCCCTTGGCCCGGACGTCCAGCATTCCGCTGCAGCGGCTTTCTGCCATGCCCCTCATCGGGCTCCCTGCCCCCGGGGGGGACGTCGACAAATCCGTCATCGCCTCGATGCTTCGGCGGCACGATGTCAGCATGCCGATTGCGCAACGGGTCGGGACCACGGTGTCGGCGCTGGCGCTCGTCCTGGCGGGCAAGGGCGTGGCCATCCTGCCTGCATGCGCCCGGATCGGCCGGCCTCCGGGCGTGGTGTTCAGGCCCTTGCGGAACGCCGATGCAAAGATGGACGTCGCCGCCTGTTGGCGCAGCGATTGGGAGAGCCCTCTCATCGAGCCGTTCCTGGCGTGCGCGCGCGCGTCCCTGCGACAGGCGGCTTAGCAGGCTGCTGAGATACCTCATTCGACTGCCGGCGCGTGTTGCAGGCCCAGGGATTCCTTCGGCAAGCTGCGCGCCCCCACTTCCGGACTCACTCCGCCTGGATCCCCGCCTCCTTGACCACCCTGCCCCACTTGACGAGGTCGGACTTGATCAGCGCGGCGTACTCCTGTGGCGTTCCGCCCTGTACCTCTATGCCGGCGGCCTCCAGCTTCGCCCGCACGTCGGGCAGCTTCAGCGCCGCGTTGATCTCGGCATTCAGCCTGGCAACGATCGCCTTGGGCGTGCCGGCCGGCGCCAGGAAGCCGCCATTCGTATTGGCGTCGTAGCCCTTGAATCCTTGTTCGTCCGCGGTCGGCACGTCGGGCAGCAACTTGGTCCGCTTGCGCGTCGACACCGCAACAGCCCGCGCATTGCCGGCCTTCACCTGCGACTGGATGGCGCTGAGGGTGTCGATGAAGAGCGCGGTACGTCCGGCCAGCAGGTCCGGGTGCGCGGCGGAGGAGCCCTTGTAGGGGACCAGCAGCATCTGCGCCCCGCTCGCCACGCGGAACATCTCCGCCGCCATTTCCTGCGCACTGCCGCGACCGGAGGTGGCGACCCTGGCCTCGTCCGGATGGGCCTTCATCCAGGCCACGAACTCGGGCAGCGTCCTGGCGGGAAGCTGCGGGTAGATGGCGAACACCAGCGGAACCTCGTGCGTGTAGACGATGGGCTCGAAGCTCGTCGAAGGATCCCAGCCGAGGTTCTTGAACAGGAACTTGTTGGTGTTGTGGCTGCCGCCCACGATGCCGATCGTGTAGCCGTCGGGCGCCGACTTGGCGAGGACGTCCGTGCCGAGGTTATTGGATGCGCCGGGCCGGTTGTCGACGATCACCGGTTGTCTCATTGACACAGCGATCTTGTCTCCGACGACACGGGCGATGGTGTCGATCGCGCCGCCCGGCGGGGCAGGCACGATGATCTTGAGGGCGCGGGCCGGGTAAGCCGCCTCGGCCGATGCGAGGGTCGCCGCCGCGGCGAGCGACGCCGAGACGGTAAGGATCTTGATCAGGGACGTGAGCTGCATGGATGTCTCCTCTTCAGGGTGGGTCTGTCGTTTTTGAACGGCCGGCTTGTCGCGGTCACTCGATCGTGATCTTTCGGCTGCGGATGATCTGGGCGTAGCGGCTCTTGTCGTCGGCGATCAGCCTGGCGAACTCCTGCGGCGAGGTGGCGCGCGGCACGCCGCCCAGGCCCACGAAGCGTGCCTTGACCGCTTCGTCGGCCAGCACGGCGCGCAGATCGGCGGCGATCTTGTCCACCACGTCCTGCGGCGTGCCCGTCGGCGCAAGCAGGCCGATCCAGGAGATCGCGTTGAAGCCGGGCACCACGCCTTCCGCGAGCGTGGGAACTTCGGGAAACGCCGGCACGCGCTTGTCGCCGGTCACGGCCAGCGCACGTAGCTTGCCCGCCTTGACGTGGCCGGAGGCCTCCAGCACCGTCATGAACGACAGCTGCACATGGCCCGCGAGCAGATCGGCGATGGCCGGACCGCCGCCGCGGTAAGGCACATGCAGGATGAAGGAGCCGGTCTGGTCCTTGAACATCTCGGCTGCCAGGTGCGGCGCGCCGCCGGCGCCCGAACTGCTGTAGCTCATCTGGCCCGGCTTGGACTTGGCCAGCGCGACGAAGTCGGCGGCCGTCTTCGCGGGGACCGACGGATGGACCATCATGGCCAGCGGCAGCTCGGCCACCAGGGAGACCGGGGCGAAGGCCTTGTCGGCGTCGTAGGGCAACCTGGGATACAGCAAGGGGTTGATCGCCTGCGTACCGATGTTGCCCAGGAGCAGCGTGTAGCCGTCCGGCCTGGACTTGGCGACGAAGTCGGCGCCGATCTGCCCGGCGGCGCCACCCTTGTTCTCCACGATGACAGGCTGGCTCCAGCGCCGGCTCAATTGCTCGGCGATGACGCGGCCGCCGGTGTCCGTTCCGCCGCCCGGCGGGAACGGAACCACCAGTATCACCGGGCGGGAAGGAAAGCCCTGCGCAAAGCTTGGCGCGTGGATGGCGCAGAGAGCGAGGGCCAGGGGGATTGCAAGGCGTCGGGTGAACAAGGGTGTCTCCTTTTATGGGTCTGGAAGCGGTCGCTGCGCCGCGAACGCAGGGGCTCAGGTGGTCAGGCTCATGGCCGGACGCTCGCCTGCCAGGGCCTGGGCGACGCTGGCCAGCACCATCTCGGCCATGGCGGTGCGGGTCTCCCAGGTGGCGCTGGCGCGGTGCGCCTGCAGGGTCACGCTGTCGGACTGGCGCAGCGCCAGCGGCACGCGCGGTTCGTCGACGAACACGTCCAGGCCCGCACCCGCAATGCGGCCAGCGACCAGCGCTTGTGTCAGGTCGGCTTCGTTGACGAGCCGGCCACGGGCGACGTTGACCAGGAAGCCGCGCGGTCCCAGCGCGTCGAACACGGCCGCATTGACGATTCCTTCGGCCTGGTCCGCGGCGGCGCACAGCACCAGCGCGTCCGACTCGCAGGCCAGCTCCACCAGGCTCGGCACGAAGCGGTGCGCGACATCGTCCATGGCGCGCAGGTCGGTGTAGCGGATGGGGCAACCGAAGGCGGCCGCCCGCACGGCGACGGCGCGGCCCACCCGGCCCATTCCGACGATGCCCACGCGCATGCCGCTGAACCGCCGGGCGAGCGGAAAGGCGCTGGGCTGGGGATGAAGCTCCCACCGGCCGTCCCGCACGAAACGGTCGCCGGCACACAGGTTTCGGCAAGCCGCGATCAGCAAGCCGATGGCCAGATCGGCCACGTCTTCCGTCAGCGCACCCAGTGTGGCGGTGACCGGCAGGCCGCGGCCCCGGCAGTACGCCAGATCCACGGCGTCGGTGCCGACGCCATTGACGGCCACCACCTTCAGGCTGGGCAACTGCGCCAGCATCGCCCGCGAAATGCCGGTGTGCCCGCCGGTGATCACGGCGTCGACCGACGCGCCACGTTCGCGCAGCCAGGCCTGCGGATCGGCCAGTTCGAAGTGCTTGTGCACGACGTAGAGCGACGCGAGCTTGTCGTTGATCGCCGGGATCAGGATCGGATTGAGTTGGAGGACTTGGGGTTTCATATCGCTGTTCGTTTCGGTGGCCGGAAGGCCGAGCTGTTCGGGGGAGCTCTCCACGAACTGGACGCATGCTATTAATAGATTGACATATCGGTCAATATTGATATATTTAATCAATATAAATCGACCCGATCGGCGCGACCATGGCTTCCTGGATTTCAATGAGCGAGGCGTGCAAGCTTCTGGGTGTGCAAGCCCAGACGATCTACGCGTACGTGAGCCGCGGCAAGCTGGAAGTCATGACCGACCCGGCCGACACGCGGCGCAGGCTGTACCGCGCCGAGGACGTTGCCGGCTTGGCCAAACGCAAACAGGCCGGCCGCAAGCACGAGACGCTGGCCACAAACACCCTGTTCGGGTCGGAGCCCAGCATTCCGACGGCCCTTTGCGCGTTCTCTCGCGGGCGGCCGTACTACAGGGGGCGGGATGCCGTGCACATGGCCCGGACGGCCACGCTGGAAGATGCGGCTCAACTGTTGTGGGGCGCCGAGCGAGAAGTCGATTTCTCTTGCTCGACGCCCATGCGCCCCGGCAAGCCCGGGCGAGACGCGGCCTTCGCCGCCTTGGCCAGCCTGGCGGCCGCCGGACACTCCACCGGTGGGCGCCTGACCCGGGTGCTGCATGCCGAGGGCCAGGGTCTGGTGGGTCAGTTGGCCAACGCCTTCGGCGCCTCGCCAGGGCGCGAGCCGCTGCATCTGCGCTTTGCGAAAAGATGGAAGCAATCTGCCAAGGTTGCTGATCTGCTGCGAACGGCCTTGGTGTTGCTGGCCGATCACGAGCTGACCAGTTCGGCCTTTGTCGCGCGCATTGCCGCGTCGACAGGCGCCTCGCTGCCGGCCTGCCTGCTGGCCGGATTGACCACTCTCTCCGGCCCCTTGCACGGCGATGCCTCAGGCCGCGTCCGGGCGCTGTTCAGCGAGGTGGAGCGGCTGGGGGAGGACCAGGTGCTGGCCCACTATCTGTCGAACGGCTTGTCGCCGGCAGGATTCGGCCATCACCTCTATCCCGACGGCGATCCGCGGGCGGCCGCATTGCTGGCCTTGTTCGAGCCTCCCAAGGTGATCGCGCGCTTCATCGACAAGGTGACGAAGCTGACCGGCTTGCAGCCCAACATCGACGTCGCCCTGGCCGCGCTGATCGCTCACCATCGGTTTCCTTCCGATGCGGCCTTTGGCCTGTTCGCAACGGCACGCAGCGTCGGGCTGTTGGCACACAGCCTGGAGCAACTGGGCGTGGCGCAAGTCATCCGCCCACGCGGGCGCTACGTGGGCACGATGCGCGAACCGGAAGACCAGGGCCCCTGAATGCGCCGCGGTGTCCCATTTTTTCCGCAGGGCCGAAAATGCGACTGACGGCCATGTCCCGTCATCGAGGCCGTGTCAGTCGAGGGTCATCCTCCGCACTCAAGGAGAAAACATCCATGGTCGAGGAAGATGCTTTCTTGAGCGTTTCGATCACGGCTCGCACTTCCTTTCGAGCTGCGCAGGAGATTTCGGCTTTGAGGCCAGCCAGCAGGTAGGTCTGGTACTCCCAGCTTCCCCAGTCGCACTGGTCGTTGTGTCCCGGGAATTTGGCCAGCCAGAGCGTGCCTTCCTGCATGGTGAAGGTGGCCTTGGGTCGTGCGCCGCCCAGCGATGAGTCTGGCGCGATGCGCATGGAGAGCCACTTCTCGTACGCTGGCAGTGCCTCCGGGCGCGGGCCGTCGAGCCTTCTGGCGACCTCGGCCATTTCGCGCAAGTCGGTCGCCGGAGGCGCGGGCAGTGGGCTGTCGTCAAGAAACGGCGCGCCGGGGCCGCGTCGGAATCGAAGTGCGCCGGCGCGAGTGAAGTCGTTCACGCCGAGCATGTAGAACAGGTCGTTCGTGCGCGCCATGGGCCGCTTTTCATTGGCGGCCGCATTGGCTTCTCGTCGCTCCATGAGCACACGCCCCACCTGTCCGGTGCGCAGTCCGAAAAGATGCCGCGCCACGATGAACGCGAAGGCTTCCTCGGCAAGACGCGCCGCCGTGAAGATCGCCGTGTGGTCGCCGCGCAGCACCTGCAGCCAGGCGTCGATGTAGGCCGCATGCCCCTCGACCGTGGCATCGACCAGACCGCAGTGGCCCATGACTGCGCGGGTTCCCGCTGCTCGAGATCAATCACTCGCGAGATGTTCGCGGCCACTTGCGACCCAAGGCCCTTCGGCAGCTAGCGCCCGAGCTGCGCATCGGTGATCAGGGACTGCCGATGAATCAGCCACGGTTGCAGGAGTCGATCTGGCCTGCGATGGCAAAGTTTGCCATCGCGCGGTAAAGTGTCGTCCATGACAACGATGAACATTTCTCTTCCGGACGAGATGAAGGCATTTGTGGATGCACAGATCGCAGACCGTCGCTATGGCAATGCCAGCGAATACATGCGTGACCTCATTCGGCGGGACTTGGCACGCGAGCAGTTTCGAGCTGCCATCCTTGCTGGTCTCGAATCAGGGCCTGCCGTCGAGTGGACGCCGGCACACTTCGATGGATTGCGGGCTGAGATCGCCCACGTTGAGGCGCCAGGCGCGCACAAGGCAGGGGTTTCCGCTGAGCGCACGGCCAGGGCTGCATCCGCGAAGGCTGTGAAGAAGAAAGCGACTTGAGCGTGAAGGGCGCCAAGCGATTCCTTGTCCGCCCTCGTGCCGGTACGCAGATCACCGCCGCGATTCAGTACTACGCGGTCACCATGCAGACACCGACCGCTGCCAAGGGTTTTGTGGATGAGTTGCAGAGGGCCTACGAGCTCATCCAGCGAAATCCCGATGCGGGCTCGCCGCGCCTTGAGGCCGAACTGGGGATGCCCGGCCTGCGTTCATGGAGACTGCCCAGGTACCCCTACCTGATCGTCTATTTCCGGCACCCCGATTTCGTGGATGTGGTGGATGTGCCGCACACACGAACCAACTACCTCGCCGCGCTGATCAACCATCTGGGTTCGCCCTGAACCATCCTGTGTCGTGCGAACACTGCCTGCCTTGACGCCCATGCCGGCCATCGGCGATCCGAGCATGTGCGTGCACCGGCGCAGCGCCTGGCTGGCGAGACACGGTGGATCGCCAGCCGACAGTTGGCCCTGTGACTGCTGAAAGCCCGTGCGTCTTCACGGCGGAAGGCGCGCCGATCCGGACAGCGGGCGTGCCCGGCAACGCTTGCGTGGCATGCACTTTCCCGAAGATCGCCATGCCCAGGGGTTTCGAGCGCCGACCACCGCCGTTCCAAGGGGGCGCCAGCCCATCGGCCACTCAACGAATGCAGATGGCCGGGCTGCCTGGATGAACCTGAACCGATGCAGTCCGGGTGAGCACTGCGTCATGCGATCGGCCGTCGCGATGCCCGGCGTGCTGCAGGTCGGCTTTGCGGGTGCCTCGGCACGCGCCATGCGGGCGCTGCCGAGGCTGTAGCTGCGGGTACGTGCCGGGCATGCCGCCCCTACTCCTGCGGTTCCAGCGCAACCGGGGCCGGGATCGGCGCACCGCCTTTCCTGTGTGCCTGGACAACGAACGCCACGAACTGCCAGACGACGAAGACGCCGATCAGGCCCAGCAGCGTGCCGCTGATCGGCCGCGAGACGAAGGTGCCGAAGCTCCCGCGGCTCAGCAGCATCGCCCGGCGGAAGTTCTCCTCCAGCATCGGGCCGAGGATGAAGCCGAGCATGAGCGGTGCGGCATCCAGCTCCAG